>NZ_JAFEJA010000002.1:1835310-2139872 GCF_016919245.1 Streptomyces zhihengii | reverse complement strand
CAAGACCGTGCGCGCCACGCTCCAGGCGGGGCCGGTGGACCTGTGACCGTCACCGCGACGCCCGACGCCGGGCAGATGATGAACAGGCTCGTGCGGGAGGCGGGTGGCCCCAGCGAGCCGGCCGCCGACATGGCCGACCTTGCTGAGCTGCTCCGCAATCTTCTGGCAGTCACCAGGCGCGAGGACACCATCGTGCGCCTGGGCGGCAACCTCTTCGACGTCGTGGTCACCAGCTCGAGCTTCAAAGCTCGCGCCGCTGTCGACGTCATGGACGAGATCCAGGGCGGGTGCGGACCGGTCATCGAGGACACCCGAGACGGATCCTTCTACTGGCTGGTCCCGCCGGGCACGGCCGAACGGTGGCCGCAGCACACCCATGCCGTCTGCCTCGGCGCCCCGTGCCGCATCACGCTTCCGTCGCTCGACTCCACGTCATGGCCTTCCGTTCCCGGGCCCTACTGGTACCGGCCGTCCAGGAGCGACCGTCTGGTTCCCGGCATGCCGCTGTGGAAGACGCTCGCCCTGCACCAGCCGGAGCCGACGCCGCATGCCGCGTTCGAGAAGCGTCTCGGCGGAACCCTCTAGATCCCCGTGTCCGGGCGGCCCTCCCCCCCCCGTAGCTGCCCGACACGGGCGCACCCCCTGGTGCCGGAGCGGATCCGGCTCCGGCACCAGGGGCCCCACAACTCCTGTCCGGCGGTCGGGTCGACGGCCCGTCCCCGGCCGCCGGACAGGCGCCACTTCCGGCGCGGGGCACCACCCGATCGTGTTCCCCCACGGCGGCGTTCCCCGCGCCGGGCCCATCACCCACGGCCGATGGGACCGTTCCGCCCACACCTTCCGCCCCGGCCCGGCATCCTGGGCCGGACGAGCAAGGAGCAACCAATGACCGTGCTGGACATACACCGCCCCTCCCCCACCCCGCTCGACGTCCTCTCGCTCGAACTCACCGCCCGGTGCCAGTTCACCTGCCCCAGCCAGTGCTACGCCGAGGCGGGCCCGACCCGCGACCACGGCAGCATGACCGCCGACAACTGGCACCGGCTCATCGACGAGGCCCACGCCCTCGGTACGCGCAGCGTGCAGTTCATCGGCGGGGAGCCCACCCTGCACCCGGCCTTCACCGAACTCGTCGAGCACGCGCTGAACGCAGGCCTGAATGTCCGGGTGCACTCGAACCTCTACAAGGTCCGTGACGAGCACTGGAGCCTCTTCGAGGACCCGCGCGTACGCGTGGCGACCACCTACCACAGCGATGACCCCGCGCAGCACGATGCGATCACCGGCCGGGACGGGTCTCACGCGGCCACGCGCGCCGCGATCCGCGAAGCATTCATGCGCGGCGTGAAGCTGCGCGTCGCCATCGTCGACCACGGGAACGGCCAGCGGGCGGAGCAGGCACGCGCCGAGATGGAGGCCCTCGGGGTCACCGCCTCCGTCGACAAGGTCCGCGCGGTCGGGCGCGCCTCCGGCGGCCTTCTGCCGTCCACGTCGTCGCTGTGCGGGCGCTGCGGCGATCGCAAGGCGGCCGTCCTGCCGAACGGTGAGGTGTCCGTCTGCGAAATCGGCCGCTTCCTGACCGCGGGCAACGTCCGCGAGACGCCGCTGGCGTCAGTTCTGACCAGCCCCGCGTGGCAGCAGGCCCGCAAGAGCGTCCCGGTCCGGGACTCGGCGGACCCGTGCGGGCCGGACTGCGGGCCCTCGGACGACAGCTCGTCCGGCGGCGGCTCCTGCGGCCCCATGAGCTGACAACGGTCAGGAAGAGGAGAAGCAGCATGGACTGGGAGACAGACGCCCAGCGCTTGGGCGCGAAGGTCGCCCGGCCGGGATCCCCCTGGGAGGCGGCCGTTACGGAAACCCCCCGGCATGTGTTCGTGCCCCGGTGGTTCGAACGGGACCAGGAGGCCGGCGGGCGGGTCGTGCGCGACGGTGCGGCCGACCCCGATGCGTGGCTCGCCGCCGCGTACAGCGACACCACGCTGGTCACGCGGGTCGGGGCCGTGCACGCGGACCACGCCGAACCCGGCACCGTGGTCACCTCCGGCGTCTCGACGTCGTCCTCGACGGAGCCGGGCCTGATCGTCGGAATGTATCGGCAGGCGGACTTGATCGACGGGTGCCGCACGCTGGTGACCACCGGCACCGGCTACGGCACCGCACTCGCCTGCCATCGACTCGGCGCAGGCATGGTGACCAGCGTCGACGTCGACCCGTACCTCGTGGAAGCCGCCACCGACCGGCTCGCTGCTATCGGGCTGCGTCCCGAGACTGCCGTCTGCGACCTCACCCAGGGGCCGCTCCCGGGCGAGTACGACCGGATCGTGTCCACCGTGGCCGTACCGAGCATCCCGCCCGCCTGGCTCGAAGCCCTGCGGCCCTACGGCCGGCTGGTCACCACGATCACCGGGACGGGGCTGACTCTCTACGCCGACAAGACCCCGGACGGCGGCGCCGTGGGACGGACCGCCTTCGAACCGGCATTTTTCATGGCCGCCCGCCAAGGCGCCGACTACGAGGAGACCATCCCGGCGACCGTCTGGGACGCCGCACAGCACGGCGACGGCGAAGCAAGCGTGAGCCGTCACCTGCTCGTGTTCGTGCCCGAGGCATGGAGCATCCGCTCCATGCTCCAGCTCCACACGCCCGGGATCGAGCACCGCCACCGGTGGTACCCGGACCGTAGCCACACGGTCTGGATGGCACACGCCGACGGGTCATGGGTCCGCGCCCACTCCCCCGCCCCCCGCGAGGTTGCCACCGTGTACCAGGGCGGCCCACGCCGCCTGTGGGACCCCCTCGAGGACATCCTCGACCGCCTCAACTGGGTCGGCGAACTTCCCGTGTACGGCGCCCGTGTCACCATCACCCCCGACGGCGAGACCACCCTCACCCGCGGAAACTGGACGGCCAGGCTGTAGCCTTCGGCTCCGCTTTCCGCTGCTTCAGTCCGTGTCGACGCCTCATGTCGCGTTCGAGAAGCGCCTCGGCATGAGCCCCTAGATCTCCGTGTCGGGCTTACCCATAGCTGCCTGACACGGGCACACCCCTGGTGCCGGCGCCGGATCAGGCGTCGGCACCAGGGCTCGACTTCACACCCGTCCGGCGATCGACGCACCGTCTCGCCTGGACTGGTACGGCTCCAGCCCTGCCCCGAACGCACCGTGTCCCCCCAACAGGACGTTCGGGGGCAGGCAGGCCCTTTCCCTCGCAGAACTGCACAAGGACTTCCCATGCCCAGCGCCCCGCACCACGCCTCACCTCGCACGGCCGCGGTCCCGTCCCCGGCGCAGCTCGTCACCAGCCGATGGCTGCGGCACCTGCGGCGTGAAAGCAAGCTCACCCTCGAAACGGTCGCCCAGCGATTGCGAGTCCCCCACCAGGTCGTGTCCCAGTGGGAGGAAGGCCTGCCGCCCCGTGACCGGGCATGCCTGACCGCATTACTGCGGTTGTACAACGTCAAGAGTCCAGACGAGGCGGTCGAGATGCTGAGCCGCGGCCTGCCGCCGGTAACGGCCGGCCGGGAGGAAGCGGAGCAGATTGCCGATCAGCGCTGTGAGCGGACCATGTGGGACCGCTGGACCGACACAGGCCACGGTGCTGCTCTGCGGCACTGGCTGATGTGGGACTCCGCCACCACCGTCCTGAGCCACACCAACCTGTCCATCCCCCCGCCCTATCGAACACCCGCCTACACCCGAGCTGCATGCGGAGGGCGCACCGCTGCGCACACGCCTCCCTACAGGCTTGCGGGACGTGGACGCCGACCCGAGCTGATCCTCCTGCTTGGCCAGGACGCCTTGGAGTATCCCGTCGGCGGTCCGCTGGTCATGGCTGAGCAGCTTCGGTACCTGGTGAGCATCGTGCAGGAGCGCCTCGCAACGATCCGTGTCCTGGTCCCGCGCCCGCACCTGCCCCCGATTGTGTTCAAACACGCGCACCTGATGCTGATCGAGGGCCAGTGGGTGGCGGCTGGCGCCAGCGGCTACTGGTACGAGACCCGCACCGTCGAAGTAGGCCGCGCACGGGCGGCTTTCAACAGCCACTTATGGGCCGTATCAGAGGAGGAGAACGCCATCTACTACCTGACGAAGGCGGCAGAGCGCATGGAGAGGGCGGCCGCACCGTGACCGTTCTGCAATTCCCTCTACGCGGCGCTTCCGCACCGTTGTCCGTCGCCGACTCCGCACCACCCGCTCGGATCGTCCTCGGCGTCTACCTTCGGGCTCTGCGCCGGGCTCACCGGATGAGCCAGCGGAGGTCCGGCCGCCACGACCACGTCGCGACGTCCACCATCTCCCGCGTCGAGAGAGCCGAGAGTCCGCTGAAACCGGAACGGCTGGAGGCACTGCTGGACGTGTACTCCGTCGCCGAGAAGGATCGCCGCTATCTGCTGCGTTCCCTCCCTCCAGCCCAGTTCACACCGGCCCCCCAGGGGTGGACTCAACGCGACCGATGGGATCACTGGGCAGACGTCGCAGGGGCGGAAGCCGATGCCCGCTACGTTGCCGTGCTGCTCTCGGCCAGCGAACTCATTGAGCACGCCACCACGCGCATTCCCTCGGACCTGCGGCCCGGCAGCCACCGTGACGCTCAGGACTCCGACCAGTCCGCAGGTCCCGCGGGCCACGACGTGGGCATGCCGTCCTGGGTGCGCACGGTAGAACGTCATCCCGAGCAGCGTCGAACGGTACTGATCGACGAGTACCTGTTGAGCCGCCCGGTAGGCGGACCGGCCGCGGCGGCGGAACAGTTCCACCACCTCGTGGAGCTGATGAAGCGGGAGGATGAGAGTCGTCTGCGGATCCGCGTGCTCGACTCCTCCAAGCTGAGCATGCTGGATCTGATTCACACGTCGGCGCTGGTGACGGTCGGATCGAACCGCATGATCGTGGGGTACGGCCTCTGCCCGTACTACGAGACCCGATCCGGGGCGGCCATCACCAGCGCCGACGCCTTCCGTAAGGCGCAGGAGAACGCCTACGACCGGGCCACCACGATCGCCCTCATCGAGCGAGCGGCCGAAGGGATGGCCAAGAAGGTCAAGCAGGTGAAGCAGTAGTTACAGGCCCGCGCGCCCGGTCTGTAGTGCCTCCGGGCCGGGGCCGAGGGTCAGCGGCGAGCTGAAAGGAAGTCGCGGGTACGATCGTCGAGATCGGCGGCGCATCGCAAACCGCGGGAGCGGAAGCGCGACAGGTCGCGGCGCATGGTGCTCACGGCCTTGCGAGTCCGGGCCGACTGAACGCCATCCATGTGGTCCATGGCCCGGCCCCAGGTGGCGCACGCTTGCTCAATGCTGCCCTCTGCGGCCTGCATCTCGGCCTGCGCGACCAGGTCCAGGGCAACAATGCGCGCGTGCGTGCCCGGTGGCCGGCTCGTCGCCGCCGCTCCGTACATTGCCGCGGCCCGGCGCCGGTCTCCCAGCGTTTCGAAGACCTTCGCCGTCCGGCTGTGAACAGTGGCAGCGGGCGGCCCCCACGACAGGGCCCAGAACGGAACGTCGTCGCCCTTCGCCGAGCTGAGGGCCGTGCGAGCACGCTCGACCTCGCGCACCGCCTCCTTCCTCTGGCCGGCCTTGGCAAGGGCGTGGGCGTGGGTGACGGCGAACAGCGCATCGGTCTGGGTGTCGACCCGCCCGTGGACCTTGTCGACGGCGGAAGCGGCCAGGGCGAGGCAGTGCTCTGGGCGGTGCAGCTTCATGCCCTGCTGCGACATGGTCCTCATGACGAACGCGGCGTGACCGGTGACCTCCGACTCGCGGGCCAGGGCGTACGACTGGAGGTAGTACCGCTGCGCCAGGCCTTGCTCCCCGCCGTCGTACGCTCGCCAACCGGCCTGGTGCACACCGACGGCGGCGGCGGACAGCATGTGACGGTGGTCGTCCTCGGAACTGAAGCGTCCCCGGCACAGGGTCGCGACATCCGACAGGAGGTACTGCACCAGTGCGGACCGGCCATGCTGGCCGCCGTGTCGTTCGTCCATCACTGCAAACATCGCGACCATGTCGCGTACCGCGGCAACGTCCGCATGCCCGAGCCGGGCGCCGGTGCGGGCCTTGGCCGCGCGGGAGGCGATGTCGGTGACGTGCTCCAGCGGCAGCACGGCGGCGGCCACCGAGTACGCGGCGCCGGACAGGAAGCGTCGGCGGTCCAAGTCACCCCTCCAGATCGGTATCAGGGCCTCCAGCGGGTAGTCGCCGAGGGACAGCCCGATGCTGTCATTGTCCCAGCCGGCCGGGACCGGCAGGCCGAGATCCTCCGGGGCCAGGGTCCTGCCCAGGCGGCGGAAGAGCGCCATCGTCAGGTAGCGGCCGGTCTGCCCCGCCGGCAGCGCTCGACGCCCGTGCCGAGCATCGCATCCTGTCGCGACTTCGCGCTCTGGCCGACGGCAGGACGACACTGTTCATCACCCACCGGCTGGTCAACTGCCGGCTCGCGGACCGGATCGTCGTTCTTGACCACGACCGGATCGTCCAACAGGGCACCTACGACGAATTGGCCACCGGTACCTCCCTGTTTCACGACATGCTCAAACTCCAGTAGGACACCACAATCGCCGAGGTGTAACAGAACTACACCGTTGACGTTCAGGGAGTGCAAGTTGCGCCAACCGCCCAGCGGACCAGAGGAAGGATGACACCCCTACGACCCCATCCCCGTGCGCGCAGGGCCGACGGGTCGGACTGCTGGCCGCGCTCCGTAACGCGCGGACCATCTCCGCAGGCACGGGGGCCGACGTGGCGAGCAGCCGGTCGGTCTGGCCCAGGCCCGGACCATCCCCGCGCGTGCGGGGACGACACGGCCCTCACCGGCGATTACTCCCGCGGCGCCGGACCATCCCTGCGCGCGCGGGGTCGACCCGTCCCACACGCCGTCAGGCACACCGGGTGGTCGCGCCGCCCCACGGGACGAGCCACATCTGGGTGAGGGCGGCGCCGCGGAGACGAAGATCCGCGTCGGGGTCGACCTGAACCACGAGCCCTACCCGATCCCGCCGCTCACTTCGGCTGACTGACCCAGGCCGACTTCTCGTACTGGCTGTCCACGTGAAAGATCTGCGGCTTGCCGTGGCTCAGCTTGATGATGATCTTCCAGGTGCCGACGCCGGGGGTGATCCCGGAGCATTCGAGCTTCGCGGGCCGTCCCGCGGTGGCCCACTGGTCCTGGGCCATGCGGCAGGCGGCGACCAGTTCGGCGAAGTAGCGGGTCACCTTGGTCTCGGAGAGGGTGGGGCCGAGTTCCTGTGCCATGTGCTTGAGGCACGCCATGTCGGTCTCCATGCCGCCGACCGAGAAGGCCCGGGGGACCCACCACGAGCCGATCCGGATCCACGTCATCGGGGTGACGCCGCCGGGCACGGGGATTTCGGTCCACGAGGAGTTGAGGGCGATACAGGCGTCCTCCCAGTTCGCGACGGTCGCCAGCACGCTGAAGGCCTTCGACAGCTGGACTGTCGTGCAAAGCGGCGGGGCCACCAGTCTGAAGGGCTTCTTGACGTATTTGTTGTCGCAGTGCGTCAGCACCTGCGTGAACTCCTGCGGCGTGGCCAGGGAGCTGAGGCACAGCAGCCAGGGCTCGCCGTAGTCGGTGGCCATCGTGGTGCAGGCGCTCTTGAGCGGTGGCGTCATGGTCGCGAGTGGTGCGAGGCGCTGGAGCGTGTCGTCGGTGAGGCGGAAGACGCTGCCGCACAGCTGCGTCCGGGCGCCGTTCGCCGCGCTGCCTGGTGTGTCGACGACGGCGCCGACGGTCTGCTTCAGTGCGGCCTCGGGCTCCGTGAACGCCGCGCAGAGCGCCGTGTCGACGTCCTTCCAGACGTTGTCCAGGGGCGTCGCGAGCACGACCGCGGCGGCCTTGCGGAACTTGATGACCGGGCCCGTCCATACGGTCAGGAACGGGCCGAGCTGGAGGGTGTCGATCGTGTGCAGGGTGGCGTCGACCTGCTGGACAAGGGTGTCGAGTTCGCCGTACTCCTGGGCGCACCACTGCTTGCGGCCGGCCAGCCACGTCTCGACGCTCTGCGAGCGGGTGACGTATGCGGTGACCTCGTCGGAGAGCCCGTGCAGGGCGATGTCGAGGGCTGCCATGATCGGGGTGGCGTGCAGGAACGAGTCGAGGATGGACAGGGTGGTGGGGTCGGCCGCCACGACCTGGTCGTCCGTGAGGTTGGCGTACTTCACCTGTTTGGCGTTGACGAGTGCCGCGTCGACGGACTCGGCGAGCTGGGCGGTGAGCGGTAACAGCTTCGCGCGCAGGGCGATGACGACCTTCTTGATCTCGGCGATCCAGATCGCCCTGCGCTCCGGTGCCAGGTGGGCGAGGCGGGCGTCCAGGCTCTTGGTTGCGGCCGTCTGGGTGGTCCAGCTCTTGATCGTCTCGTTGAGCAGGGTCCGCAGGAGCGGCTCCAGGGCGGTGCGCATGTGCTCGTCGGTGGGCGGCGCCGGCTTCCCCCCGGTGCCGACCGGTCCCGGCGGTCCTGCGAACGGTTGCTGCGACATGATGTCCCCCCTCGTCGCGACGCCACGGCGACGCCGCCCGGAAAAGTATCGGGCAGTGGAGGCGCACCCGGAGCTGGAACAACACAATTCGCGGGAGCGCGAGTTCACGGTCCCGCGACATGCGCCCGCGGCGTTGTGGCAGGTGTCGGAGCGCGGGGCGCCGTCCATGCCCCGATGCCGGTCCGGCCGGGCGCCGGGCCTCCTGCGGGTCCTGCGCGAGGCCGATCCGGACTACGTTCCGCTCGCCGGGACACTCGCCGAGTGCGACCGGGTCGGCGACAGCCGGGCGATTGCCAGGGGGCACCGCCGTCACGGCGTGAACGTGCAGGTCGTGGCCGCCCCCACCGGCACCTGCTGGGGATCTCACCCGTTCTGCCCGGCCACGCCCACGGCCTGACGGCGGCGCGCGCTCACCGCAGCGAACGCCAGGGCGTCCCCGTCCTCGCCGACCGCGCCTACATCGGTGCCGGCCCCTGGGTGACGACACCGATCAGACGGCTTCCGAACCGGGACCTCATCCCGGCCCAGCGGACGATCAACCAGACCTGTCGGCGGCGTGAGCACCGATCGAATGAAGCGTCGCAAGGCTGACGTCCTGGCGCATCTTCCGCATAGCCCGCTGCAGCCCTAGCCGCATAACAGCCATGGCCGCAGCCGTCGTCACCCTGGAGCGTCAAGCTGAAGAGGCTTGGTGTCCCGTGTGTTCGGCATCAGGGGTCAAGGCCCGATCTCGTCGGGCGTAGTGATGCTGCGGACTCATCCTCACGGCCTTCGCGCTGAACGTGTGTGTTCCGTGGCCGGAGCGCATTTTCAGGTGAAGGCCGTTTCTGCGTCCGGCGGTTACCGAACCGAGTGATCAAGTACGACGCACCGTTCGACGCCCCATGCTGAAGATCGAGTTAGGCTGGAAGATCAAGAAACGTCTGGACCACAAGGTAGGCGTCGCCATCGGCTACGGCGACTGCTTCTCCAACGGCGAGCTGGAGATCGTGCGCAGGGGCGTGGGCGAAACTTCGCGGTTCGAGTGGTGGGCACGTGCGGGGGCGGTACGCGTGTGCGTGCCGCCCCCGCTGGTGGGTGCCGGGACTCAGCTGAGGGTCAGGAAGGTGCCTGCCCCGTTGCCGTACTCGATCCAGGCGCCGGAGCGGGTGTGCGCCGGGACGCCGGACCAGGCGGCGGTCAGGTCAGTCGGCACGCCGGGGATGACGCGGGCCCGGTCGGGCGTGACCGTGACTTTGCCAGTGATGGGGCTGTCCGCGGTGATGTGGTTCGCCTGATAGGTGTACGGCGTGACGGTCTCCCCGTCGGCCCCCATCGCGACCAGGGACACGAAGAGGGCGTCGGCCGTGGGATGCGGCACGGTGATGGTGACCACTCCGTCGCTATCGGGGACGGCGATCTGGACGTCCTGGAGGACCCCGCCGACCTTGTTGCCCCACAGGACGCCCGTGATCGTGTCCTCCACCGCGTCGAAGCGGACCGTGATCTGCGACGCCTTAGTGCCGGACGGGATAGCGGCGTCGTAGGAGACCTCCTGCATCTGAGTCAGGGTGCCCTCGGTGACCGGCGAGGTGACCGGTCCGTAGGCGGTGGCCGTCAGGGTGCTGGTGGCCGGGGTGACCGAGAATATGTTCGAGCCGCTGAAGCCGGAGCCCTCAATCTCGGCGGGGGCGCGGACGATCTGCGGGGTGACGACGATCGGGCTGCGGACGGTGGTGCGGCCAGAGGTCCAGGTGAGGGCCCCGGTGTCGACGCGTCCCGCGGGCGCGGAGGTCACGTCCAGGGTGAGAGTGAAAGTGCGCTTCTGGCCGGGGTGAGTGAAGTGCAGTACGGGCGGGCTCACCGTGGCCTTGATGCCGGGGAGGTCCACCCGGGAGCGGTAGGTGCCGGCCGTGGTCGCAGTGACGGTGCGGGTGACGGTCTGCTTGCCGAACAGGTCGCCGATGGCTATGGACGGGTAGTTGAGGTCACTCGGGTCGATGGCCTTGATGCCGGTTCCGGTGTCCACGCCGGAGCCTTCGAGGTAGGCGAGCCAGTCCCGCTCGCCCGAGTCGTAGACGAGTCCGGGCCGCAGCATGGCCCGTGCGTCCACCTCGCCGGCGCCCTGCGCGAAGGCGTCGACGCTGTTCTCGCCGTCCGCTGTCTTCGTCGGCGTGGCGGTGGTCATCATGGCCGACTTGATGCTCATCGGGGACCAGGTGGGGTGCTCCGAGAGGTAGAGCGCCGCGAGGCCGCTGATGTGCGGGGTGGCCATGGAGGTGCCGGAGTAGTAGTCGAAGTCGCGGCCCTTGTTGCCGACCGGGGACACGGCCGCGAGGATCGTGGCGCCGGGCGCGGTGATGTCGGGCTTGAGCAGGTCGCCGTTGCCGACGAGCGAGGGGCCGCGCGAGGAGAAGCCGGCCACCTGCGGGTAGACGTGCGAGGTGCCTCCGTCGGTGAGGGTGGCGGTGGCTCCGCTCGTGGCGGCGTAGGTGCGCACGGGGGGCGCAGCCGCGTGGTCGAGGTGGACGGCCGGCAGGCTGTGCAGGTCGCCGTCCGTGCTCTCGTTGCCGGGGTTGACCAGGACGAGGCCGATGCCGCCGGCCCGCTTGACCTCGGCGGACTTGTCGGGGCGGCCGTTGACGCCCCGTTCGCAGACGACGATCTTCCCGGCCGTGCGGGCGGGGTCGAGGGAGTTCGGCATGCAGTAGTCCGCGTAGATGTCGTGTCGGGGACCCGGACCGCGGAGCCCAGGACGAGCGGGGCGGGGCCGACCTGCCGGTGCACGGTGGTGCTGATGCCGGTGTGGCTCGCGCCGTTGCCGAGGGTCACCGTGCCGGTGTGCGACTTGATGGTGCCGGCGGCGACCGTGGTGGTCCAGGGCGCGGTGTTGGAGAGGCTGGACGCGCCTGGGCCGGAGTTGCCCGCGGCGGTGGCGACGAACACTCCGGCCGCGGCGGCGTTGCGGAGCGCGACCTGCGCCGGGTCGTTGTACACGCTTTCGAACGCGGCGCCGAGTGAGTAGTTGATGACGTCCACGCCGTCGGCGACGGCCTGGTCGATGGCGGCGACGATGTCGCTGGTCAGACCGCCGTCCGCCTGGCCGTCCTTGCTCTGCCAGAGGGCTTTATAGACGGCGATGGTGGCTGCGGGGGCCACGCCGGAGACGGTGCCGAGGTTTTCACCGCCGGCCGTGGCGCGGACGTTGGCGTTGCCGGCCGCGGTGGACGCCGTGTGGGTGCCGTGGCCTTGGCTGTCGCGCGGGGAGACGTATCCGCCCCGGTTGGACTCCGGAACGGCGTCGAACCATGCCTTGCCGAAGTAGCGGGCGCTGATGACTTTCTCGTTGCAGTCCGCGGCGGTGAAGCTGTCGCCGGTCTGGCAGGTGCCCTTGAAGGTGGCGCCGTCCGCCTTGTGCATCACGGTGGTCGTGCCCACGCGGTAGGGGCGGTGGCGGTCCTTCGTGCCGGGTTTGCGGGAGCTCAGGGCCGGGGCGTCGAAGGAGGGGTTCTCGGGCCAGATGCCCGTGTCTATGTCGCCGATCACGATGCCCTTGCCGGCTTCGGCGGTTCCGCCGAGGGCCTTCCACAGTCCCGTGCGGCCGGAGAGTCCGAGGAAGTCGGTGGAGTTCCGGTCGTCGGTGGCGTGGTGGAAGCGGTCGGGGGCGATGTGCACGACGTTCCCGGTGTGGGCGAGGCGCACCAGTTGGCGAGCGTCGAGCCGGGCGCTGAAGGTGTTGGTGGTGACCGCGTAGTGCTGGCGGACGGTGGCGCCGACCTTCTTGGCGACGCGGTTCTGCTGGTCCGTCAGGTGGGTGCGGTACCGCTTGGCGGCGGCCGATGCGACATCGAGCTTGCCGCCCTCGGCGGGCTTCGTGGCGGGGAGGTCACCCACCCCGCCGTCGTAGGTGACCAGAGGCTCGTCGGCGAGGGTGACCAGGTAGGTGCCCGTGGCGGATTCGGCGATCGGGGAGGCGGCGGGAACGGCGGTGGCGGCCGTGGCGAGGGGAAGGCTGAGCGCGGCAAGGGCACTGGTGAGCAGGGTGGCAAGGGCGGCTCGCCGGTTGCGCGACGTTCTGCGCGGCAGGAGTGACACGGACTCTCCTCATGGAATTCCACGCACGCCGGAGATGACGAGCACGGATGCTCGCCTGCGGCGTGCGCTGGGGGCGGGAATCTCCGAACCGCCTGGCACCGGGCGGTGACTGACGGGAAGACCGGGACGAGTGAACGCTCTCTCTTCCCCGTATGAGGTGGTGTGACTGGCAGGAAAGACACTCACGATCACACCTGTCATGCATGCGGCAGGCAGGTTGGGCGGTTGAACACACCGGGAATCCCGCGGAGCGGGAACCGGGCCGCCCCCGCGCATGCGGTGGCTTCTGCGGCCGGAGCACCCGAGCGGGGCTCCGGCCACGGGAGCACTGGCGGTGGGTGGGATCGGTCAGCCGATGGTGATGCCGTCGAGCAGGAAGATGGTGGACAGATAGGTGTCTTCGGTGCCGGCGAACTCCAGCTTCACCGTCTGCCCCTTGTAGGCGGACAGGTCGACGGTCTTCTGGACGTATCCGGAGCTCGCGTTCGCGTTGGAGTAGGTGGCCAAGGTGGTGCCGTTGACGTTGACCTTGAGGGTGTCGTAGGCGATGGAGCCGGTCTCCTGGGTGGAGACCTTCAGCCAGAAGGTGAGCTTCGGGGTGCCGGTGGAGGGCACCGCGACGTTCGACTGGGACAGGGACTCGATCGCGTCGGCGCCATAACCCATCATCCAGGCGTACCAGGACCCGTCACGTGCGGCCTGCAGGGGCGAGTTGGTGATGATGCTGTCGCTCTGGGTCCAGCCGCTGGTGCCCTGTTCGAAGCTGCCGTTAATCAGCGCGTTCCCGCTGGGGGGCGTGGTCGGCGAAGGAGTCGGATCGGTCGGGGAGGGGGTGGGGGTGCCGGTGCCGGGGTCGGGCAGTGCGGTGCCGACGCTGACGGCGGCCCACGCCTTGGAGACGAGGTAGCGCTCCTGGGAGTTGCTGCCGTACAGGTCGGCGGCTGCCTGCAGGGTGGCGGTGCGGGCGCCGGCGTAGTTGGTGGTGGAGGTCATGTAGGTGGACAGCGCCCGGTACCAGACCGCGGCCGCCTTGTCCTTGCCGATGCCGCTGAAGGTGTCGTTGTTGCAGGTGGTGCCGGTGTGCGAGCGTCCGCCGATGGTCTTCGTGCCGGTGCCCTCGGCGGCCAGGTAGAAGAAGTGGTTGCCGATGCCGGAGGAGTAGTGGACGTCCACCGAGCCGGCGCCGGAGGTCCAGCAGGACAGCGAGTTGCCGTCGGCGGCGGGGTTGTCCATGCGGCGCATGTAGCCGCCGGACATGTTGAGCTTCTCGCCGATGTAGTAGTCGCCCGGGTCGCCGGTGTTGCCGGCGGAGAACTCGACCATGGTGCCGAAGATGTCGCTGGTGGCCTCGTTGAGGCCGCCGGACTCGCCGGAGTAGGTGAGGTTGGCGGTGGCGGCGGTGACGCCGTGGCTCATCTCGTGGGCGGCCACGTCGAGCGTGGTGACCGGGGTGTTGCTGTTCTGCGAGGAGCCGTCGCCGAAGAACATGCAGAAGCAGTCGTCGTCGTAGAAGGCGTTCAACAGGCCGGTGTCCACGTGGACGTAGGCGGGGGCGCCGCTGCCGTTGTTGCGGATGCCGGAGCGGTTGAAAGAGTTCTTGTAGTAGTCCCAGGTCTTGGCCAGGCCGTAGGAGGCGTCCACCGCGGCGCTCTCGCGGCTGGAACTGGTGCCGTTGCCCCAGGAGTTGGTGGTCTTGGAGAAGGGCCGGGCGTTCTGCCTGGGGTTCGACTGGGGGCTGTTGTACGAGTCGTAGACGATCGTGCCGCCGTGCGCGGGGTCGGTGAGGGTGTAGCCGCCGGCGGTCTGGGTGGTCTCGATGGAGACCTGGCCGACGGTGACGCCGTTGCCGGTGCCCGTGACGTTCTGGTGCAGCTCGTACTGGTCCAGCGCCGCGCCGGTGGTGGCGTCGACGATCACCGCCTCCCGCGAGGTGGGGCCGGTCTCGCCCTCGCCGGTGACGGTCGAGCGGTAGGCGAGGACGGGGATCTTGCCGACCGCGTACACCACCAGGGTGCTGTCCTTGCTGCCGGCCTTAGCCTTCTTCACGTGCTTGGCGTGCTTCACGGCCTTGGCGGAAGCGTCGTCGGCCGTGAGTTTCGGGGTGGTGCCGGCGATCCGGATCGCGCCCTGGTGCGCCAGGTTCGAGCCGGTGATCGTGCCGCCTTCGGTGAGGTGGACCACCAGGTCGCCGCCGATCACCGTCAGGCCTCTGTAGGTGCGGTCGTAGCGCACGTGCCGGGAGCCGTCGGCGTCGATCAGCACGTCCTTGGCCACCAGGCGCTCGTCGGGGCCCAGGCCGAGTTCGCGGGCGGTGGCGGCCGCGTTCCTGCCGGCCGTGCGTATCGCCTCGCTCCGCGCGTCGGCCGTCATCGCCCGGAACCCGGCGCCGGGTTGGGCGACGGAGGTACCGGCGGCCGCGGTGGGCCGGGGACCCGCGGCGGTGGACTGGGTGGCCACCATGGTCACGGAGCCCAGGGCGAGGGCTGCCGCGACACCGGCTGCCAGGGCGTTCTTGCGGTTCATTGCAATCCTTCCGCCGGGCCTGTCGGGGAAATGCCGCAAAACGTCATCTACGGTGCGGGGGGCGTTCAGCAGTGGTTGGCTCGGCTGTGGCCATGAGGCTAGGGACGCGGGAGGCAGCCGACATCAGGGCAATCCCTTGACCTGGACGGGGAGGCCCCGTGGGCGCACCATGGCCCGATGCCAGACTCTGCGATGTGGATCAACGCGTCCCACGAGGCCGGTGCCGTGCTGCCGGTCGTGCCGGAAGACGGGCCCGTCGCCCGCCGGGTGGTCCTGTTCGGGCCGCCTGGCAGCGGCAAGACCACCGCGGCCGGTGCCCTGGGGCAGCGGCTGGGCTTGCCCGTTCTGCGTCTGGCCCCCCGTCCGCAGGACGCCCGGGTCCCCGGCGCCGGGCTCCTCGAACTCGCGCTGGCTCTACCGGCGCTGCCCGCAGCGCGGGAGCTGACGGCTGCACTCGACGACGCCGCCGATCGGCCGGGTTTTCCGGATGACGCCGGCCGGGCCCTGCGGCTGCGACGGCAGACCGCCGTCCTCCTGCGGGAGGCGCCACCCATGACCCTGGTCGTGGACAACGCCCAGTGGCTGGACCCGGCCAGCGCTGCCGTCCTGGACTGGGCACTGCGCGCGACCCCGGACCTTCCCGTCATCGCGGCCGAGCGCACCTGGCGCCCGCAGGCCGGAGGCCACTGGTGCGGGGAGGACACGCACGCGGTACGCGTTCCGCCCCTGACGGCCTCTCAGGTCGCGATGCTGCTCTCCCCGTACCGGCTTGCCCTCCGCGAGGTCACGTGCATCCATGCCCGCAGCGGCGGGAACCCTGCCCTGGCCCTGGCGCTGGCCGACGCCTCGCGTCCCCTACCGGACCGGGACGGTGGAAGGGAGTCGGCCCTGCCGCCTACGGCCCGTCGGCTGGTGGGCGAGTGGCTGGACGAGGTACCGGCCCAGGTACAGGAACTGCTGACGTTCGCCGCACTCGATGATCGGCCCGGCCTCGAACTGCTCGGCCGCCTCGCCGGCCCGGCAGCCGAGGCCCTCCTCGCCCAGGCCGAGGCAGCGGGGCTGCTCGAGATCGGGCAGCCCAACGGGACGGTGCGGTTCACCGCCTCCGCGATCGGCACCGAACTCGTGGCGCGGCTGCCGGGTCACGCGCGCCGGCTCCTCCACGCCCGGCTGGCCGAGGCCAGTCGTGACAGCGTCCGCCGTGACCGGCACACCGCGCTGGCGGCCGATGCCGACGACCCGCAGTCGGCTCTCCACGCTGCCCGTTCTGCCGTACGCGCCCGGCAGCGCGGCGACCACGCACTCGCGGCAGAGCTCTCCTTCCTCGCCGCCCAGCGCACCCCGCACGACGATGGCGACCTGCTCACCGAGCGGGCCCTGACCGCCGTACGCGACGCCGCCCACTACGGCGACCTCCCCCGCGCCCGGGCCGCCGCCTGCCTTGTCCTGAGCCACGACACCACCCCGGACCAGCGCGTCGACGCCCTTGTTGCCCTGATCGACGCGAGCGGCCAGTACCTGCACAGCGCGGACGAACTGTTCGCCGACGCACTTCACGCGGCGGCCGGACGACCCGACCTCACGGCACAACTCCTCATCCGCAAGTCCATCTGGGCCAACGTCAATGAGGGCGATCCCCGCCGGGCGTGCGACCTGGCCGGACGTGCCACTGCCCTCGCCGAGAGCGCCGGTGACATGACCACCACCGCCATGGCCCTCACGATGCAGGCCCGTCTCCAACGCGTCCTCGGACACCCCGACGCCGAGACCACGCTCAGCCGAGCCCTGTCCCTGCCACGCGCCGCTTCCGTCCCGGCCAACGGCACACCCCAGCACCTCGCCGCCCGGCACGCCCTCTTCGATGACAACCCCGAGGAGGCCCGTACCGCGCTGCTTCCCCTGCTCGTCGAAGCCGAGCGGACCGGAGACACCGAGGCGACCGTGGACATCCGGCGCAGCCTCGCCGAGGCCGAACTCCGCGCCGGACGGTGCGCCAGGGCGCTCGAACACGCCCACCGCGCCCAGGCACTGACCGACGAGACCTCCCTGTCACCCGCACCGGCGTGCTACACCTCCACCCTCGTCGAGGGCACCGCTTGTCGCACCGACATCGCCCTCCTCCACGCACGCCGCGGAGTCGACACCGCCCGGCAGGAGGACAACAAGGTCTTCCTCTCCCGCAACCTCTTCGCCCTTGGTCACCTTCTTCTGGTCACCGGCCGTCCCAAGGAAGCCCTGGAGGCCCTGGAGGAAGTGCGGTATTTGGAGGGACTCCAGCAGGTCCGCGACCCGTCCGTCCTGCGCTGGCATCCCGAACTCGCCGAGACCCTCGTCACCCTCGGCCACCTGGGCCAGGCGCAGAGCCTCCTGGACGAGACTCGCCGCACAGCGATCGATCTCGGCCGTCACACGGTCCTTCCTCCGCTCGAACGCACCCAGGCGCTTCTGGACGCCGCCCGCGGCGACTACGACACCGCGGCCCGGCGCCTCAACGACGCGGCCGACCGCCTTCGCCACCTCCCCCTCGAACGCGGCAGGACCCTGCTGGCGCTCAGCCACACCGAACGACGCGGACGCAGACGCGCCAGCGCCCGCACCGCCGCGCACAGCGCCATCGACCTCTTCACCACCCACCAGGCCCACCCCTGGGCCGAAGCCGCCGCGCGCACCCTCAGCCGACTGGAAGCCGCCCCCACAGACGACAACGCCCACCCCCTCCTCACCTCCGCCGAGCAGCGCTGCGCCGAACTCGCCGCCGCCGGAGCGAGCAACCGCGACATCGCCACCGCCCTCACCGTCAGCGTCAAGACGGTCGAAGCGACTCTCACCCGCGTCTACCGGAAACTCGGCCTCCACTCACGCTTCCAGCTCGCACACACCGTCACTCCAACACGTGAGTGAGCCACCCAGGCGGCTGCGGGAGCCCGCCCGGGTCCAATAGTGGCCCGGGCGACCTGCCGCTCTGTCCCGGACCCGAGGCGTGGCGGCGGAACCCTGTTCGGCTGAACAAGCCTGCCGCCGGCAGGCGGAAGGCCTCCGATCCTGGGGATGCCGTTTCGCGGTCACGGGGTGACAGCTTGCTCGGTCGCCCGCGTCCAGGTGTTCATGATGATGAAGGTCTTGGTGCCCTCCACCTTGCCGGTCCGGCGTACGGCGTTGATCACCTGCTGAAGATGCTTCACGTCCCGGACTCGGAGCTTGAGCAGGGCGTCGGAGGTGCCGGCGATGCTGTGGCTCTCCTCCATCTCCGGGATGCTCTCGGCGATGCCCTGGATCTCGTCGCTGTCGGTAGCCCCGAGCAGGCGGATCTCGATGAACGCCTGAAGCATGCCTGCCTGGCTGTCCTCGATGACTGCGGTGTAGCCGCGGATCACCCCCTCCCTCTCCATGCGCTCTATGCGGCGAGCGCACGGTGCCGCCGAGAGTCCCACAGCACGTGCGATCTCCGACACGGGCGCTCGCCCGTCCTTGCGGAGGATGTTCAGTATGTGGCGGTCGATCGCATCCACGGCCAACTCCCCGAATCATGCGCGCCACGCACAGGTCACGCGCCGAAAGCTCCCTAGCTCCCTACAGGTCGAGTGAATCACGCTCGACATGTGCGTGATGATGCCCGGCCTGTCGCCGGGAGGACGTCGCCCTGTCATCGTCATGGCGTCCGGGTGATCCCCGGCAGGAGGCTCGTACCGGCCAACCCCTACGGCGCGGACTCCGTCCAGGTGACAGGTGCGCGGGCATCCCCGGCACCCCGCGGCCGGCCCCACATCCTGGGGCCGGCCGGGCACCGGACCAGGTCCACGGGCAACGATCATCGCGCAGGCCACACGAGCTGTCCTGGACAACATGATCACGAAGCTGCGCTGTACCTGATCTGAAGCCCCGTCACGACGCATGGTGAGCATCGGATCAGGGTGTCAACGGTATCGACTGCGCTTCGGGTCTCACGGTCACTAGCGCGGCCGGATGGTGTGATGTCGCCCGCCTCAAGTCCTGGCGGATCCTCCGCAAAGCCCGCTGCAGCCCCAACCGTATGTCGGCCATCGCCGCCACCCTCCTCACTCTGCAGCGGCAACGCTGAAAGTCCTCACTGATCGGCATGCTGTGCTCCCAGGACGGGCCGATGCTCTCCGCAGTGGTATCGGGCAATCATCGCCATGAGTTCGACGTACCGCTGGTCGCGGACAGGCGCGGTCATGACGGACTCAAAACCGTGACCGTCTCGCTCCGCCGCGGCCCAGGACCCTGCCGTCATGTAGGCCCAACTGCCGCTGCGGGGGCCAGGAGCCACAAGGAGGATGCGTAGGGCGGCGAGCCTCTCGCCGCTCCAGCCCGAAGTCGTCGTCGATGTCGCCGACAAGATGCCCTTCAAAGATGTCCCGGACTTGCGACTCGGCCGCCTCGGCGGCTCCCGCCTTCGTATAGCTCACCGCGCGAACATGTCGGACAGGCCGTCGTCCGCCTGCAGCTTCACCCTGCGTCATGTCCATCCGGTGCGACCGCGAATACACAGCGCCTCACCATGCGAGCCCACCGGTCCCCGGGCCGAAGTACGGACGCCGGGACGGCCTCACGCCGCGACAAGGTCCAGGACGGCTTCGCTGACGACGTGTACGTGGGTCCAGCCCCGGTGGGTCGCGCCGATGAGGTGACGCCATCGGCCCACGATGTCGGTGAACAGGAGGTTGCGCAGGTCGTCGTCGCTTGCGCAGGCGGCTGCTGCGCGGGCCGAGTCGGCGGTGGTGAGCAGTCGAGCGCTGGGGGCGGTCAGAGCGCGTTCGGCGGTGGTGAGGAAGCTGAGCGCGCAGGGGGTTTCTGCGTGATCGGCAACGCCCAGGGGGTGAGGAGCCGGGCGGTGGCCGTGAATCCGCGCGGGATGCGGGTGGTGACGGTCGGCGGTCGCGTCGGGGTTGTCGAGGATGCGGCTGATGGCCGCTGTCCGGTAGGCGACCTGGTTGAGGCGGACGATGAGCCGGTCGGTTTCAGCGGCGTGGCGGGCGGCAGCGCGCCACTGCTCGAGGGCCGTGGGCATGGACAGCTCCCATACTCGGCGCCCAGGGATGCTGTGTGGCCGAGGGGCGGGGGTGCCGGGCCGCCCTCTGAGGGAGGGGGTGGGGGGCGGCCCGGCGGCCGGGGGCTCGACCACGCCCCACCCCCGGGGGGTGGGCAGTGGGTGTGGGAGCACCTTCCGGCAGAACCGACACTGCCCGGGGCGGGGGCAAGCTCCGCAACCCCGGCCGGAGAGGGTGGGCGCAACCCGCTCCTCGCACCCGGGGGCGGGTTGCGCTCCTGTGGGTTGGGCCGGGGGTGGGGCCGGCGGACGTCAACGGGAGCTCAACGCAAGGGGGCTGAGGCACAGATCGCAGGGAGCGCTGCGGCCCTGAGGCACGTGGGGCGCGGCGGGCAGCGGAAAGCGCAGGTGGCCTCGTGCCCGGACGGATGTCCGGGCACGAGGCCGTTCAGGGGCGGGCGGCTCGTGGGGGTGCGGTGGTGGAGGAAGGTGGGCTGCTCTGCACGGGGGTGTGGTCAGGCGGAGGGGGCATCGAAGGTGAAGGTGGTCCCTCCGCGGATGCGGAGGGGCTTGTCGGCGGGGCCCTTGATGCTCATGGGCATGATTTCTTCGCGGTGCGTGTGGTGTTCGAGGGCGTCGTCACCGAGTTTGTGGTGCAGGTAGGGGTTCTGGCAGGTGTTGCGGCGGTAGGGCGGAACAGGCCAGCGGCATGACCACTGAACGGTTCGGCGGCCGTCTGAGGCGGCGTTGTCCCGTTCGGCGTCTCGGGCTGCCGGGCGGGCTGTGGCCGCGAGGTCGACGACGCGGACGGCTCCGTCGCCCACGCGGCGCGTCCGCTGTGTGTTTGCCTTGCTGGCCAGTTTCTTGCGGGCGGCGGGAGGCAGGGCGTGTCGCGCGGTCTCGGTGAGCTGTGCTTTGCCGGTCTGTTCCATCACCTGCCAGACGGTGTAGACGGTTGCGGCCCAGTGCTGCGGTGTGCCTGGTTGCGACGTGCCGAACAGCTCGCCTTCGGGCAGGACGAGCTCGTTGTGCCAGGACAGCGGGCCCCAGTGCTCGCGGTTGTTCTGACGGAACGCTGTGTCGGCCTGGTGGGCTTCGGCGGCGGTGATCACAGTGCCGTCAGGTCCGACGGCGACGGGCTGGCCCGGATCGACGCCGATCGTGTCGCCGGTACGCGGGGCGTAGAACGTCATCCAGATGCCGCAGAAGCGTGGCGGGTAGGGAAGGACATCGCCGTGGTGTGCCTGGCGGAGCCAGGTCACTGGTATGCCGTGGTGGGTGTCCTGGTCCCCGTCCCACAGGGACCATGATGCAGCCACGATCGGGGTGTGGATTACCACGGTTTCGCCGCTGGTGGTGCGGTAGGTCTCGATGTCGGAACCGATGGGATCGGCGAAGACCATCAGTCCTGCAGGGCTTGGGGGCCGGTGGCTGCTGATCGCTTCGCGCGGGGCTGATCCGGCGGTGGCGGCGACCGCGAGAGCGGTCGCGTTCGCTCCGATGCTGTAGGTGCGTGCCTGCTGCAGCCGGTCGGATTCGGTGATCATCAGCAGCTTCGACGACAGCTGGCCTGCGACGAGAGGAGCAACGTTCCAGTTCCTGTTGCGGAAGCTGAGTTCGAGCATGTTCTCGGTGAGATTGGATCGGGTGAAAGCCTCCTGACGGCGCTGCCAGTCCAGAAGCGTCAAAGGAGCTGGGGCACGCCAGCCGGTCGGGCGGGTGGAGGGGAAGGACATGATGCTGCGCTCCTGGTTCGAGGTGGTGACGGGCGGGGCCGGGCCGCGCGGGGGCGGGATGGTCCGCGTTCCAGGCGCGGCCCGGCCGGAGCCGGTCGCTCGCAGCTCACGACACGGGGGTTCGTGGCGGGCGTGTTCCGGCTGCGCCGACTCTGGCCCGCGGGCGGGATAGCCCCGCAACCTGTCGGCCGTGGCCGGGTGGACGATGGAAGCCCCGGGGCCGGAGGCGCGCGGCGGAGTGCCGGGCGGTGTCGCACCGTCTGGGCTGGCAGCTGGTGGGGTGGAGGAGCGGTCGGCAGTGGCACGGCCCGGCGCCCTGCCGTGTGGGCGGGGCGCCGGGCCGGGTGGGCCGGGGGGCCGGGTCAGTTCAGGAGGCCGGACAGGACGTGCAGGCCCCGTTGTGTGGTGAAGGTGATGGCGGGGTCGAGGGGTTTGACTGCGTACTTCCACTCGCGGTCGTGTTCGGTGAACAGTCCGGCCGGGCCGAGGTCCACCGCGAGGCGCGGAAGGCTGGTGAAGCCGTGTGCGGTGAAGAAGTGCCGCATGCGGTGTTCGTGGCGCAGGGCGAGTGCTCGGTATCCGGCGGCTGCGAAGTCGCTTTCCACCCGGGCGAGGATCGCTGTGGCGATGCCTTGGCGACGGTGGTCGTCGTGGACGGCGATCGTGTCGATGCTGCTGACTTTCTCGACGAGGGTGCGCCGGATGCGGGCGGGGATGCTCCGGTCGAGCATCCAGCGGGCCGGGCCGACGTGTACGGCGCCGACGGGCTGGTCGTCGAGGGTGGCGAACAGGAAGTGGTTCAGGCCGTGCGAGAACGGCGGGCGGACATCGGTGAGTGCCGCTGCGATCGTGTCCTTCAGGGCGGGGAGTTGATCGGCGGGCATGTGAAGGTCGACCAGCAGCGTCAGGTCGAAGAACGCATCGACCTCGTCAGGGCGCACCGCACGGATCACGAGACCCTCCACAGATGCCGGGGTGGATGCACACCCGGGTGCCGGGTGGGACGCTGCTTCACATCGCTGGGGTGCCGGTGCAGCGTGGGAGTTGGGGCTGGGCATGGCGGGGTGCCTTCCGGTCCTTCTCGGGAACGGGCCCACACCAAACTGGCCGGGCCCGGGGTACGGCCGGACCGTGACCGGGCGACGGGTTACCCGGGCAACACCCACGTCTCCCCCGGTCCAACACCCGACCACGCCCTCGCCCGGGCGGCACGAGAGGGCCGGTCGTACAGGGATACGACGCCTACGTCGGCCGCTGGTCCACGCGCGGCGGCCCCTGCACCGGGTGAAGGCGGGAGGCAAGAGGGAGGCAAGAGGGAGGCAAGGGCATGTCCAAGGCAACCGTATGTCGCTAGTGCCGGCCCCGCCGCGCGGAACACTGCAGCCCGGTGCGACAGGAGCCAACGGCCAGGCGGCGACAGTGCGGCGGCATCAGGCGGGTGCGGTTCAGCCGACGACGTGGCTGCCGAATCCGGCAGCCGTCAGCAGACCACAGCTGTACATCAGTCCCGTCACGACCGGCCCGGGCGTGACGGACCCGGTGCGCCCGGCGCAGGCTCCGGATAAATGATCAAGTGAAGCGGCTTCTCAGCGGTCACGAAGGGCGTGAGCGAATGGAGCACCACCACGTTGCAGGGCAGCAGTATCGACGCTGGGTAGCAGTGCTATGCGCCTGCAGGGTCAACGTCGCGGCGGCCGGTTGTCTCAGAGCGCGTGGCGGGAGTGGGGGCTGGGGGCGGCACGCCGGGGGTGAGGTCGCCGCGTGTGCGGGTGATCTTGTCGATCTGCCGCTGGGCGTTGTCGTCTGGCCGCGTGATGTTGGCCTGGCCGTGTTGCGCGGCTTGCATGCCGGAGTCGAACAGCGGGACGGGCGATTGGTAGTTGACGATCTCGGCGAAGGTGTCGGCGTCGATACGACCGAAGGCCAGGGCTGTTCTGGGAGCGAGCAGCTCGGGACCGTGGCAGCCCGCCCAGCCCGCGCACACCCGGCGTGCCGCGCTACCGCCGTCCGTCTGGTGGCATTGGAACAGTCCGCTCGGTTGGACACCGGTGGGATCGTCGTAGCGGATGAGTTTCGCGTACTCCTCGTGCGCCCAGATTCCCGAGGGCACGTCTCTGCGGTAGGGGCACGATTCACAGGGACGCGGCGCAGGTCCGCGCACCGGCACGCCGTGCATGTCCCCCGGCGCCCGCTTCGGCGGATTGGAGTCAGACACGAAGAGGCCCTTCGACGGTGTGATGTGCAGGTGGCCCTACTCTGCGCCTCAGCATCATAAGCCCGCTACGGCAGGCGGGCCCCGGGGTGTGCCTGGCGGGTCCGTGTACGGCCTGCCAGGCACGGATGCAGTGTGGCAGCCCTGCCCGGGTGTGCGAGCGAGAATGACCTGAGTGCTCGTGCCCTGCCCGGCTGCTTTGCGGTGCGGATCTGCCGTCCCATGGCGTCACGTGGCAGGCGGGCGCTCCGGGAGCGCGGTCTCAGGCGTCCTGTTGCGCGACGAGCAGTGTCGTGCCGCGGCTGCTGGTCCTGCGGACGGTCACCCCGGGCTGCAGGGCCTTCACGGCGAGCTGGAACCCGTCCCCGCCGTCGTCGCAGGATGACATTCCGCCCTGGGTGGCGAAGACAACGGGCTCGCCCTGCCCGGCGAGAAGGTATCCCCGCCTGCGATACCAGCGCATCAGCGGAAGGGCGCCGATTTGTACCTTGGCGAGCATCAAATGCACCCCGTCACTGAGCGCTGCATTCTCCGCCGCCTGCAGCAGGGCGGAGCCGGTGCCGCGACGGCGGTGAGCGGGGTCGACAGCGAGGAGTTCGATCTCCGCCACGGCACGCGCGAGGCGTGGCCGCAGCGCGGGGGAATGCCCCTCGAGCCACCGGATGGGCGGCGTGAGATACAGCATTCCGGCGACCGGGCCCGCCCCGGTCCTGGTGACCCAGCAGTGCCCGTGCCCGTAGGGCAACGGGATGCGGCCGCCGTACTCGTCGATCGCGGCAGCCAGAGGCTGCGACGCCGCCGACCGCCCGGCAGCCGCACCGGACAGGGCGAGCGCTCCGAGCGCGGCCACCGCCTGCCCATCCCCACGCACAGCAAAATCAGTCACTGCTCCTACGCCGTCATCGGTCACGGGGACACCCTAGGACTGCGAGCGGAAGGCAAGGAAACAGGCGTCGGCTACACCGGTCCACAGCGCGCACGGCACCTCACCGGAATTGAGGCCACCAAGAGCCAGGTTTCTGCCGGCCGCGACGATCGTGTCCTTCAGATTGGGAAGTTGATCGGCAAAAATGTGGGGGTCGACCAGCAGCATCAGGTCGAAGAACGCATCGACCTCGTCCGGGCACCGTACGGATCACGAGACCCTCGGGGGACGTCGGGGTGGGGCGCTGCTTCACCTTTCTGGGGTGCCGGTGCAGCGTGGGAGTTGGGGCTGGGCATGGCGGGGTGCCTTCCGGTCCGTCTCGGGGGCGGGCCCACACCAAGACTGGCCGGGCCCGGGGTACGGCCGGACCGTGACCGGGCAATGGGTTAACGGGGCAACACTCATGTCTCCCCCGGGCCAACACCCGACCCCGCGCCCCCGCCCGGGGACACGAGAAGGCCGTCGTACAGAGGTGCCCCGCCCTGGCCGGCCGCTGGGCGAGCCCGGCCACAAGGCAGCATCCCCGCGCGTGCGGGGTCGACGAAAACATGCCGGGCGCTGCGCGGCTGCGGCCCGAGGGGGCAGGTGGGGTGGTCACCGCCCTCTCCGGGCAGCTGGAGCGAACATGGGGTGAGGCAAGAGGCGCAAAGGGCAGGGGGGCCCGCAGGGTCGGGGGTGTCCTGGTCCTATCTGGCGGGGCAGTGTCGGGCGATCGGGCTTCGGGAGCGGGGCGGTGCGGCCGTGCGCCCCGGAACGCTGTGACCTTGGGGCGGGTGGCGTCCTGCTGGCCACAGAGCTCCACTCCCCTCTGGTCACGCGTGTCTTGAGCGACGGGCCGGCGCGGTGCCGCCGGGACGGGCGCGGGCGGGCGGTGTCGACCGTGTGGTTCTTAAGCGAGGGCTGGCGGAGCGTCGACACCGGTCGGCATAGCGGGCGAGCGGGTCTGGTGGGCGGGGAGCGTGACCGTTATGACGGCTCCCTCAAAAGTCGTGCGGCAACAGGCGCTGGCGAGGACGGGACGGGCGTGCGGTGGGCCCGGGGGGACGGCGGTGGCCACCATTCCCCCGGGCCGGTATCCGTGCCCTGAAACCAAGGTGTGGAGCGCTGCGAGGCAGCGGCCCGGGGTGTGGTGGTCAGGCGCAGAGGGCAGGTGTGGCAGCTGCGGCAGGGTGGAAGAACACGTCACCGACGAGCCGCGAGTGGAGGGTGACGACGCCGGTGGGCAGTTCGAGGTGGACGCTCACGGTGCGGGTGCGGGTGATCTGTCGGGCCAGTTGGCGCAACCATGGCCCGGTTACCGTCTCGGTGTACGTGAACGCACCGTCACGCAGGCTCAGAGGGCGACTGCGGCTGGTGTAGCGGTCGCCTGTGATCAGACTCGTCTCGGTAGGGGCAAGCCGGTGGACCAGGGCGAACCGGTGGCCCGGCTGGTGCCGGGTGTGCCACCAGCCGGTGACCGTTCGGTCGTCCAGGACAAGGCTGCCCGGCCCCCCGGGGACGATCCACCAGCCGTCGTGGCGCATCCACTCGTTGCCCAGCGGGCAGCTGGCGCTGTCGCCGTCACGGAAGGGCGGCAGCGTGGTCTGCGTGCGGCCGGTGCGGGCGAGGGTGAAGAAGTCGGCGGCCGCGATGCGGGGGCTGTCGGAGCGGACCGGGCAGGCGGGCGTGGCCGGGGCGGTATGCGGAGCGGCGGCCGTCGCGTGGGCGGGCGCGGGCATGGGAACTCCTCTGCAGGGGCGGCGTGAGGTGTACGAGAGCGCATCCGCCTGGCTGTCACCGGCGGAGCTCGACCCACCCCACGGCTGGGCCGGGGGCGGGAGCAGCGTTCTCGATGGCCCACACGCTCGCCTGGGCGATACCAAGCCCCACAACACCCGGGTAAGAGACCGAACCGGGATCGGGACGACACGAGGCAACCGGGGGTGACAACGCCGAGGGCCCGCCCCATGGTTGTGTCCAGGGGCAGGCTTTCGGGTGTGCGGTAGGCCGGTCAAGAGGCGAGGCGCCGACGTGCGGGGGTGGCTCTGCCGAGCGTCCAGAGCACGTCGTCGATGTGGCTCCGGTCCGAGGCTGTATACCGAGTCGCGGTAGGGGATGACGCGGACGTGGATCAGCCGCCCAGCGACCAACTGCGCACTGACCGCGACCTTGACGGAGGTCACAGTCTCGGCGGTCCAGCGGGGAACAGCGCGCGGTACTCCACGTACTCGCGGCCGAGATTGGTGATCGCTGAGTCGGAAAACTGGTGGCCGACCATGGACGCGCACTCTCTCGCAAGCAGGAACCGGCTGCGGAGCCAGTAGAGGCGGTCGCCTTCCGGCCACACGGCTGCGGACCAGACGACCTCCCAGTCGTGCCCGGCCTCGACCGGGGCGGCAACGTAGGTGTTGAACTCGCGCAGCAAAATGTCTCCGAGCCGGCCGCGCTCCTGCATGTTCGACACAGCTAATCCTCCATGCGGGTACCGGCAAGCTCGACCAGGAGAAGGCGCTCCACTGCGGGAACGTCGCCGCGGCGTGCCGGGTTGTGGGGCAGAGCTCCGGCCAAGCCGCGGGCAGCCGCACTGAAACCTGCGGGGGTGGACATCATCGGTCTCTTTCTGTCGGTCAGGAGGGCTGGGAGGAGTCCTGCGGCCCCTCCCCCAGCCCCGGACGAGGAGGCGGGCTCACTGTCGTCGGGCGATCGGCAAACAACGAGAAGAGGCCCGGTACAGGGGCCGAGGGCCGGAGCGGCAGGGTGAAAGGGCGGCATCCCCGGCACCTGCTCGGGGCGGCATCGGGATTGCGCGCGCTCCCAACATGGACCGGCCCTGGCATCGCGAGCGATGCCAGGGCCAGAATCTGGAGCCGAGGTCGGGGAACCGTGCAGGAGGTCAGGCCGGTTCGGGGGCCAGGCGAGTCGTGGCGTCTACGTGGCGGCCACGGTCTCGCTGGCGGTCTCCTCGCCAGCCAAGGGGGATACCCCATTCGTTTGGCCTCTGTTGTGCGGCACACCTCTGGCACTGAGGCTTTTCCACCCTCACTCTGACGCGTGGTGAAGGACGAGGACGGCCTGGATGATCGCTGTGGTGCGGTTGGTTCTTCAGCGGAGCTCCGCAGGAGGCGCCAGCCCTTCAGGGTGGCCGTGGCCTGCTCGCCGAGGCAGCAGGTCTTGGCGTGGGTGCTGTGATAACGACGTTGCCACTGCTTGAGGCGTCGGTCCCGAAGCGGGACCCGGCCGGGCCCGCCGGCGCCTTGATACGCCTTGTTCGCCCAGCATCTGAGTCCTGCTCCGGTGAGGGCTTCGATGATCCCGTGCTGCCTGGCGGCGGTCAGGTCGTGAGCCGAGCCGGACAGCACCTGAGAGACCCAGCGCAGCCGTCCGAATGGAGCGGTGAGGGCCTGCACGTTCATGCCGTGCCGCTTGTGGGTGTCGACGGCGATGGGTTGATCGGCAGCAAGGTGCTCGAGGATGACAAACGCCTTCTCCTGGATCGTCCGCATCGCCCCAGCCAGGTACAGGGCGAGACCGGCCAGGGCCTCGACGACTTCACGAATCTAGCGGCAAACGGTCGCGTTCCCGACGCCGAACCCGGCGGCCAGCTGGACGTAGGTGTGCACCGTGGGTGGGCCAGGGCAAGCAGGGCCTGTCGCGAGGCGGGAAGGTGCCGCCAACGCGTACCGATCTCCTGCCTTCAGCCGCCTTGTCAGGTACCGCATGCTGTGGCTGGACAGATCAATCGCCGACGGGTAGACAAGCACGCGAAGCTCCTGGCAGACGCGGGTGATCTTGGTCGAGAACCCGCCTACCAGGAGCTTCGACCTTATTCAGGCCCGTCCAACTCGCGGTCAACGCCGCCAGCTCAGAAGGAGCCCTGTGCCTCGCCCCCCGAACGCTGGAGCCGTCACCCCGGGCCGGTGTGGTCCGCCGGCCAGGGGTGACGCAGGGGTACGGCTGCGGCGTGCGACGGCTGGTCAGCCGGCTGCGGGCGTGGGTGCCGTGCGGCTGTCTGGGTAGTTCACGGCTCGTCGGTGATGAGGTCGAGGAGTTGGTCCGACGTGAGCGTGGCGAGGTCGACGGAGCGGTCTTCGAGGACAAGGCGTGCCGTCGATTGTTGCGTCTGGAGTTCTCGGGCGCGCTCGATGAGTTCGCCGGCGCGGCGCCGTTTACGGATTCGGTCGGTGATGTCCGCGACGGCGAGCATGGCCGAGGGGATGGACAGGATGAGGGCGGTCAGCGAAATCGGATCGACGGCCTTGGCGTCCGGATCCTTCACGGGTTCCCCTGCCCGGACGGGCTCGGCGGGGTAGCCCCAACTCGCGGCCAGCTCGCTGATGCTCTTCCCGGCGGCTTCGGTGTCCGTTCCGACAAACTCGATGATCATGATTCGTTGTCTCCGTCGTCCGTGGACTTCAGCAGTTCATCAAGCTGGTTGACCTGGTCCGTGAACCCGATCTTGGCGGCGGCGGCTCGGGCTGCCTGAAGCACCTGCCGCGCCCGGCCATGCTCCCCGCTATTGAGAAGCAGCTGTCCCCAGGCCGCCCCGACAACCGCGATGCCGTCGGCTCGCTGAAGCCCTTGAAGGAGCTGAAAGGAGGTGTTCAGCCTTGCTGCCGCCGACGCGAGATCCTGACGGCTCAGATCGATGCGCGCAAGGTCCCAGTTGGCTGCGGCGACGCCATCCACATCACCAAGCCTCTCATTGACCTCCAAACGCTTGATCTGCAGTTCGCGGGCCTCGTCCGTCTCCCCCCGCTGCTCGAGGATGTCGGCGATCTGCCCCCAGGTGACCGCGGCAGCGCGGGTGTCGCTGATCCGCTCGTACACGGGCAGTTCGACCTCCCGCCGGATCCGCAGCGCCTCGTCCGTCTCGCCGCGCTGCTGGAGGATGTCGGCGATCCGCCCCCAGGCGATCGCAGCGGCGCGGGTGTCGCCGATCCGCTCGTACACGGGCAGTTCGACCTCCCGCCGGATCCGCAGCGCCTCGTCCGTCTCGCCGCGCTGCTGGAGGATGTCGGCGATCTGTCCCCAGGTGACCGCGGCGGAGCGGGTGTCGCTGATCCGCTCGTACACGGGCAGTTCGACCTCCCGCCGGATCCGCAGCGCCTCGTCCGTCTCGCCGCGCTGCTGGAGGATGTCGGCGATCTGTCCCCAGGTGACCGCGGCGGAGCGGGTGTCGCCGATCCGCTCGAATACCGGGAGGGTGACCTCCCGCCGGATCCGCAGCGCCTCGTCACCCTCGCCCCGCTGCTGGAGGATGTCGGCGATCCGCCCCCAGGTGATCGCGGCCTCGCGGGTGTCGCCGATCCGCTCGTACACCGGGAGGGTGACCTCCCGCCGGATCCGCAGCACCTCGTCCGTCTCGCCCCGCTGCTGGAGGATGTCGGCGATCCGCCCCCAGGTGACCGCGGCGGAGCGGGTGTCGCCGATCCGCTCGTACACCGGGAGGGTGACCTCCCGCCGAATCCGCAGCACCTCGTCACTCTCGCCCCGCTGCTGGAGGATGTCGGCGATCCGCCCCCAGGTGACCGCGGCCTCGCGGGTGTCGCCGATCCGCTCGTACACCGGCAGTTCCACCTCCTGCCGGATCCGCAGCGCCTCGTCCGTCTCGCCGCGCTGCTGGAGGATGTCGGCGATCTGTCCCCAGGTGACCGCGGCGGAGTGGGTGTCGCCGATCCGCTCGTACACCGGCAGTTCCACCTCCTGCCGGATCCGCAGCGCCTCGTCCGTCTCGCCGCGCTGCTGGAGGATGTCGGCGATGTGCCCCCAGGTCATGGCGGCGGAGCGGGTGTCGCCGACCCGCTCGTACACGGGCAGGGTGACTTCCCGCCGGATCCGCAGCGCCTCGTCCGTCTCGCCGCGCTGCTGGAGGATGTCGGCGATCTTCCCCCAGGTGATCGCGGCGGCGCGGGTGTCGCCGGCATCGGTGTAGAGCTGACGTGCCTGGTTGAGCAGGCTCTCGGCCTGGTCGGTCTCGCCGCGGGTGATCAGGCGGTTGGCGTGGTCGTAGAAGAGCGCGGCGCGGTCGGTCGGGTTGGTCTGCTCGTTGCTTGTCTGCTGGATGGCGCGGTCGAGGAGAGTGTCAGCATGGTCGCCGTCGCCGCATGTCACGGCTGCGTCGAGGACGGCCCGCAGCAGAGGGACAGGGACTTCGTGGTCATGGCGGTCGAGGAGGGTGATCGCTTGGCGGCCCAGTTCGGCGGCGATGGCGGCGGGCCCCTGGCGTAGTGCGCTCACGGCGCCGGTGGCGCAGTGGGCGGTGATGGCCGGATGGTTGGCGGCCAGGGCGAGTCGGGTCAGCTGCAGGTCGAGGTCGCTGTCGCGGTCTGGGCGGGGTGTGGTGCCGCCCCACTGGGTGTAGAGCTTTTCGACGGTCAGGGTGGCCAGGGCTGTCCGTTCGTCTTCGGTGAGGGGAGCGAGGCGGCCGGCGGCGAGGGCGTTGACGGCGAGTGCGGGGCGGTCGGGGTGGCGCTGGTCGGGGAACGTGTCGAGGAGGCCGAGGCCGCACAGGCGGGAGGCCGTGCCGCCGACGGCCTCGGCGAGGGTGTCGACGACCGGTTGCGGGACCGGGACGGAGAAGAGGGTGCAGGCCTGCAGCAGGGCGCGGTGCGTGGGCCCGGCCTGTTCCAGGAGGGTGTCGAGGGCGAGGTTCTCCAGGAAGCTGCTGACGTCGGCGTTGTCGGCGGGGAGGTCTCCCTGGCGCAGGTAGGCCTCCATGTCGGTCACGGCCGCCTCGGCGCGGGCTTGGTCGACTTCGTTGCTGTAGACCAGGCGCAGGCCGATCAGGTCCTGCAGTCCGGGGTTGCCGCGGCTGATCTCCATTGCCCGACGGGCCAGATCGGCCCGCTCGGCCACGTAGCCGACCGGGGCGAGTGCCTCCTGGCGGCGCTGCAGTTTGAGCCGGGCTGCCTGCGACAGCGGCTGCAACTGCACCGGCTCCAGTGTTTCTTCCAGTGCGTCGAGGGTGAAGGTGAAGCGGCTGGTGACGAGTAGGCGGCTGTCGGTCCGGGCCGGATCGCACGCGGCCAGCACATCGGCGACGACACCGGCATATCTCGGGTCGAGCCGGTGCGGACCGTTCTGGTCGGCGATCAGGATCTGCTCCAGATCGTCGATGATCAGAAGGAGCGGCTTGCGCACGTCGTCGCGCTCCTGGGCGCACGGTCCGGCCAGCAGATCAGTCAAGAGAGTTCGGAGGCGGTCGGGCTGTTCGCGAACCTCGGCGCGTCCGCCCTCGATGAGCGCGCGGGCTTCCGGGTTGGCGGTGACGGCGTCGGCGACGGCGTCGAGGAGCGCCCCGGCGGAGTAGTCGCCGAAGACGACCGCGACGTCCCGGTGGGGGTGGCGGTCGGCGATCCGGGCGGCCAGGCTCGACTTGCCCAGCCGGCCCTGTCCATGGAGCAGGACCCCGCCTCGCTCCCCACCCCGCAGTGCCCGCAGTGCCCGTTGCATCTCCGGACGGCGGCCGACGAACATCTTCGCGTCCGCGACACGCAGTTGGTGCTTGCGGTCCAGGAACCTCTGGGTCGCGTGGTGCGCGGGCACCATCTGGCGCTTGCGGGTCCCGGCGACCAACGGCCCGCCGCCTGCCGGTCCCAGCCACAGCCGCGCCAGATGCCAGTCCGCCCGCACCCGCTCCTCGGCGTGGTGCAGGAGCTGGTGGCGGGCGACGGCGACGGCCTCGGCCAGGTCGACGCGGCGGCTGAGCTGCTGGTAGAGGTGCTCGGCGAACAGGGTGGCGGCCCGGTCGCTGACCGACCCGTCCCAGCCGATCACCGCCGGGACCCCGGCCGTCACCAGCCCCGTGGCCAGCGAGTGCGCCACCGGCACCGGGGCCGGGGCCTCCGCACCACCGCGGCGGCCGGCCCCGGCGGGCAAATGCCCGGCCACGTCCGAACCCGTGGCGGTCAGACAGGCCGACACGAACGCGAGCCTCGGACGCGGAGTCAGCAGTCTGAGCAGTTCTTCCGCGCGCGTCGGACGCCCTTCGCCGAGGTCGTCCTCCATGAGCAGCACCGGCGCCGGAGCCCCGTCCGGCGACTCACGCCAGTTGTGCAGCCCGTGGCAGGACAGGTGCACCACCGGCATCCCGCCCAGCTCGGACAGTCGCCGGCCGAGGTGCTCGGGGTTCCCGGAGTCCTCGACGACCAGGTCGAGGCTCGTCGCCCCGGCAGCCTGCAGGATCGCCAACTCCTCGGCCTCGAAGTCCAGCTCGTGCTGACCCCGCGGCGACGACGCCATGAACGCCACCCCGAGCCGGAACCCCTCCAGATCTGGCGCCCGCCCGGGACGCCCTAACCGGCGCACCACCGCGAACGACGACAACTCCCCCGCCAGGAACCCGCCCTCCGGCGCGGCCAACAGCTCGAAGGGGGCGCGCAGCAGCGCCCACGCCGCCGCAGACGGTCGTGCGGACGCCCTGACCTCGAAGACCAGCGGGCTCTGCGCCTCGTCGCGCAGCCGGGTCAACTCACCCCGCTCGCCGTCCAGCCACCGGTACAGCTCCCGCCCCACCGCGAGCAGCTCCTGCTCTCTCGAACCCTTGCGCACGGCGTCCACGTACCGGGCGGCCACCGCGTCGAGCAAGTCCACATCAGCGCTCTGCACCATCCGACGGGATCCGACCCGTCGGTCATCGACGACAAGCTCGAACCCGTCAGCGTCCGCCACCACCCCTGTGACCATGCGTCATATTAACGTCGCAGGGAGCCACCGCTGTCTGCCTTTCAGCGAACTCACCCCACTGAAGTGAGCCGCCAGGCACCGGCACAGACTCGCCGTAGAGGTGGACGAGACGGCGCCAGGCGGACCGAGCGCTGCCCCGCAGCGCAGGCGCGCAGCGTCCGCGGACGCCGCGGATTCGCCGCGCGCGACCCGGGCGGCTCAAGGTCCGCCGACGCGTTGGGCTGCGGGTTCCCTCCCAGCCTCCACTCCCGCCATGCCCTGCGCGGGACTGAAGAGCCCAGCTCGCCGCGGGATTCGGCACCAGCATGACCACGGCCTACCGCTACATCGCCGAAGCCGTCGACCTCCCCGCAGCCCTGGGCCCACGCTCCACTCAGCCGTCCGCGAAGCGTCGAGGAAAGCGCTTGTCCTGCTCGACGGCACCCTGCCGACCGACCGTCTCGCCGCCGACCGACCGTTCCACTCAGGCAAACAAGGCATGAACGTCCAGATCCTCGCCGACCCGGCCGGCCGCCTGCGGTGGGCCTCACCCGCGCTACGGCACATTCGCGCCTCGGTCTCGGCTCGGGTGCAGCGTCGCGTGGGCCCGGCTGGAGCGGTGCAGACCGGGCTCAGCGTCGTGAGGCAGCCTCCGCACACACACCTGATGTTTCTCAAAGTCACACAGCTCTGACCGGGAACCCCGTGGAATCCGCTTTAGGCAGCATGGAATGCTGACCCGTCTTGGATCTTCGATTTGCAACGGGGCTGATCAGGGTGGGGTACACCGTTCCCGAGGGCGTCGACACGATGCTGGACGTCGCGGGCGTGGGGGTGGCCGAACGTGACGAGGACGCGTACCTCGACATGGCGGACGCGTTTTGGGAGTTCGCGGACGACGCGGGCGCGGCGCACGGCCACATCCAGCAGAATCAGGATCGAAGGACCATCCTCATGACCAGCCCAGAAGTACGTCAGCTGCTGGAATCTGCGCGGGCCCTGCTGCCCCAGGAAACGGAGTGGGACGTGATGAACTCCGTCCCTACCGGGTACGCCGGCCCGGTGGACGCCACTGTGCCCGACGCGTACCGGGAGTACCTCGGCCTGGCCGACGGCGGCATTTTCAGCACCATGGCCCTCTTCGACGCCGACCACGCCGCAGGCAACCAGTTCCTCGCCGATCCCGTGGACGGCGCGCCCGTCACCTTGGGCGGGCAGGACTGGTTCTGCCTGGGCAAGATCTACGAGGACCCGGTGTTCCTCAAGCGGGCGGACGGCACGGTCTGGGGCTTCCCCGACCAGGGGATCAACTGGTGGCAGAGCGACGTGTTCGAGAAGTGGGCCGACGACCTGGATGCCTTCCTCCGCAACACCGTCTTCGGCCCCGGCTTCCGCACCGTAACCGGTGCCGACGACGAGGACCCCTGGTGGCAGGTACTGCGCGAAATGGGACGCGTCAGCAGGTAGCGACAGCACCAGGTAGCTCGCCTGTGCACCGTCGGCCGCACAAGGCTTGATGCAGCCCTGCGTTCCGGTCGCACGTTACGCGGGGCTGCCTTACCTTCATGACTCGGTCTGTCGCGCCCGGAGTAAGGACGCGCCGGACCTTTGCGATTCGGCCTTTCTCTGGCCGCTGACCCACACCTGGCGCCTGGCGGGGCTGTCGGTACCGGACACCCGCACGCTGCCGTTCAACGATTTCCACATGGCGACCACGCGGAGGAGACGACCTGATTTCGCGAGGACGGCCGCCACACACAGAGGAATGAGGCCTGACTCCGGACCAGTTGTCACGTGTCCGAAGCGCCGCGCCCGAAGCGGGCACGCTCAACACAGGGCGCCCGCGTGGGCGGCGAATCGGGACAGCCGCTGATCCCCGACTCGCGGCCCGCGCTCGGACGGCCATAGGGCCCGGCCGGTCGAATGCCGCATCCGGGCCGGGCCTCGTTGATCCATTCCTCGATCGTGCGGGGTGTCCAGTGCCAGGCGGTCAGCACGCTGCGGCGCTTGGGCGGTGAGCCCTTCTTGGCCTTGCCGTGGCGGACCAGCGGGGTGCCGTACTCGCCGACCTCCCGGCCCGCCGGATTGTGTCCGAAGTCGGTGAGATCCAGCATTCGGGTCTCGTTGCGGCGCAGCTTGTAGGCGTGCGCGATCATTCAGCAGGGCAACGTCCCGAAGGGCCGGCAGCCAGCCCTTGCGGCCCTTGCGGCGAACGCGCAGCACCTTCTCGTCTGCGTGATCGGAGCAGGTCGCGGGTGGCTGCAATGGCATCGGTGGGGGCACCATCGATCGCTGCCGCTGCCCCGTCTCGCCCACGTCTGCGGATGCCTCATTGCGGGTCCGGTTCTTGGGAAGGGAACGCTTCGTACAGGGCGTCGGCGTGTACCGCGTCCCACTGGCTGATCAGCAGACGCTCGATCCCGCTGTCATGCTTGTGCAGTTCGACTTCTTGGCCCCTGTCGAGCTCCACCCGCACCTGCGGATTCCCGCAGACCGCTCTGGCTTCGCCGCGCATGATCTCGAAAAAGATGCCACGTATGTTGTAGCGGAGGTCATTTCCTCGATGACGCAGCACCCTCACTCGGCGGTCGGTCAGGAGGAGGGACGCCCGCCGTGGGACCAGACCCCACAGCGACCGTCCGTAGATCACCGCACAGCCGGCCATCATCCGCTCACCCTCGGGAACCCATTGCTCCAGGCGTTTACGGTCCACCGACCACTTCGCAGCTTCCATGATCATCTCCGGCATCCCTCGAACGGCAACGCAACGGTCCGCTGACCGTCTACCCGGGAGCAGTCCATCAACCGGCGGTCGGCGGCTCCCGCAGAGTCGGCTTCCCCACCCGCCGCGCCGAACGGGCCGCAAGTGATGCCACTGTTCGCCCAGTGCCGGAAGCTGATCGCTCGCGCGGAGGAGAGAGCTGCGGCGCCGGTGATCTGGAACAGCGGGGCACGTTGGGCACAGCATGCAAAAGACAATGACGGCGAAGCCGGCTTCCGCACCTCTCCCCGTCGCTGCTGCGCGTCGTGCAGCATGTCGGCCTGCATCATGCGGGAGCGGAGCAGCTCTCCTACTGCATTTCGAGACACACGTTCGCTGACGCCGACTAGCATCGGCCTCCTCAACTGGACTACCTGGGGGCAGATGTGGCGGAGTGGGATGTCAAGGGCGTGCTGGGGAGCATCCATTTCGACGGTGCGTGGGTCAGGATCACGAAGAAGGAGATCGGGAAGGCTCCTCGGCCCTTCCGCCTGCGGGCCGCTGACGTTACCGGCACCCGGCTCAAGCCCGCCACCACGCTCTTCCACGGGTACGTTCAGTTCCTCGTACCGGGCAGCGACCCAGCAGAGGAATCCCGGAGCCTCTTCTCGGGCGGCCGGCCCCCGGACTCGGACCCGCACAGTCTGTCGATCCCGAAGAAGAGTAGCGACGATGCGGCCAAGCTGGTGGCAGCGGTCGGGCAGGCGCGCGCTTGAGAATGAATCCCTTCACCAGGCGCGCATTGCACTTCTCCGGGAAATGGGCAGACCGCGCAGACAGCGCGAACCGCGTGTACACCCCTGCCCCTGATGCCCCATTACGATTCCGTGCGGCCGTGGGTCGCTCCGCGTACTTCTTCTACATCAGGCAGCAGCGAACATGGGCGTTTCTCACGGTTGCCCTCGCGGTGAACGTTTGGTTGTTGTTTGGTAGCGCCAAACACGTGCTCGCGGACGAGCGCTTCATCGCAGCCTGGGGTGCAGTGGAGTGGAAAGCTCCCGAACCGCCGGTGTCGTGGGTGGCCGAGATAGCCGGTGGAGTGCTCATTCCGATCCTCGGGGCGCTGGCCGCGCAAAAAGCGAGCCGGAGGGGAAACGCTGTGTGGTTGTCGCGCCCGGACTCTGCTCGGGACCCGGGGCCCACCGCCTTCTTGTGTGGCCTGTTGCTCTACAGGTCAGCATTGGCTTCAGTGGCACCGCCTGCCCGGCGCCCTGCCGAGATAGGGGCCGTTGACGAAGCGGCTCGGCTTGTTATCCGTGCCCTTCTGAAAACTCCGAGGGAAACGAATCGATTCGACACCGGATCCCCCAGGAAGAAGCATGCCAAAAAGCACATCGCCCTGGTGGCCGCAGCAATTCAGCAGGTTCGTTCACGGCTGGACACAGACCCCGAGGCCGCCGCAACCGAGATGGCACGCGTGGCACGCAAGATCGGAACGCGCTATGCGGAATGCCGGTGGGGGCAACTTCTCGATGACGATCAGCTGGAGAATTTGGAGCCGTTACGAAACTGGGAGTTGCTCCGCGTCGTCGGTACGAGCGTCGTGATAGGCGCTGCTGCCCTGGGCATCGGCTTGCTCAATCCACCGGGGCGGCAGTGGTCCCCGTGCTCGTCGGAACGGTCGGGCTCATCACCGTAAGCCTCGTCTACGGGGCGCGCCGCCACAGCCCATACGACGCCTTGGACTCCATGCGGGGCATCCAGCGTCCGTGATGATCAACCGGTGCCGAAGGTGAGGGCCACGACGACCGCTCCTGTGCTGACCGTGAACGGAGAGCGGAAGCCAACCCCGGTTCCGGGTTCGCTGTACATCTCGCCCTGGACGCGAACCTGGTCCGTGGGGTGGATGACGCTGCCGAAGGGGCAGTAGACCCGCAGGCCAGAGATAACCTGCTGGCGCCTTTGGGTGTCCTCGTTCCGGCCGGCGCCGGTCTATCGGTTCAATCGCACATCCGGGAACTTGGATCTCCTTGGTGGCTCCGGGGACACCGTTGCCGTACACGTCTTCGGTGAGCGGGCCGGGCGGACGATCGTGATCGTCTCACCGTGCGGGAGCGCGTGCGGGGGTGACTTCGCATCAAGGAAGTACCGAAGCTCGGTCTCCGGACCATCCCCGCGCGTGCGGGGTCGACGCCGAGCGTCGAACGGCCGGCGTCATTCCGTCCGGGGCTTCCCCGCGGACGCGGGGCCGACGCGGCAAGGGCACGGGTGGCGTCCTCCGCTGGCGAAGCATCCCCGCGGTCGCGGGGCGACGAAGCCGAAGTGGATCTACAGGATCATCAACGCCCTCGCGACCTTCGGCACCTACAGCGAGGACGCGGCCTTCAAGGGCGCCGTGCCCTTCCTCCCCCGCCCTCGCGATACCTCACATCCCCGCATGGAGCAGAGATCATGGCCCGTATCCACCCGCCACCACCCCCGAGACCTCAGCACGTGAGGTGATGCTGCCAGCGGAGGGAGGGGTGCCCGTCAATCCAATAGGTGTGGGCCTGCTTCGTGACGCGAAGCCGCACTGCCGTGATGTCAGGGCGGCCTGCGTCCCTCCAGGTGGTGAGGGTCTGTTCGACCGTGTCCCACAGGGCCACCGGGCCCCCTTGACGGACCGTCCAAGCGTCGCCGCTCTGCACGAACGAGGCGAAGGACTCGCGGTCGGGGTTGAAGAGGTACAGCAACCGGTTGCCCTCCTTCGATGTGGCGCGGGTGAAGTGCGTTCCGGGGGCGGCGAGCTGTGTGAGGAAGGCCGGCATCCACTCTTCAAGCAGCAACGGGGGCAGTTCGGTCTCGCGCTCGCTGTCGGCGTAGGCGGTGCGGGCAGACAGGTCGCCAGCGATCGGTACCTCAGCCTGGGAGCGGGCCTGCATGAAGGAGCTGCGGCCGATGATCTGGCCCTCGGCGGTGCCGTCGGTGGCAACGGTGACCTTCGCCAGGCCGGTTCCGTAGTGCCATGAGCCGCCTACCGTGGCCAGGACGACGCCACCAGGCTTGGTCTGCCTGATCCAGGTGTACGGGATACGGCGTACCGCGCAGGTGGCGATGACGCGGTCGTATGGGGCGCGGCGGGGGTGGCCGAGGAGTCCGTCGCCGGTGACGGTCCAGGTCGAGTATCCGGCGGTTTCCAGGGCGGTGTCGGCGCGGGCGGCTACGTCCGGGTCGACTTCGACCGTCGTGACGTTGTCTTCTCCGAGGCGGTGGCACATGAGGGCGGCAGAGTAGCCGGTCCCCGTGCCGATCTCGAGGATCTGGTGGTCGTCCTCCACGTTGAGTTCTTCCAGCATGTCCACGACGGTGACTGGGGTGGTGGACGAGGAAGTCGGGGAGCCTGTCACGGTCCCACTGGCCTGGTCGGCGGTGAGATGTCCGTCGAGCTGAGTGGTCAGAGACTCGTCGCGGTAGGCAATCTGCGCCCACGCATCTGGGTCTGTCCCATCTGCGGTCACCGGCCTCCAACCTCCCTCTGCTGGTAGGAACACGCCGGGGTGTAGGAACAGCTCGCGCGGTACGGCCTCCACGGCTTCCCGCCAGCGGGGGGTAGAGAGGACGCCTGCTTTCGTTAGGCGCTCGGCAAGAGCGCGCCGCTCGTTGGTGGTGCCGGTCATGGGGCAGCTCCTTGCGTTAGCAGGTCAGCGAAGGCGGCGGACATGCCGAGGCCGGTGCGTTCCTCCAGCCATCCCCACTGTCCGTTCGGGTTCAGTTCCAGCCACCAGAGGTCTCCGGTTTTGTCCACGGCGAAGTCGAAGCTTCCCGACACCAACCCGAAGTGCTTCAAGTAGGCAAAGAGCATTTTCTCCACACGATTGGGCAAGTCCACGACACGGTAAGCGAGGTTCGAGTAGTTTTTGCGCCAGTCCAGCATTCCGGACTCGATATGGACAGCAAACACATCACGGCCGACGATCAGCACGCGCAGATCGCCTGTTTTGTCGACCACGGTCTGGAAGAGATGCGGTACTACCGAGACCCTCTCGTCGATCTCGGTCGCCGAGACACGGTCAGCCCACCCGGTGACGGGCACACCGTCGCGCTGGTAGGGCGTCCACCGGAGCGTCTTGAAGATCACCTGTTCATAGCTACTGACGAAGCAGCGTGCTTCGTCCGGGTCGTTCGTGACAAGAGTGGGCGGTACTCTCAGCCCGAGGCGCTGAGCGACAGCGAGCTGGGCGGGTTTGTAGTCGGCTGCCGCGTTGCGCAAGGGGTGGTTGACCCACAAGGGCCCGTCGAGTGCATACAGTGTGCCGGCAAGTCCGTAGCGGGTCTGCGCCGCAGCAAACCGGGCGTCGTCATGTTCCAGGTCGGCGAAGACCGGCCATACGGGACGGCGCCAATACACCGACCTAACCTCGGCCAGGTCTACAGTCCGCGATGGGGTGCGAAGCTGCCCGGCCACGGAGGCCGGGCCACCCCCGAATCGAGCGGAGACCGTCAAAGCCGCCCCGATGTCAGCTGGATTGAACCTGGCCACTGGCACCTTCTGTCGGTTCAATGCGGTGATCACCATGTCGGCAGTAATGTCATCCACCTCGGTGACCACCAGCACCGGCCTCCTATCGGACATTCGTCAGTCCTGCTCCGAGTCTTGATCGTGTCCTTGGTCGGGCGCGGAGTCCGAGTTCGTAGTCGTACTCGTCTCGGTGCCGCTGCTGGTGCCGTGCTTGCCCATATCGATCACCATGCCGAGGTGGTCGGTGAAAATACCAAGCTGGGTGGCGGGGTCCAACGTGACCGACGCATGAGGTCGGTGGGCGACCGTCGGAAACGGCGCGAGCCGATCGGCCCCCCAGGGACGCCCGATAGGGTCAACTGAGGCGGACATATTAACCTCCTTAATTGCGGTGGTTGTTGACAATTCGAACACCCTGATCGCTGCCGCTGGAGAAAATCGGACTGATCGCGGGAACGGAATAGGTCACCAGGGAGCGCATCAGGCATACACCCAAGCAAGGTTGCACGACGATGTTCCACCATGGGGCACAATCAAGGGGGAAACAGCTTGGGAGTACGCAGCTGACGGCCTGCTGCATGTCTGGGGCATGACGACGGGGAGACAGCCTGCCTCAGACACAGTTCACCGTACGACCCTTCGAGCGAGTCGAAGCGCAGATGGCGAAGAAATGTCCGAAACCCAAGCTCCGGCGAACCCCCCCCTCGTCCCGGCAGCGACATACGGGCCGCACCGCGGCCCGCGTGCGCCGCGGGTACTACACCCGCGCAGAGCTAGTTTCCGGCAGGAAGCTCCAAGCACGGCGCGGGCCGTCCCCGCGCGTACGAGGTCGACCCCCACGTAGTCGGCCAGGTGCTCGCGTACGCCGGACCATCCCCGCGGGCGCGGAGCTCACCCCCCTGCCGGTCTTCGGCGTCTTTCGGTACGCGCGTGCCCGCAGTGCGGAGGAAATGCCAAACCGGCAAGGGGTGTTGGCTGGCCCGGGGCACCGCCCGGGCGACGTATCCGGGACACTTCTTTCAGATCGGGGTCATCACAGATCCGAGGCGTCGATCCAACAGATTGTCGCCACCAGGTCGGGAGCCTTTTCAGCTTCTTCGGCTGCCAGAAGTGCCCAATCCCGACATTCGACCACGATCCGATCCCAGGGCAATTGGCGATCGATGTCCCAGTCGATGCCCGGGCCTTGGCGCCAGAAGGCCCCATTGGTCGGCTTGATCTGCCACACCTGGAAATAGAGCACCGCCTGACCGTGAGCGGCAAGATCCTCTATGACCTCGGCGAGGTGAGCCGTCGGCCATGCCAGGTCCAGGTTCCCCAGCGAGGCCCGCAGCGCAGCAGCCCGGGGCGGGATCACGAGCGCGCGGGCACCGAGATCCGTCAGCGCCCAGCGAAGTGCCTCTCCTTCGCTGTCATCGGGGGCTTCCCCTCGCTGCCGAAAGGCTTCATAAGCTCGTTGAAGCTCGGGCACTGCACGCTGGATCTCCAGGCCCGTCAAGGCTTGGGCAGCCCATTGGCGAACAGTGGCGTTCTCGCTGTGCAACAGGTCGATCAACACGTCTCCCGGTCGCGGATCCTTCAGCGCAGTGAAGACCTCGATGGCGCAGAGCTGCCCGAACGCCCCCAGGTGAGGCACTGCCGCGATCAACTCGTCCAGCACCTCTGGCCCCATGGCGATCAGCGCATGCTGGGCGTCTTCTGCCACTTCGCTCGAATCAGCATCGAGCTCGCCAACCCGCTGAGCAATCGTGCCGTTCATGGCCACGGAGTCTGGCCCATTGCGTCCACCGCGACCAGTCGATACTCCAGGCACGTCGCGCCCACGACAAGTGGGAGCCTTCGGCACACATGAGAGGGACCGTTGCGGATTCGCGCCCACGGACGGCCGCGGTGGCCATAGGGTCGGTGCTGGCCCGTGCCGGTCTGGAGTGCGTGGGCCAGGACCTGGTGCCTCTCGTGCAACCGCGGGGAGGCAGTACGACCGGGCCGACATCGTGCCGCCCCGCCAAGAGCGCTCTGGTTCTGTGCGGGGCGGCCGTATGCCCACGCCGCTACCCGCTGGCCTTCGGGCGACGCCGTCCGAAAGCCGGATCGAGGAGGAACGCGTGGGGAAGGCCCTGGCGCGGCCTACGCTTTCGCGAGCCTGGTGGGAGAAGGAGCTTACGCTCCAGGCCGGAACCGAGAACTCGGCCGTGCGCCGGCTGCGAGACCTGCTCGCACGGCAGGAAGCATGCTCCGGGCGGGAACTGCGCAACCTCCGCCGGGTTCTTCGGGACCGCCACGACCAGGCCGTATGTACCGTCGTTACCGTGACTCTCGCCTCCACCTGCCCCGTCGGGCACAGCCTCTGGGGACAGGTGTGCGTCCTGACCGCCGGACACGACGGCAGGTGCCCTGACTGGGGCACCACGCCGGAAGGGCCCTCGCATGGACCGGCGGTGCCCTCATTGCGTTCTGAGCCAGAAGGTGGGCGTAACCCAGCAGACGCGCGGTGCGTTAGTGGAACGGCGCTTGTCCCTTTTCGGCCTCACGGGGCGGGCAGCCATGGGGCCCTGGAACCTGCCCGGTCGCCAGGGCCCTATCAGCGCACAGTTTCGTGTTCGCGGGCCACGTCGACGCGCGCTCCGCGGGCCGGGACCCGGTGCGTCTGGTCGAGGCGCAGACCGGCCACGGCCGCGGTGGTCCGCCCTCTGGTCGGCAGCACGGCCTGCCGCCCCGCTTCCAGTACCGGCGTTGCGGGCAGCGGCGACCGCGCACCGGGCAGCAGCGCCGGGTGGCCTGGGCCCCGTCGAACGATGCAGCAACCGCCTCAAGGAATGGCGGGGCCTGGCCATGCGGACTGACAAACTCGCTATCGCCGACCAGGCCGCACTCCACCTTGCCGCGATCCTCGTCTGGACCCGACGCTGACGACTCAGGCGCGCTCACTGCCGCCTGGGGGGAACTCATTGCCGTCGCGGTCAGAGACCGTCGCGAACCAGGACGTGGCCCAGACGGTGAGACAGTCGGTCTCGTGGATCGTCTCGAACGGGTGGTCATTCCACGTCCCGTACGAGGTGACGTACACAGCCTCCCCGGGCTTCAGCCAATAGTCCTGCCCGAACGGCTCAAGCCACAGCTGCAAATGCTCCTTGCCGTCGTTTTGCACCAGTAGCGGCACCGGGTTCCCCAGCTGCTGGATCGCCTCAAAGCTGAGGTCCCCAGCCTGGGGCATGTTCGTCTTCAGCGGATCGATGATCCGGTCGATGTCCGCCCGCTGAACTGAGTCCTGTCCGTCCACATGACCATTGTGGCCCCGCACAGTAGGCAGCTCCAACTGCTCTGCGCGTCAAGGAGACACGGCCTAGCTGCCGGTGGTCGACGGCTGCCAGCAGTGCCGGGGAGGCGGCGCGGTCGCGTCGATACGGTGCGCGAGGACCGGCGGCGGAACGACCCGGCGGGCACCAGGGGGCGCGGCGGATGTCCGGCAATGCTGGAGGCCGGCCACCGGGTCGACCACAGCGGCCTTGCCGTGATCCACCAGTACCGTCTCCGGAACGGCGACGACGCCCCCGCATCCGCCCCTCCAACGCGGTGACGTCGATCAGCACCGATCGCGGAATGCCGTCCTGAGGCCAGAGAGCATGCGCCGACCAGTCCGCCCCCGCGGGCCGGGCGGCAGGCGGAATGCTTCGGGGCCGGGTGCCCTGCGAGTGGATCGAGGCCAGGGCTGCTGGCGCGGGCGCTGTCACGGCTCGCGGCTGTTTTCTGCCGTCGCAGGGTCGCTGGCTTCGGCGTCGTCCAGGGCTTCGCGCATGGCGGTGACAGCGGCGTCGGCGGTGCCGGCGTCGATGCGGCGCAGGTGGGCTCGGCGCTGCGGGGCACGCAGGGCGTCGGCGTGCGCGTCTGTGTCAGGGCTGGGTTCGTGGGGCTGGGTCATGGCGGTGCGCTCCCGTCGCTGTGCCGCACGGTCCGATTGGTGCGGCGGGTGGCTGCTGGGGAGGTTCTTGGGCGGCGCGTCCGGGGCCGGCGCGGAGGGTGGCGGAGGGCGCGTTGCCGTAGGCGGCGCGGTAGGCCGCGGCGAATCGGCCCTGGTGGGCGAAGCCCCATTTGGTGGCGATCGCGAGCACGCTTGCGTCGGGCGTCGCGGCGACGAGCTCGCTGTGGGCGTGGGCCAGTCGCACGCGGCGCAGGTAGCCGAGCGGCGTGGTGCCGGCGTGGCGGCTGAAGGCGTACTGCACGGCGCGGGGAGTGACGCAGACGGCGGCGGCGATGTCGGCCACAGTGATGTCGCGCTGAGCGTTGTCTGCGATGAAGGCCATCGCCCGTTCCAGCGTCTGCGGGCCCCTGTTCGCAATGTCGGCCCCGGCGGCCCGCATGGCGAGCGTGGTGTTCGGCAGAGTGGCCAGGACGACGGCTTCCAGATGCCGCACACCGGTCGTGACCACCAGACCGCTCGCATCCGGATCGGCGAGGACCTGGTCGCGCAGGAAGGACACGGTCGTACCCAGCCGCAGGTTGGCCGCCGCGTCCAGCGGCCGCTGCCCGGTCAGGCGCACAGGCCCGGCGGGGCGGGGATCGTGGTCGTGCGTGGCGACCTCGTCCAGCACAGCGGCGTCGAACGTGGTGATCGTGCAGCGTGCTGCACGCAGCTCGCCGGTGCCGGGCCGGTCGGGCGGAGCGATGAGGAACGTGTGGCCGGGGCCGTAGGTGTCGTGGCGGCCGCCGGTCGTGTCGACGACGGCGCCGCGGTGGACAGTGATCAGACATACCTTGCGCGAGGCGGCCGCGTCGTAGGAGACCGTGGCATCGACATCGAGCCGGTCGACGCTCAGCCCGCCCGCCGACGCCCGCACCGCGCCCACCTCCTGGCCGTGCCCCTCCATCCGCAACGCAGGGTGCACCTGGGACACGAGCTCCCGCGTCTGTGCACGGCTGCGGAACTGCAGCGACCTCATGATCACGTCTCCTCACGCCCGGCCACGGCTCCGTCGCTCGTGACGCTACGCCCCCCGCCCGAGGGACGAAACCGCCCCTCTGAGGGGATAACAGCCCCCGCAGCAGGGACCCGCGCCCTGCGGCCGGAAGGCAAACCATGGCGCCAGGGGCGCGGGCCTGCTCTTCACGTCGTGTGACGTGCACTGCTACAGGTTGCTGTCCAGCCCCAGCTGCCCTGCGTGCCCCGAAAGGTCTCCCGGGCGAGGGTGGACTCAGCACCGAGGGTCCGCCACCGTTTCCCCACGAACGAGTGATGGTCTCCACGAGGCACACACATGTGCGCCACACCCCTCGTGCGGCACGGCGGCTGTCCGGGACTGAGGCAGCGGGAGCTCAACACAGGCGACCGTCCTGGCCGGCCAGCGACAGCGTGCGGGGGTATTCATCGGTACGGGCCGGGAGCGGGTCCCGCTGGGCGCACAAGACGGGACCCGTCCCGTGAACGAGGACGCCAGCGGCACCGCCGGTGCGCCCGCATATGAGCAAGCGCACCAGCCACTCGGCGCCGCACCCTAGGGGACACCGGAAGGATGCGGCCGCGAGCAACGGCACAGCCGCTGACGCTCTCGCCCCGCATGCACCGCGCGCCCTACACACACGGCACACAACCCCTATTTTCGCGCCGAACAGCACAGAGCGCCATGAATCTCGCCGCCCTCCTCGCGCCGCGGGGCGCCGGCCACTCCCCCAGCGCCGGCGGACTGCGGCACGCTGAGAGGGTGAGCGGTAAGGAGGCGGCGGTAATGGGCTACACCGGCCTCACCGCACAGCCCCGACGATTCGTCCTGCGGTTGCTCGACGGACATCTCGCCCTGTTCGCAGACGTGCCCAAGGCACCGGCCCGGGCGGTGGAGACCTGCCTGACCGGCCCGGACCGCTCAGACGCCTCCCGGACAGCACCGCCTGCACCGGCATCCACGAGTCGCTCATCGTCGAACTGGCGGGCCGGCCCGCCTCAACGGCACGGCCGAGGTCCGGCGCAGCCGCCGGTGCGCCGCGGGAGTGAACAGGACTGCGCAGCACCCCGGAATGGCCACCGGCTGTCGCTTCACGCGGCACGATGGCGGCGCTGTCACATCAACCGTCTCCCCGGGTGACGTGACACGTCCCGGGGCTCCCTGACCTCCCCGTCGGAGGCCCCGGGCACCCGGCCTGTGCGAGCAGCCCGTCCCGAGAGTGCAGGACACGATGGCGCTGGCCAGCTTTCCCTTCCCGCAGGAGCCCGTCCTCGACGCCTCTACCGAGCACGGCGTCCGGTCCTTCTCCTGTCCGGTGACGCCGGCCACGCCCACCGGGCCACCCTCGAAGCCGCTTTCGCCGCTGTCTGGGACACCGGCCGCCGCCTGGTCGTCGACGTCACCCAGCTCGCCTACGCAGGGGAAACCCTCCAGGGCCTACTGCTCACCACCCGCACCCGCACCGGACTCGTCCTTGCCGGCACCCCGCCATCCGTCCTGTGACAGCGGATCGCCGTCGCCAACACCCAGCGCTTCCTGCCCACCGCGCCGGACGTCGCCAGCGCCATCATCCTCGTCCGCACCCTCTGCCCCCCGGCGGCGGTGCGCAGCCGGCTGGCCCCCGCCCGGGACCGGGTGACCCCGCAACCAGTCCCCCGGGCGCGGCTCGACGCCGGAGCCCGCGCTGGTGAGAACCGCGGTCAGCGCGATGCCGAGAGCACGGTGCAACCCTTCCGACTCCTCCGAGACGAGGTGGGCGTCGGCCTTGCGCGCAGCAGATCATCCGGCTGCCGCGCCACCAGCACACTGTCGCTGTCGCCCAGCAGGCGAAGGCTGCGGGTGACAGCCGAGAGCGCTTCCGCAGGCTGGACGGGTGGATGCACGAGCATTTCCGGTGGGTGAGACGGGATACCGGTGGGTCGTGCAGGACAACGACGCGAGCGACGGCGTACCTCTGGTCGGGCGCGCGCCATGTGTGTGTGTGGCGACCGGGTTCGCCGGCTGGGGTGCGAGCGGAGGGGCGATGGCCGGTCAGCTGCTGTCAGGAATGCTTGCCCGTGCGGAACCCGAGTGGGCGGAGCTGTACGACGCGCGCCGTCTCGGGAGCACCGTCCGAGAGGGGGCGGTTCTGCTGAAGCCGACATCTGACCGATGGCCCGTCTCAGCGCCGGGCTCAGAGCGCCAGACGGAGGCCCGGCCACGGCCTGGCGCGGATCGTTCCCGCGCGCTGACGGAGCGCAAGCGGCGGGTCGGCCAGTACTCTCGGCTCGCCATGGGGCGGACGGTCTTTCCAACGAGCGCCAGGGGCAACGCGTTGCGGAGGGGGCCTTCGGCGCGGACCACTATCGCTGGAGGAGCACGGCGTTACCCGTCCGCCAGGACGTGAGGAGGTGAGCTGCCAATCGGTTCTCCAGATGCACGGTGGCATCGGCTCCGAAGGCCACCTCTGGGTCCAGGTGGGGTTCTTCTTCGAGTAGGCCGCCTACCACTTCGCGGCGCACGACTTGTTCGTGCACGGCGTCCGCCTCCACATGCTCAGCGTAGAAATGTTCGGACGCGGGGCCCGCGCCGGTGCGGCGCATGGCTGCGGCGAGCCGGCGCGAACCCGGCGAGGAGGTGACCTCCACGCAGGCGAAATGGCCGACCAGCGCTCCGCGCAGTGCCCGGTGCAAGCCGAACAAGGACATGACGTTCACGACGGCGAGCGCGGGGGCTGGGGCCGCCTCCACGTAGTGGCCGTAGAGCGTGTCGAGGTCCAGGTCGGCCATGAGCTGGGCGAAGAGGTGCGCATGGATGTTTTCGGCGCGTCCCGCGCCGAACTCGTCGTATGCGATGGCGACCATGCCCGCCTTGGCCCGCCCTCGCAATCGCGGGATCACCCAGGCATGCGGGTCTGCCTCTTTCAGGTGGTAGAGCGAGCGCAGAGCGGCGTATTCGCGGATCTGCCACAGCTCTCCCTCGTGCTCAAGGAAGTAGGCAACGCTGTCCCGGTGGTCGGTGGGCTCCACCAGCAGTTCTGCGAACGCCTCGTCGGTCGAGCGGCCGGCAGGTACGTCGGCACGGAGAGCGTTGAGGAAGCGCATTTCGAGCGCCCGGCGCAGGGGCATGAGGGCAGGGTCCCACTCGCGGTCCTCTGCGACGCCGGCGAAACCGCGGTAGTGCAGCTCGTACAGCATGTAGAGGGCGAGCTGCAGATCTTCTCCATACGGGTCGGCGGCTGCGACGCCCTCGACGTTCGGCGGATCCTGCTGTGGCGAGGCCAGGGCATCGGCGAGGGCGGCTGACAGCGGTCCCCTGGCCCTTGGCAGGGTGGGGAGCGGACAGAGCTGGTTGTCAGTTGTCACTGTCACGGGCTTCCTTGGGGGCGTTTGCGGAGCGCTGGTCGCGGTGGCCAGACTCCGACGGTTTCGTGCGACGGCGGTGGCTGGTGTCACACCACGGGTACATGCGGCTACGGCGGCATGTGCAGACAGCGACGACGAACCGGTCGGAGGTGGCGGTCGTGCCGTCCTCCTGCACGATCTCCACCGGCCCTTCGATGAGGATGGGGCCGTTGCCGTCGACGGTCACACGCCGGGCGTGATCAGTTTCGTTCGGCACGGACGACCACCAGCTCTTCTGTGTCCTCGTCGGGGTGGAGCAGGCCCTGGGCGCGTAGCCATGGCAGCCGTTGGGTGATGACGGGCCCGAAGGGCACACGGGCTCGGTGTGTCACGGAGCTGCGCATGCCGGTATCGGCCAGCCGTCTGACTGTTTCGTCGGCGTCGCAGAGTGCGGAGTGGACGATGAGTAGTACGCCGTGCGGGTGAAGCACGTCTGGGGCGTGGGCGCAGATACGGTCCAGGGCCTGCCGTCCGCTGTGCCCGGCGTTCCAGGCCACTGAGGATCTGTGCTTGCGCGGACGGTGTGCGGGTGGTGTGGGGACGTAGGGCGGGTTGCTCACCACGATGTCGAAGCGCTGTTGGGCGAGCGGCCCGGTGAGGTCGCCGTGCAGTACTCGGACGCGTTGTCCGGCACGGGCAGCGTTCAGTCGGGCGGTCATCACCGCCCGGCGGGAGATGTCGGTCGCCGACACCCGGGCGCCCATGCGCGCGGCCAGGACAGCCAGTGCTCCGCTTCCTGTGCAGACATCGAGGACGTCTGTGCCCTTTGCTATCTCTTCCGCCTGGAGTGCCGCAGCAAGCAGGTGGGTATCGGCTTGCGGTGCGTAGACGCCGGGCAGTGTCCACACGTTCCCGAGGCCGGCGGGTCGTACGGCAGCGGTCGTCATCTGGAGCCTCCATGAGGTGCGAACAGGTGCGCTCTTTGTCAGTTTCGCCAGGCGCGCATCCGCCTTCGTCAGCGTGAATGTCCCAAGGGTCCGCCGCGACCCGAGCGGCGGTCTCTCGCCTTGTGCCCTGTGCCGGACCTGACATGCCAAACGCGCTGGTAACCGGCTCTCTGAGTTACCCGCTGGCCCAGGTGTTCTCAGCCTCACCGCGTGCGCAGCATCGTGTGGTGGCAGGGCGCGTGGTCCGAATTTCGCCTTGTCGCGGGCGCCCGGTCAGTCGGCGTCGGCGTCATGCACGGACACGCGAATCGTGCCGATGGTGCTGTCGGCGGCGTCGGGAATGAGCATCCCCCCGCTGACACCGGTCTGCAGGTAGTCCACTGCGGCCTGGTCGAGCACCTCGCCGGGAAGGGCTGCTGGGATCCCTGGTGGGTAGGGCGTGAGCATCTCGGCACAGACACGGCCGACCGCCTGGTCGGCGGGAATCTGCTCGACCTCGCCGAAGAAGGCGTCGCGCGGAAGCGTCGCCTGCGTCAGCCGGAGGTCGCCGGGGTCCGGGATCCGGATGTCGGGGGCTGGTGGCAGCTCGTCTGCGTGGGCTACCAGGTCACGCAGGCCGTCCAGGAGCCGCTCCGTCGTGGTGTCGTCGTCGGCGTGGGTGAGCTGGGCGTTGATGCGCCGGTGGTCGGACGTGTGCAGGTTGATGCGGTGGTTTCGACGCATCCAGTCGGCCGCGTCGTAGCCGCTGAACTTGACTCCGCTCAGGTCGATGAAGACTTGGAGGGGGTCCAGGTCGAAGGCGCGCCCGGCCGCGCAGAAGTCATCGCGGTCGTTCACGTGCAGGCCCTCGATGTCCTCAATGGCTTCACGTACCCGGCGGGACCTGGAGAGGGCGTCGTCCAGGAGTTCGCGGCCGTGTTCGACCATCTGACGACGCCAGCCGTCGAGGGCGGCATAGATGAGGACCGAAGGGCTGGTGGTGTCCAGGAGGTCGGCGCGGGAGGCGAGAGTTTGCGCGGTGACCAGATCGCCTTGGAGGTGGAAGACCGACCCTTGTTCGAGTCCGGAGCCCATTTTATGGACGGAGGTGACGCACACGTCCGCGCCGGCGTCCATGGCCCAGGCAGGCAGCTCGGGGTGGAAGGGCAGGTGGGCGCCCCACGCTTCGTCCACGATCAGTGGTACGCCGTGCTCGTGGCACAGCGTCGCGATGGCTCCGATGTCGGCGCAGGTTCCGTAAGGAGTGGGGCTGGTGACGAGCGCGCCCCGCGCATCCGGGTGCTGCTCGAACGCCGCCCGGAAAGCCTCCGGGGCCGGTGGGTGGGCAACGTGCAGATCGGGATCCCACTGGGGATCGACCCACACCGGGCGGATACCGGCGAGGATCAAGCCGGAGATGACTGACTTGTGCGCGTCGCGTCCGACCAGGAGTTTTTGGTGCGGTCCGGCAACGGACAGCATGGCGGCCTTCACCGACAGCGAGCTGCCGCAGGTGGAAAAGAATGTGTGCTCGGCGTGGACGGCGTCGGCCATGAGGTCTTCCGCCCGCTCCAGGACCTTCTTCGACTGTGTCCGGTCGTCCAGGCCGGACACCGCGAGCATGTCCGCGCCGAACAGGCTATCTCCCAGTACGGCCCGCACCCTCGGGTCGGCCCCCCGGCCCTGCTTGTGTCCGGGCGGGGTGAACGGCAGTTGTTCCTGCGCCTGGTACGCCTTCAGAGCGTCGAGAACGGGGGCTTTCGAATGGTCCATGATATGCGGCTTCCCGGGACAGGAGGGGCGAAAACGGTAGGAGTGAAGGCCCGGGGGCGGCACACGAGGGTCCGTCTCTCAACACTCCTGCCGCCCCTGCCGACGACCTCGAGCATGACGGTGCCGACCGGGTACAGGGCGGTGATCACCGCTCCAACGGCCAGGTCGCCGCTGCGGGCGGCGAACAGGAACAGCACCAGCAGGTTGGCCACCGAGTCGAGCACGCCGACCGCCGCCGAAATCCTGTACGCGGGCTTCTCCGCGCCCAGCCGCCGGATCATCGCTCCGGCGGCGGCCAGGGTGACGACGGAGGGCACGGCACGGCCGACGATCAGCGGGCCCACCCCGCTCTCGGACGGTGCCTGGTGCAGAAAGACCAGCTGCAAAGCGATCGCGGCCCCGGCGCCGAAGGCCAGCAACAGCGCGGTCCGCGAGGGGCGGCCGACTTCGTCCCGTGCCCGGCACTGACCAGGACCACGGCCGCCAGCCCGAGCGGCAGGCCCACCAGGCCGGCCAGCCCCAGCCGCTCGCCCTGCACCAATCCCCCGCCGACCGGCAGCATCGCCGACACCAGCGCGGTGACCAGCGTCAAAACGTTCATCGGACCCGTTGCCAGGGTTGGTAGAGCAGGGCGAACGTAGCGGCCGACGCCACGCCGGACACGGCGCCCCAGGCGAGAGTCGCGGGGGCGCAGAAGGCGCCGAGCACGGGCCACAGCTACAGCTACAGCTCGACGGTGAGCGAGGCCGGGCGGCGATCATCACCGTGCGCGAGACGTGGGCCTTGCGGGCGTCGAGGCCGCCGAGGAAGTCGGCACATCCATTGGCCAGAGAACTGCCCAGGGCCAGCAGCAGAGCGAATACATCGGTCAAGGTTCCCTACGTTGTCTGCGGGACACCGGCCTCCCCCGTCACCGGACCCTGGAGACGTGGCTCGCGCTTAAGCCTTGACCAGGTGCGCGAGCGGATCGCCGCCCTGGCGCGGCGCGAGCGAGAGCAGCGCGCGGGTGAGGCCTACGGCCGCCGATCCCGGACTTCGCGGTCGAGCCCGGGATCGCCGCCGAGCGGCCACCGCTGTACGTCCATGTCGGCGGCTGCCACACGGTTGGCAAGCGCGTCCACGCGGTGACCCGCGACGTCGCCGCCTGGCCCGTCACGGACGGCGGGGAGGCGTGCTCGCACTGCCGCGCCGACGCGGCCCTCGGCGTCGGGCAGCGCCGCTCCTGGCGGCCGTGTCCCGGCCGCGGCCGGCTCGTTGGACCGGGCGGTGTGGTCAGGGCCTGGCGGGCCCCTCCGTGCCGCGGCGGGGCCCCGCCAGCTTCGACACCTGTCAGGGGCCCCGTCCCCGCAGTGCCGCCCGATGCGACCTGTCGCGCGAGCGGTCGGCACCCGGTCACCGGCACACGGCGCCGCGGTGTGGGTGACGACCGTGCTCTTGCACGCCCCGGCGAACACCATCAGCGTCTCCTGCTCCGCCTGGTCGGCCAAGAGGCCCTAGCGGAGTTTCGTGCCGCCCCACTCGCCGGCGTATCGACAGTCCTGGCCCCCGGCCGGCGGCATCCACTCGGCCGGGTCCTTGTCGGCATTCGACCTGTTCGATCGCGCGGCGACCGCCACCAAGCTGGTGTGCGCCCTGGTCGTTCGCGTACGCCTCCCGGCCCGCGGGCGTTGAGGCGCTGACCCCTGAGTCCCACGACTCGGCGAGCGGGACGACGTGGTCGATGTCCCAGGAGCCCGGGGCCGTCACGCCATCCTTTACCGACAGGGGGCACTCGGGCTCCCCCGGCCCGTTGAGGTCTACGCCGGGCCTGGGGGCAGGTGGACGGTCATGATCAGGTGGCAGGTCTGGGTGCCCGTGCCGCGGTAGGTGTGGGTGGTGTCGGCGTCGAAGGTGGCGGTCTGTCCGGCGGTGACGGCGTATTCGGTGCCGTCGACGACGAGGACCATGTCGCCGGCGGTGACGCTGACGGTCTCGGTCACGCCGGTCTGGTGGGGGTGGCTGGGGTATTCCTCGCCGGGTTCGAGGGTCCAGCGCCAGACCTCGGTGGCGGCCGGGCCGCCGGTGGTGAGCATGAGCCGGGCTTCGCTGCCGTGCTCACCCTTCCACAGGGGCGTGACGGCGTCGGCGCTGACCATCCGCACGCGTTGTTCGAGGCTGCCTTCCATCAGCGCGGAGACGGAGACGCCGAGGGTGTCGGCGAGGCGAACCAGGGTGGCGAAGTTGGGGTTGCCCTGGGCTTTCTCCAGTCCGACGAGGGCGCCCTTGCTGACCTTGGCGCGGCGGCCGAGTTCGTCCAGGGACAGTCCTGCGCGGGTGCGGGCCGCGCGGACGTTGTGCGCGAGCGTCCGCAGTGCGGCCTCGGTCTCGGGCATCGGGCTCATCCCTCCGGCAGCAGGTCGGTGTGCTGCACCCTTCGGTCGGTCGGTTGACCACCTACGGTCGGTGCGTTGTACGGTGTAGTCGTTCCAATGACGGTAGGGGATGTACGTACCGTGATCGCTCTTCTGCTGGCCCTGGGCAGCTCCCTGGCCTACGGATGCGCCGACTTCCTCGGCGGCCTGGGCGCCCGCAAGGCTCATGTCCTGCGGACCGTGATGATTCGCCGCACCGGCCTCGCTGACCGTCGAGCTGCTGCTGTGGCCCTTCCTCGGTGCCTCCTTCGCGCCCGCCACTCTCGCCTGGGGGGCTGCCTCCGGCGTCGCGTCGGCCGCCGCGTTCGCCCTGCTCTACAAGACGCTGGCGATCGGCCCGATGAACGTGCTGTCGCCGATCACCGAGCTGGTCTCGGCGATGCTGCCGGTGGGCGTCGGCCTGCTGCAGGGCGAGCACCTGGGCTTGGCCGGGCTGATCGGCCTGCCGCTGGCGCTGGCGGCGGTGGTGCCGGGCACGGGGCGAAGTCGGCACGGCCCTCGCGCACTGCGCTCTTGGCTTTCGGCGCCGGCGCGGCGATCGCTCTGCAGCTGGTCTTCCTGCACCAGGCGCCCTCCGACAGCGGCGTCGGTCCGCTGATCGTCGGCCGTGCCGTGTCCTCCGCCGTCACCCTGGCCGCAGCCGGCGTGATGTTCCGGCGTCTGGGCCCGGAAAAGCCCGCGTACGCGATCTCGGCGACGGCCGGGGTGCTGGACTCGGTGGCCAACCTACTGTTCCTGCTCGCTGCCCGCAGCGGCGACCTCGCCGTCGTCGCCGTGATCACCGCCCTCTACCCGGCCAGCACCGTCCTGCTCGCCCGCAGCGTCCTGGCCGAGCGCATCCACCGCGGCCAGCTGATCGGCCTGGGCACCGCCGCCGCCGCCGTCAGCCTCCTCGCCCGCACACCACCCTCGAAACGGACCTCCGATGACCCTCTTCCGCCTCACCCCGGCTGTCGCTGACACCTTCCCCGACACCCTTATCGCCGTCGTCACCGCCACCGGTCTGCGCGGCCGCGAACCGTGGCCAGCCACCACCGCCGCCCTGGAAGAACTGGAGGCCCGGCTCGCCGACGGCTCCTGGTCCCCGGCCGACGAGAACGACCCGCGCATCGAGGCATGGCATGCCGTCTACCGCGCCTTCGGCACCAACCCCCGTCGCATCCGGCCCAGCGTCGACGCCCTGGGCCGCCGCCTGGCGAAGAAGGGCCCCCTGCCCCGGATCAACCCGGCCGTCGACTCCTACAACGCCGTCTCCGTCCGCCACGGCCTGCCCGCCGGCGCCTTCGACCTCGGCCAGGTCACCGGCGACGTCGAGATCCGCTACGCCGACGGCAGCGAGACCTTCACCCCGCTCGGCGAGCCCGGCACCGTCGAGACGCCCAAGCCCGGCGAGGTCATCTACACCGACACCACCGACGTCCTCACCCGGCACTGGAACCACCGCGACGCCCACCGCACCCGCGTCACCGAGGACTCCACCCGCGTCGCCTTCGTCCTGGAGACCGTCGCCGCCACCCGCGACGAGCAGCTGCTCAAGACCGCGGCTGGCGACCTGCAGGAACTCCTGCAGCCGCACTGCGACACCAGCACCGTGCACTACCTCAACCCGGCCCACCCCGACGCCACCGTCTGACCAGCCCGGCCCGCCCGCTCAGCACCGCGGCAGCCACCCCCGCCCCGCCGAAAGCCCCCCGCACCCCCCTTTTGGAGGCCGTCTTGTCCACCGGCCTGAGCGCCTTCCCGCTCACTCCCGTCCCCGGCAACGGCAACGTCGACGAGAAGGCGTACGCCGCGCTGGTCCAGCGGCTCGCCGCCGCCAGCGTCGACTCCATCGGCGCGCTGGGCTCCACCGGCTCCTATGCCTACCTGTCCCTTGAGGAGCGCGCCCGCGTGACCCGCCTCGCGGTCGAGCACGCCGACGGCGTGCCGGTCATCGCCGGCATCGGGCCCTGCGCACCCGTCAGGTGCCGGCGTCGACCAGGTGCTCGGCGGGCAGCAGCCCGCGACGAGCCAGGCGGGTGTGGATGCCAGGCAGGACCTGGCTGTCGTGGGTGGTGGCCGCGGTGGTGGCGACATCCTTGATCACGTTGGGGCCATCGGCAGCACAGCTCTCGGTCAGCGGCCTCCCTCAGGCGCGCGAGTGCGAGGTCGAGGAGACGGTCGGCGCGGCCGTCCTCGGCGAGACGATCACGGAAGTCGCTCAGCACACTGTGATGGAACCCGGGATCGTCCAGCTCCATGGCCATCGCGTACTTGAAGTCGATGCGGCAGCGGACAGACTCGGCAGCCTGCCTGTCCGACAGGCCGGGCAGGAACTGCAGCACACAGACGGTGGCCAGCTGAGCAGGTGAAAGACCCGGGCGTCCGTCCCGCCGGTACCAGTCCGCGAAGTCCTCGTCACGCCACAGCCCGTCGAGGCGGTCCCGCACCCATATCGCCGTCGTGCCACCCGGGTTGCTCGCCCGCGCAACCTGCGCAGTCAGAGACGGAACCTGCTCACCGGAACAGGGACGAAGGGACAACGAGCACCTCGACAGCTGTATCGGTCAGCGGAACTACCCGAGCATGCCCGTCGATCTTGCTGCCGCACCGGGAAACTCCAAGATTCCCGACAGAGTCAAGCTCAGTCACTGCCCGACAATCTGGTCCTGACGGTGTCCGCTTACCCGACAGGACGAAAAGTCCTAACGGTCGGCCACCACCGCGTCGTGGATGGCCCATCCGAGGTCCCCGGCTGACCAGCTGACGTTGCTCAGCACGGCGATATCCACGTCGCCCTCGGGGTAGTGGTACAGCCGGGCGCTTGCGCCGTCCTCCTCACCTGTGTGTCCCCACCGCACGACGCGGTCGTTGTCGTCGAGGAGGAAGGTGAGCCCGAAGCCGTACATCCAGCGGTAGCCGCGTACCTTCTCTTCCCGTTCTGGGACCTGCGGGGTGAGGGCGAGCCGCGTCGCCGTCTCGTTAAGGAGCGTGCCTGACCGCAGGGCGCGGGCGAAGGCCACGAGATCGTCCGCGGTGCAGGTGGCTCCTCCGTCTGCCGCGCCACGGGGCGTGGTCCCGTAGAGGTTCGTGCGCAGGGCTGCGGGGCTGTCGGCGCGAGCGAGGTAGCCCTCGGCGAGGCCGGGCCCCGCGGAGTCGAGCGCCATGAACCCGGCGTCGGACATGGCGGCGGGTGCGAAGACGTAGCGGTGGATCGCTTCGATGAAGTCCAGGCCCGTAAGTTTCTCGATCATGAGGCCGAGGAGGATGTATCCGGCACCGTTGTACCGGTAGCGCTCCCCCGGCGCAAAGTGGCCCGGCTTGCCGATAAACAGCGGCAGGTAGTCCGCGTTATCGCGCAGCAGGTAGAGCGGGTGCGCGGCGCAGAGTGCGGCCCAGTCGGCCGCCCAGGTCTCGCTGTCCTCCTCGAACCAGTCCGCGATACCCGACGTCATGGTGAGCGCATGGCGCAGGGTGATGCCTGAGTCGAGTGAGGGGTGCGCGTGGCGCACGTGCGGCAGGAGTGGTTCGTCGAGGTCCACCGCACCGTCCTGGGCCAGGCGCAGGACGGTGACGGCCGTGAACGCCTTGGATATGGAGGCTATCCGGAACCGTGTGTCCATGGTGTTGTCGATGTCCCATCGACGGCTGGCCTTGCCGTAGGCGCCCTGCAGCACCGGCCTCCCTTCGGCCACCACGCTCACTGTCCCGGAGAACCCCTCCGCCACCGCGTGTTCGACGACCGACCGCACCCCCGCGCCGAATCCCACACTTGCTCCGGACATGGTGCCTCCCTCGTACGACAACGCGGTGATCTCCGCGGGGCAGAGGATCAGGAGGGGCCCTGGTGGCGCAACCGATTTCTGCCCTGCAGTCCGGGTGTGGTCGGGGCCCGGAAGGCAGCCGTCGGGGGCGGACGATGTCCTCTCCACGGGACGACAGAACGCCAACTGCGTCCCGATACACGTCCCGGGAGGGGCGGCTGCCGGGCGATGAGAACGTTACCTGGAAGGGAAGTTGCACAAGGGTTGCCTTTGTCCTTGTCTGCGCAGCCGCCCGCAAATTCCTGAGTGCGGCTTGCCTGGCAGGGTGTGGGCGCAGCGTTGAAGGGGCGGTTCACCTCCGCCCCCTCGATGCTGTGACAAAGGTCCTGTCTGCGCTCAGCTGGCGGGACCTGTGTTCAAGCTGGTCGAGCCCGCACCGCCCCGGTGGCCCGGGGTAAGCGCAGCCCACCTTGTCGCCCTCGTGCGGGCCGGTGCCCGCTTCGAACGCGGCCGGCTCTTCGAACGCTGGAAAACCTCGCAGCATGAACAATCTCAACTGATCGACAGGATCTGTCCGACAATTGCTTCCTGCCGGCTTCCTCAACAGACAGGTGGACTAGCGTGGGCGCACCGCACCCGCTCCTCACATTCTTCATGGCTGCCGCCGACGGCTGCTTCCCTCCGGTCGACGGCCGTGTAACGGTGCTGCCGCCCCTGCCCAGGGGACTTGAGTGCTCGGTCGCCTTCACCGGCCACGCCGTCATCGCCACCGCCATGACCAGTCAGGCCGTACATACCCGGGGACCAGATGGCTTCGGCGAGTCGCTCTCGCCGGATTTCCTGCGTCACTTGGCCGGCCCGAAGGGCTGGATCGGTGTCACCGACGCGACACTCACGGCTCGGGGCACGGGTGGCCCACCGCGTCTGGCAGAGCTGACCGATGCAGATGATCATTCACGCGTCCGCTATGCCCGGGAGATGCGGACGAACGTCAAAGTCTACGGTGACGAACGCGGCCTCGTCACGCTGGCCGACGGCCTCGCCGGGCGGCGCGAGCTGAGCATCGAACTCCACCGTGTTCAGGACGGCAGCAAAGGACATGGGCGGTCGCTCCTCACCGACGCCCTTTCCCTGGTTCCGGAAGCCGACCCGGTCTTCGCTGCCGTGTCCCCCGGCAACGCCCGTTCTCTACGCGCCTTTCTCGCCTGCGGCTTCACACCTGTAGGCAGCGAGGTTCTGCTGCGCCCCGAACGGGGATAGCCAGGCACGCTGCTACGGACAAACCCCAACTACGTGCCTCCGCGGACGATCCACACGTATGGACAATCGCTCCCCGCGGGTGCCGACGAAGTCGGTCAAGCGGGTGGGCACGGGGACGGCGGAGAAGCCGACAAAGTCGACGCGGAGGTAGAGGAACCAGTGATCAGGGCCCGCGACCTCGACGACATCGCTGACGGAGACAGAAGGATGTCGTCGGGCCAGGTCTGACCGGCGTCATCCGCGCAGTAACGGTTGCCCACAACAGCGCGTCGGCGTCAGGCGTCGTGGTCACGGACACGGACGTCGGTGTGGAAGACCAGGCGCACACGGCTGCCATCGGTGCAGGTGGCCTCGGCGAGCGAGGGATGTGGCTGATAGCTGTCGAAGCCGTGACGGGCAGTGCTCATGTAGGCGGTGGCAGCGTGCACGGTCGGGGCGGAAGTGCTGTCGGTGTCGATGCGGGTGGTGACGGCAGGGCCGCGGCAGAGCAGTCGGCGGCCTCAGAGGCCCTTTGCGGCGCGTCAAGCCGACGCCACCTTCGGAGTCGATTGCAGGGCTCTCAACCGGTGAGGAAGGCTCCCCGGCGGCAGGGACGGCACACGAGGACGTAGCCCAGCTGACCGCCGAGGTTCATCGAGGTCTCGTAGGTCATCCCTTCCTCCAGGTGGGCCACGAACTCCATGGTGACGGCGCAGGAGGGGCACGCGGGTACGCGTTCGTTCTCGAGGTAGGAGGGATTGCCGCCGAGTGACCCGAGCACTTCGCGCTGTTGCCCGAACCGTTCGCCGGGTTCGCGCATCCACCCCTGGCGCGACGTCGTACGCGTCGGGCTCGCACTCCTCGCCGGGCTCAACCCCCTCCGCCTCGGTCTCGTCGACCTGCTCGGGATCGAACTCCACCACGTGGGTGCGGATGCCGGAGACGGCGGGCAGCAATGCCAGTCCGGCCCCGGGTACGGCGACCGGCCGCAACCCCTTCCGGGGGAACAGGCAGACCCTGTTCGCGCTGGAGCCCGCGTCCCAGATCTCGCACGCGCCGGGGTCGTTCTGGCACAGGAATACCGACAGGACGCCGTACGCGACGGGGAGGCGGGCCAAATCGTTGAGCCTACGGCGCTTCCGTTCCCGCGCCAAGAAGCCAGCCGACTACCGCCCTCACTGCCCCGGAGACACCGGCGCCAACGAGCGCGAGAGCAACCTTCAGCGACGTCTTCCGATTCATCATGACTGCCTTTCCGAGGAAGAACTGGTCCTGCAACACTCGCCGTCTCAAAGGGTGTTGCGCCAAGAGCTACACGTTGCGGATCCTGTGGGACACACGGCCTCAGCACGCCCAGAGGAGACGTAGGGGTGGGCGACGAGAGTTATGCCGAGGACGGCCGCGGCCTTGACGGGGCCGCCGGCCGCCCCGCGGCTCGCGACGGCATGGATGAGCCGGTTTTCGGAGAGCTGGTCCCCCTCGATCACGATGCGGTGTCGCAGGCCAGCGGCCTGCAGCCCTTGGCCGAGGACATCGTGGGCGAACGGCGTGACTTGGCTGTGGCGCTGCGCCAGTGTTTTGTGGAACTGAAAGTCTCCGTGCGCAGGTATGCGGTCCTGCGCCGCTACAGCGCGAGCAGCGTGAGCCGCTATCTCAGCGGGGAGACCGTGGCTCCGGACCACTTCATCGCCGTGCTGATCGACGATGTCGGCAAAGAGCTCGGGCGCCCGCTGTCTTCGGAAGTGCGCAGCCGCCTCACAGACATGCAGCGTGCGGCTTTGAAGGCGACGAACAGCCGGGCTTGGCGAGTGCAGCAGCTGGAGGACCAGCTGGCCGGCGCGCTGCAGGAGAAGGCGATCGCCAGAACGCAGGCTGACGCGGTGGCGTCCAGGCTCCTGGAGTATCAGGAACGCGTCGCGGTCTTGGAGGCTGAGCGTCAGCAATTGGCCCATGAGGTGTCGCACCATCGGGCCGCAGACATCGAACTGGACCTGTTGCGCGTGGAGCAACGCCGGATGCTGACGAGTCACGACGCGCTACTCCAGCGGGTCTCTGAGCTGGAAGCTGCCCTCGAAGCAGCCGAACAGCGTGTTGCACTGGCCGAGCAACGCTGCGCTGATCTGGAGCACACGCTCCTTGCAGCAGACGCTGCGGCAGCGGTGGAGGAACAGCTCGACAGTCAACGGACTGAGCGGAAGCTGGCTGAGAGCCTTGCTGAGCTGCGCACCGCGCAGGCCGAGGTGGCGCGGCTGCGGGCTCGGGATCAGCCGGGACCTGGCGGAACCGCGAGCGGGTCTGGTCCAGGAACGGTGGTTGAGCTGCGGACTCGTGAGCCTCTGTCCCGTGTCTCGGTTGTCTATCCCGGCTATCACCAGCCCTGGGCTGCCTGGATCGCGGCGTGCTTGGAGGGGCACGGGCACCGCGCAAGAATGCAGCGCTGGGAGCCGGGTCGTGCCGCTTTGGAGGACTACTTCCGGGACCTGCTTCTCACCCGCGGGCAGATCGTGCTCATCGTCAGCGACCGGTTGCTCGCCTCCGAGACCCGCCCGGCCGGTGAGTGGAGCAGGGCCCTGCGTGGCATTGTCGCGGCGAATGCTGATCGAATCCTCGCCGTCAGCCTTTCCGACACGCCGCTGCTCCGTGCTGGTGGGTCGCTGGAACCTGTACCTATCTGGGGTATCGGCGCGGAAGAGGCCGCAGCCCGCTTGCTCAGCAGGCTGGACCATCAGGTCCGCAGGGCCTCCGCTCGGCCGATCCCGCCGAGGGCAGAGGTCCGTTTCCCCAACACTGCGCCCACGATCTGGGGCTCGGTCCCCCGCCGCAATCCTCGCTTCTCAGGCCGGGATGACCTCCTTGACATGCTTCAACGACGGCTGACAGGCGCCGAGCCTGCGAACGCCATCTGCGCTCTGCTCGGCATGTCCGGCATCGGCAAGACACAGATCGCCATCGAGTACAGCCACCGATTCGGCTCGGACTACGATCTCGTCTGGTGGGTCGACTCCGATGACCGCGACACGCAGAGCGACCGCTTAGCCGAGCTGGCCGCCGAACTCGGCGTGTCCAGCAGAGGCGCATACGGTGATCGCACCCGGGCTGTCCGCGAAGCCCTGCGTCGTGGCGACCCATACAGCCGCTGGCTCATCATTTTCGACGGCTGGGACGACATCGACGATGCCGCAGGCATGCTGCCCCAGGGCCCCGGCCATGTGCTCATCACCTCCCGCAACCGCAGCTGGGGCAACCACACCGAAGTCCTCGAGGTCCCGAGTTTCGACCGAGCCGAGTCCATCAGCTATCTGATGCGCCGCGCGCCGCACCTTTCGCAGCGCGAGGCCGACCAGGTCGCCGCAGAGGTCAGCGACGTACCTCTCCCGCTCGGTCAAGCCGGCTCCTGGCTTGGCGAATCCGGCATGGACGTGCGCGAGTACCTGCGCAGGATCCGCGACGGCGGGCTGTCCACCGCCGACGAGAGCTCGCGTGAGGGGACTTCTCAGTCCTCGCTCACCTCCTGGTCGATCCTGATCGGCCGGCTTCGCGACACATCCCCGCAGGCCCTGGCCGTCCTCAGCCTGTGCGTCGCCTTCGCCCCCGGCGACATCCCTCTCGGAATCGTGCGTGACAGCGCGCCTGCCGATCTCCCCGAAGACCTACGGTGGATCGCGACCGACCAGGCCGCGTGGACTCGCGCCCTCGACACCCTGGTCAACTACTCCGTACTCAACCGCCCTCGCGCCAACGACGCCGAACCAGGACCGGGCTGGGAGATGGTCTACATGCACCGGCTCGTCCACGACATCGCCGCCCGGCTCACCAGCAGCGAACACCGCGAGGCACACCGCCAGGCCGTCCGCACCCTCCTGGCCAAGGCTGACCCCGGCAATCCGATGGAAAGCCGGCACTGGCCTCGCTACGCCGCACTCCTCCCCCACCTCGAGCCCTCCGGTGCGCTCACCAGCCGCCACCCCACAATGCAGTCCGCCGTACTCAACTGCCTGCGGTACTGCGACGCCAGTGGCCGGTACGAGGCAGGCATTGACCTTGCCGCACGGACTCGCGCCCACTGGAGCACGTCCATGAGCCCGGCCGATGAGCCGATGCTGAGTGTCATCCTCCAGGAGGGGGCAGTGCTACGCGCCGCGGGACACTTCCAGGCGGCGTACGACGGAGATCGACTGGCACTTACAGAGCTCAAGTCAAAAGAGCCGCGCAACCTTCTCGGCGAACTCACCGCCTCCAGCGCAATCGCCGTCAACCTGCGGCACCACGGCCGATATGAGGAGTCCTACCACCTGCAACAGAGCGTGCTCAACGGCCTCATCGACATCTCCGGACCGGACACACCAGCCACGCTCACCGTCCGATACGAGCAAGGGATCACGCTCCGGATGCTCGGCCAATTCCGGGACGCCTACGAACAGGACGTGGCGAACCAGAAGCTGCAAAACCGCATCCTCGGAGACAACCATCCCGCCACCCTTGCTTCAGCCACCGCCATCGCTCGTTCCCAACGGCTCCTGGGCCGCTACAACGAGGCACTGACGCAGCAGCAAGCCGTCGCCCGCCGGTATCTGAGCATCTTCGGCAAAGACCACCCCCGATGTCTCGAGGCCGATATAGAACTTGCTCTCTGTCAGCTGCACAGCGGCCGTTTGCAAGGCATGGCCGACTCACTGGCCGCAGTACTGACCCGGGCTACCGACACGCATGGGACGCAGCACCCCACAACACTCCTCTGCATGACGGTCTACGGCAATCACCTCAGGGAACACGGCGACCGCGAGCGGGCGGGGAAGCTGCTAGCTGAAGCCGAAGCCGGCTACCGGACACTCCTGGGGCCTGCTCACCCCATTGCTCACGGCGTTACCGCCAACACAGCGCTTCTCATGCAACGGATGCATGAGCCCGACAACGCCCTGGCCATGCTTGAGAGGGCTCTCGTCGGCATGACATCGTTCCTTGGATCCAACCACCCCTGGGTTCTCGGCTGCGCGCTCAACACCGCAGCCTCGCTCAGCACCAACGGACAGCATACGGAGGCCTCCGCACTCAGCCGGCGCACCCACCGGCAGGCCCGAGAAACACTTGGGGACGAACACCCTCTGAGCCTGGCCTGCCAGGTCGCGCTCGCCTGCGACCTGCGCAGCACAGGCGAAACTGAGGAAGCCGGGCACCTCGAGAAGGCAGCTCTGCACCTCCTCACCGACACCCTCGGCGCCCAGCATCCGCAGACAGAATCCGCCCATCGCCGCAAGCGACCCCACGCGGACTTCGAGCCCAGCATCAGCTAACCAGCATCAGCACGCAGCGGCCTCTGTGCTCAGCCACTGCAAAGTCACCGCATCAGCGCGAAAACGTCAGCCGGTTCGTAGACCCCGGCAGACCGGGCGGCGATGTCCCGGATCCGCCTCGTACCCAGCCGGAACTTCGGATGACGCCACTTCAGATCCTCCAGAAGCCGACAAAACGTCACCCGGCTGGGCAGGTGCTCCTCGTCAAATCCCGTGGCCAGCAGCCGGGCGCGGGTCCGCTCGACCACCATCTTGCGCGACCGCGTCGCCCGGATGGCCAGTCGGCGGGAGGCGCAGAGCGAGGAGGGCGACGTAGCAGCGGGTACGTGCACCGTCGCACCCCCAGCCATGGCTTCACCGTCCGCCGGACTGCTCGATGGTGAAGGCGCTGCCAGCGTGGGTCAGCCGCAGCAGCCTCGCCAAGGTGTGCGGGACTGTACACAGCCGCAGCTCGCTGCCGGCGGTCTTCGCCGCGCGGGCGGCGGCCAGCAGCGCGGACAGGCCGGTGCATTCGCAGAACGTCAGCCCGCCGCAGTCGACTTCGACCCGGTCATGGGCCGCCACGGCAGCCCGGAGGGGGTCAGCTCGCCCGCGCGGCCTGGCGGGGGGTCAGCTCGCCAGCGCGGCCTGGCGGGGGGTCAGCTCGCCAGCGCGGCCTGGCGGGGGGTCAGCTCGCCAGCGCGGCCTGGCGACTGGAGGAGGCGCGGAGGATCACGGCGAGGGCGACCAGGACGATACCGAACCAGACGACGCTCGTGACGCCCAGGTGGTCGGCGAACAGGCCGCCGATGAGGGCGCCCAGGGCGATGCAGGTGTTGTAGGCCATGGTGTTGAGCGACATCGCGGCCTCGAAGGTGTCGGGGGCCGCCGCGAGCGTCATGTTGATCTGGCTGAGCTGGACGACTCCGAAGGCGAGGCCCCACAGGACCATCGCGGCGATCACGCCGATGTCGTTCGTGCCGATGGCCAGCAGCATGACGAGTGCGGCGATCATGATCAGGCCGCCCACGATGAAGCTGCCCCGCAGGCTCTTGTTGACGGTCTGGACGCCGATGAAGTTGCCGATCGCGCCGCCGATGCCGAAGACGATGAGGACGACGGTGATGAAGCCGACACTGGCGGACGTGCTGTCCTCGAGGTAGGGCCGGACGAACGTGTAGGCACCGAAGTGGCCGAGGACGAAGAAGACGACCATGGCCAGGACCACCCGCAGCGGCACGTTCTTGACGGGCAGTTCGAAGACCTCGCGGACCGAGACCGCGTTGGCCGACGGCAGCAACGGGATCGTGAAGGCGACCGCGAGGAGCACCAGGGCGCTGAGGCCGGCCCAGATCAGGAAGGTGGCGCGCCAGTCGCTGGCGCCCTCCAGCAGGGTGCCGAGCGGGATGCCGACGACGGTGGCGATCGAGATACCGGACATCACGACGGCGGCGGCCCGGTTGGCGTGCTTCTCCGGGACGATGCGCATGGCCATGCTGACGCCGATGGCCCAGAAGACGCCGCTGGCGAAGCCCATGATCAGGCGGGTGCCCAGGATCAACGGGTAGTTCGGGGCGATCGAGGTGATCAGGTTACCGACGGCCAGGACTGCCAGCAGCGCGGTCAGCAGGCGGCGCCGGTTGACGCGGCGGGTCCACGCCACGATGAACGGCACCCCCAGACCGGCCGCGACGCCCTGGGCCGTGACCATGAGGCCGGCTGAGCCCACGGAGACCCCGAGGCTCTCGCTGAGCGGGGTGAGCAGGCCGATCGGCATCAGCTCGGTGGTGAGGAAGACGAACAGACTGGCGGTGATGGCGGCCACACCCAGCCATCCCCGGGTCGGGGTCAGCGGCTTCTGCGGTGTGGTGGGGGAATTCGTCTCATCTTGGATGGTCATGTCATCTCTCCGGATGTGGTCATGGCGTGGGGACGTGCGCCCGCCGTTATCCGCTGCGCTGCTGTTCCAGAGCGGGTGGGTCGGGGGAGGGTGGAGCGGTGCTGCGGGGTGGGGCCGGCGGAGAGCGCTCTGAGCGGCGGCGGGCCCGGTCGTCGCACTCCGCGAGGCCGCCGGGTTCCCCCGCTACAAGTCACTTCGCAAGTTCGACTTCGACGCGAACCCCAACATCGACGCGAGCCATGATCCACACTCTCGCCAAACGCGAGTGGATCAAGAAGGGGCTGCCGCTCTGCCTCATCGGGGACTCCGGCACCGCAAGTCCCACCTGCTGATCGCGCTGGGCACCGAGGCCGCGATGGCCGGCTACCGGGTCAAGTACGTCCTGGCCACCAAGCTCGTCAACGAGCTCGTCGAAGCCGCCGATGAGAAGCAACTGACCAAGACCATCGCCCGCTACGGCCGCGTCGATCTCCTCTGCATCGACGAGCTCGGCTACATGGAACTCGACCGCCGCGGCGCCGAACTGCTCTTCCAGGTCCTGACCGAACGCGAGGAGAAGAACAGCGTCGCCATCGCCTCCAACGAGGCCTTCTCCGGCTGTACGAAGACCTTCACCGACCCCCGCCTCTGCGCGGCTATCGTCGACCGTCTCACCTTCGGCGGCAACATCATCGAAACCGGCACAGACTCTTACCGACTCGCCACCACCCGTGCGCGCACTGAACAACAGCAGGTCAGCTGAACCGGCCCTGAGCACTTGATCTCTGTCGCCAACGAGCTCTAGGGTCGGTCGAACCAACGTCTTCCTACTGGAAGTGTTCATGCCTCGCCGATCACCAGGCGAGATCAGAGCCCAGCTCCCGCGACGCCGAACGCACCATCGGCGGGCACCCGTGATCTGCGGCCTGTCCTCCTCGGCGAACAGGCAGATCACTGCCTTCGAACGGGGTCACAGCCTCCCCGCGGGCGAGGTCTCACACGCGTTCCGTCGCTGGAATGCGGATGTCCGACGGCCACGCGAAGACGCCGATCGGTTCTACGAACGCGATGACACGGACCTCCGCAACGGCGACTACCACGTCCGCACCCTGCTGGAGATCACACTCCATGCCCTGAGGTCCAAGGCACGACGCGAGCTGAGCGCAGTCATCGGTCCCGCAGACGAACGCGTCCTTGACCGCACGCTGAACAATCCCTTCGCGCCACAAGACCTCCCCTGGTGGATGCGTCGAATCGGTGTCTGAACCCCCAGCCGTTGCTGGTTCTGACCAACATCTCCAAGCGCCTCAGGCCGGAAGCGCTGCCAGCACTGGCCGACATTCGTTCTTCGTTTTCACCTATGCAGCCAGTACGGGGCCGTCCTCACTGGAAGGCATGGGGTCTGGTGCAGCAGCGGTTGTCCCGGCAGATCCGCCACGCGGTCCGGTCCGCCATCGCGGCCCCGGCATCGCGTGCCTCGTCGGCCAGGAAGCGGTAGCCGAACTCCGGATCCTCGCGGTGGGCGTCGAAGAGCGCGTTCGCGCGATACGCCTGGGTGAGGACGGCGTGGCCCACCGGCTTGTCGAGCCAGCGGTAGTACGGCTGTCTGGCGAGCTTGAGTACCTTCTCTGAACTCGGGACCCCATGGCCTCAATTCCGTCTACAACGGGCAGGCTCACAAGCTGCCCGAATCCGCGGAGCCAGCGTACGGGGCCATGATCTCTCGCCCCATGGCAGCTCCAGCCCACAACCGCTCCGTCGACCTCACGCCGTCACCCGGCCGCGGCGCCCGTACGCTGCACGGCAACAATGCTGGAGAGCGAACACCCTGGGGGCGAGACATGGAAGATCGTGAGCGGTTCACTCTGCTTCGGATCACTGGCAAGTACGGCGGCAGCGTGGCTATTGAACTCGATGAATCCGGAGCACCCGGCGTCCCCGACAGCAGCGGCGAGCTAATGGTGCACAACGACTTCGTGGCCGGAGTCACCCGCACCTACGTCGAGCCGTACGACCTCGCTCCCTGGGAGCACGTGCTGGACGAGGTCGAGGCCGGCCGAGACGCTGTTTGGCGCGAGCATGCCCGAGTGGCCGAGATCGGCATCCGGCTCGTGGACCGGGAAGATGACCAGGACCAGATCACTGTCACGGTCGCCGACCAGCAGACAACACGGGTGGCCGTCAGCCTGCAGGTGAACCGCGGTTGGATCGAAGAACAGCGTGCGCTGCTCCATGGAATCCGCAAGGCTTGGAAGCACGTTCACCCGACCGCATTGCGGTAGCTGCCTCGGTACAGCAGCGGAGTACCGTAGCTCTACAGAGATCGGTCGCTACCGGGCGAAGGGGCCACATAAGCGGCCTGCTGCGCCGGTCACAGTCGGCGTGGGTCGCTGGGGTTGCGAGGGTTAGGACACTCGTGCGAGTGAGCGGCGAGTGAGCCGACCTAAGCGATGATCTTGCTTCAGCGTTCTTGCAGTTCAGGAGGATGCTGGGCTGCAAGAGTTGATCGAGTGACGGGGTGCCCTGGGGAAGGGGCGCCCCGAAGCTCCAGTGGCGGCTACTCGTTGGCTTCGCCTGCGCGGGCAGTGAGCTGGGAGAGGCTGGGCAGGCCCAGGAAGACGGGCGACTGCTTCTTCTCTTGCTGGGCTTCGATCTGGGCGATCTTGTCCTCGGCGGCGGCGAGGCTGGTGGACAGTCCATCAATTTCGCCGAACCATCCTTCGCGTTCGGCTTCGGCGATCCTGTCTTTGAGGTTGTCGCGGATCTCTTCCAGGCGGGGCTTCTCCTCCAGGGTGCCGATCAGGACCGGGCAGCGGACGCAGGCTTCTCTGAACTTGCCGGTTGGACCCCTGGACCACCTCCGAGGCCTCGATAGAGTCGGAGTGATGACTGGGAACCGAGGCCGTTGGCCGAAGATCGATGAGGAACGCGGCGTCGAGGACGTGACGCTTCTGATCTTGGAGTGGCTGGGCGAGCAGGGTGTGAATGCCATGATCAGGATGGACGCCGAGAGACTGGCTGACAACGCGCCGGCGTGGACGTTCGCTGCCAGCGGCGGCCCGTTGGCGCATGGGATGCGAGCCGATGGGAGGACTGTTCAGCAGTGCATGTCCGTTGCTCTCGCCCGTCTGCGCGACTCCGGTCTGTCGGTTCCGTTCTGATCTTCGACCGCCTCTGCTGAAACCTCGCTTTGGGAACTCAGTTGGAGCGATCTGATTGCTGGAGGGCTGGTCAGGGCAGGAGCGGTCGGGTTGCGGTCCAGGTCACGAGTTGTTCCCGCACCAGGCCGGGTGCCAGGTAGCCGACCAGGCTTTCCAGATGGGCCGTCAAGTTCTTGTGTCGCCGCAGCTCTCGGATCTGCCCGGTGGGAAGGTCGCGCCAGCCCTCGGCGAGAGCAGCGGCCTGCGGGGGCGTGAAGGACAGTGCGTCGAGCGTGTCGGACGCCAGCGCCTCGGGACTCCAGTCGGGGTCTGTGTCGTCGGGGCCCAGCCGGTCGATCACCCACATCCGGAGCATGAAGTCCTGCTGAGCCACGCGCGCAGGGTGTCCCTCGGCGTGGTCGAGCATGCGTCGGTTCGCGAGCAGCGACAGCTTCGCCCACTGGCGACGGGCTTCCTGGGGATGGCTGGAGTTGTAGGCCTGTGCCTGCGCGGCGACGCGTGCTGTCTCAAGTTGCTGGCCGCGGGCGTCATGGATGAACGTCTGGAGCTGGCCGAGCGTCCACGCGCTCAGATCGTGGCCTGGTTCTTCTCGATGTGCGTCGCTACTCAACGTCCCCGCTCCTGGTCGTAGGCATGCCGAGGATGATGGTGGCCTTCTGGGACTGCCTGTCGATCTGGGCGAGCTTATCCTCGGCTCCGGCGAGGCTGACCTTGAGTCCTTCGACCTCGCCGAGCCAGCCTTCTCGCTCGGCCTCGGCGATGCGGGCGAGGAGGTTGTCGCGGATCTCCTCCAATCGGCCGCGCTGGGCCGGGTCCGGTCGGAGGAGCGAGCAACGTACGCAAGCGTGTTCATGGATACAAGGGCTTGAAAAGGCGCGACCGCAGGCGCCGATGGAGACCTTGCGCTTCTCGAAGTGCGCGAGGAAGGCGTCCCATTCCTCCTCGGTGGGGGTCCGATACTCTTCGCTGGGCCGGGTGGCCCTGCGGCGGGCGATGAAGGCGCGATGGGCCTCGATGGTCTCGGCCGGGTAGATCGCCTTGTAGCCCATCGTCGTGTCGAGACTTTTGTGCCCGCAGATCACTTGGGCGATGTGTGGTGGCAGGCCGTTCATGATGGCTTCGGTCACGAAGATCCTGCGGAAGTCGTGCGGGGAGAAGACGAGCAGTTCCCCGCCGGGATCGGTCAGCCCCGTGGCGGTCAGCGCGTTGATCAGAAGCTTGCGGAGGGCGGTCGGGGTGAAAGCGCGGTGTTCGGTGCCGATATCGCGCTGGAACAGTAGCGGCATCGACGGGTTCCAGACCCGCTCGTGGACGTCGTAGGAGGTCACCAGCGCGATCGCACGGCTTCTTCCTCGCAGGCGGCGGATGATGGTGGAAAGGATGTCCGCCAGTTCCGGGCTGACAAGCCGGAGCCGTTCGCTGTCGGTCTTGGACGGGGCAACCTGCAGCAGGGGCACAACTTCGCCGGTGCTGGGGAGCCGGTATTCGGTGATGCTGTGGTGGGTCAGCTCCAGGAGCTCCTCGTTGCGGATGCCGGTCAGGCGCAGGACCTCGATCGCGGCGAAGGCCCAGAAGGCTTCGCTCTCTTCGTAGGTGAGGTTTCGCCGCCGCCCGGTCGAGGTCTCCTCGGCCCAGATCAGGTGCCCGGCGGCCTTCGGCGCGACGGCTCTGCGCAAGGCCCCGGCGGTGTCGGGGATCAGATCCCCGGGCCGAGTTTGTTCGGCGGCAGCCAGTAGTTCGGCTGCGGCGCGACGCCTTCGGTCGGCGGTGTCGGTCAGCACCGGCAGGACGGGAGGCCGTTCGCGGGTGCGCTGGTCCATCCGGGCCTTACGGTGTTTGCGGTCCTTGGCCTTGCTGATCTCCTCGTCGCTGATCGGGCAGGGCACCACCCACGGCGCCCAGCGGGCCGGCTCTTCCGCGGCCCAATGGGCGATGTCCAGATAGAAGGCGCGGACGCGGATGAGCTCGTCCTTGGCGTTCAGCCGGGGGCTGGCGATCTCGACGGCGGTGCCGTCTGGACCGATCGTGGTGCGCTTCTTGGTGGCGATGTCCGTCTTCCAAGCCCGGGCCAGTGCCGACGGCAGCCGCAGGGAGTCGATTCCCGGTGCTAGCGCTTCGATCCGGGTCCAGAACAGCCCCGCCAGGGGTCGCGAGACCGCGTCCAGGCTGGTGTAGTCCAACGACGGTTGCCGTTCGCGCAGGTAGTCCACGGGGTCTGCCGCACGATCGGGTGACATCTGAACTGGCTTGCCCTGTAGGGCAGGTGGGAAGGATGTCGCTGTGCCGAAGCCTTATCCGGAAGAGTTCCGCCAGGACGTCGTGCGGGTCGCGCGGAACCGCGGCCCGGGTGTGACGGTCGAGCAGGTGGCCACCGACTTCGGGGTCCATCCGATGACGTTGTGGAAGTGGATGCGCCGGGCGGACATCGACGACGGCGCCAAGCCACACTCGGCCGGCTGACCCCCATCGAATACGAGACCGTCATGACCACACCGGCCCTCCAGGCCGCGTGACTTCAACCTGTCACCCGCTCCTGCACCAGACCCATGTTTCCATGCGAGTGCGAGTAAAAGACTTCGATCACTTGGTGCTCAATGTGCGCGATGTCGAGCGTTCCCTGAAGTTCTACTGCGGGTCACTCGACCTGGAACCGGCCCGCGTGGACGAGTCGAACGTCGGCCCCCGGATCGCCCTCAGCGCCGCGCAGGCCGCCGACAAGACGCACGCTCACAAGAGACACCGCCGGGGCGTTGTACGTGCCGGCCACGGTCGCCATTCCTCTCCCCCGACCTGCTTCCGTGCACCGGCCCCCTGCACCTCGTCCGGCTCTTCTGTGGGTCGGCCGGACGGCGGCGGTCGAGAATCTCGACGCGCATGTCCGCAGGAGCGGTCTTCGTGGCTTTCCTTCCGCCCGGACCTGGTGGACGGGCCCCTCACGGTAGGAGGGTGCGCTGCGGATGCAGCGGGTGTGCTCCGGGTTTCCCAGGGCTTGGTACGCGGGGTCGGATCGCGGTGCCGGGCCCTGGCGCGCCGGAGTGCTGACGCACGGGATCGGCACACATCACTGACAGGCTGCTGGGAGCAGCCGGGCCGGCTCTGCGTCTGAGCGGATGGGGCCGGCGGATGGCGACGGGCCATGACTGGACCGTCAACTCCACTGCTGTAGCGACTCGTTCGAAACATTGGGGGGTGGGGCGGTGCGGGTGCGCGCAATTGGCCCGTGCACACTGAGAGTTCGCGGGGGCCGTGTGCGGCGCCTGCGCTTCGGGGCGGTCGTTCAACCGCCGTACATCAGCGGGCCCACCGGGTACCCGCCGGACCACCGGGAGCAGCCATGGACAGCGTGACCACTGAGGTCAATTCCGAGTTCACACAGGTGCAGTTGACAGGCCCGGCCGACGCGGTCGCGCGCCTGATGCAGCATCTGGCGGGGGTCGGCGAGGTGATCTTCGGTCCGGTGTCGCAGCCGGCTGCCGGAGGCAACGTCCTGTGCACTGCGCAGCTGGTGACCCGTCCCCCGGCTGTCTCCACGGCGGGTCCGGCGAGCGGGCAGCGTGCGGTCGTGACCGTCCAGTCGGTGCTGGAGCTGGACCCCGTGGCGCTCGCGGCTGAGGACGCCGCCGAGGGTGTCGCGTCGTCGGTGGCGGACGCGGCAGGGCAGTTGCCTGGCGTCCGGGCGGCCAGCGCCCGCCTGGTCGCTGTCGTGGGGCTGCCCGGAGTGCGGGAGTAGACGGCCGTGGCCGGGGCCGAAGCCCAGCTTGGGAACGAGGGTGTTGCACTGTGGCTGACCGACTGGAAGATCTCTCACAGCGACACGTGGGTGCCCAGGCGGATAATGGCCCTGGTCGGCGGCGAGATGGCCGGGCGGCTGGACTTCCTGCGCCATCCCGATGGTCGGGCCCTGACGGTGTGGCAACTGGCGGTCGAGCCGCGGTTCCAGCGCCGTGGGCTGGCCTCGGTGATGATGGATGCCCTGCATGCGGCGCATCCGCAGGCCTGGATCAACCACGGTTCCCGGCAGCACGCCGGGGCACGGTGGTGGGACGCGTACACGGACCCGGCGCCGGAACGCAATATTCACAACCGGCCCATGTCCGAATGGGCGGCGTACTTCCCCGCGCTGCAGGTGGCCGCACACCGGGCAGCGAACGCCTACCGAAATCAGGAACTGGGCCTGGACGGGCACCGGGACGCGGAACACCGATACGGGCAGCCGCTGGAAGAAGATGCGCTTGAATGGGCCGCCGCCTACCGGGAGGCTGCGGCGTCCGGACCCGATCCGGCCGTCCAGAACCTGTACGGCGGGATCCGGATCGTTCTGCCGCCGCGGATTCACCGGGTCGTGCACGACGGTCAGCGCAGCGCCGCGGAGCGGGCCGACCTGCTGCTCCATCACATCGGACACGGCAACCTGCCCCATGACCAGCCGTGGAGCGCCTCCCGACACGCCGCCTTCGGGGACCTGGCGGAAGAACAGATCCGCCTCCCGCCAACGCAGTCCGAAGCCGCCTCCACGCATGTCACCTTCCAGGTCCGGCTCTCGGCCGGGCAGGAAATGCCCGAGCATCATGCACGGGCCGACTGGGTGCGCTACCTCGACTCCCCCGGAATCGAGGTGGACGTTCACGGCATGGCATGGCGGGATGCGGCCACACCGTGGCTGACGCACGAGACAGACCTCAGCCCTCCGGTCGGCGCCGCGATCGCCCCCGAAGGCCCGGTGAGCGCCCGTTACGCCGCCCGCTATGACGTGATCGGGGAACTACGGCCCGGCCTGAGCACCCGCCGCCAACCCGAGGATCTCCTCGCCGCGCGGGAGGTAGAGATCGCGGCTCTCGCGCGACGTATCACTGCCGAAAGCAGCGCACGCCTCGCCGCCTCCGACCCGCCGGAGCCTGTTAGCGAACCCCGACGTGCAGAGCAGCCCCCGGGGCAAACCCCCCACCGGAGTACCTACGACCAGCAGCCACCACGACTGCACTAGCCGGTCGCGCGCGACAGAACGGACGCTCTGCCTGAGCCAAAAAGTTGTCGGCATCCTCGACAAACTCGCGAGCGGTCCCGGGTACGGCATCGTCATCTTGTCTCGTGGACCGTTCCGGAGCGGTGAAAGGGAGCCTAGGCGATGGAGGTCGGGCCGAGGTTGTCGGCGACGGCGTCCAGGGTGGCCCTCCAGGGGTACGTGGCGGGATTGCCCTGGCCCGGTTCGTTCGGGATGAAGCCGCCTTCGCCGTACAGCACCCGGACCCCAGCGTTCCGGAGGGCGTCGATCGAGCGCTCGAACTGCGGGTGCGCGAGGTGTGCCCGGTTCACGCACGGCATCATCGCCATAGGGATGCTCCTGCCGATGCCCTCGGCAATTACGCCGACGAGCCACTTGTCCGTGATCCCGAGCGCCCACTGGTTGATCGTATTGAAGGTCGCCGGCGCGACGACGACGGCGTCCGGCTGCGGCCACACGTCCGGCTGTCCGGGAAGGCTGTAGTCCCAGCGGACGGGGTGACCGGTGAGGGCGGCGAGGCCGTCGAGGGAGTCAGCAAGCCAGCGGGCGGCCGTCGGGGTGAGACCGAGGCATACGTCCCAGCCGTCGGCCTGCGCCTCCTCGATGACGCGTGCGACGTCGAAGACGGGCGGGGCCGCGCTGCTGAACAGGTACAGGGTCGGATTGGTCATGGGTGTATCCGATCACAGCCAGGCGCCCACCAACTCGACGGAGTCCCTTGTGCATCCCCCTGTCGCGGCATAGAGCAGCGCGTAGCGTTCCAAGTAACAAGTCAGAGACGCGAGTCCGGTATGCCGCCGCGGGACTGGGACCACACCGGTGAGCGGATCAAGGAGCAGCGGCGGCTGGCGGGGCTGACGCAGCGGGAGCTGTCCGACTTCTCATGCCCGCCAAACCGGCCAACCCCGCGGGCCCGGATACGGCACCCCGCCGGGCGAGCAGGCGAACTCACGGCCCGGAGCATCCCCGCGGGCGCGGGATCATCAACGCGCTCGCGACCTTCAGCATCCACGGCGAGGACTCGGCCGCCGAGGGCGCCGTGCCCTTCCAGCCCCGCTCTCGCGATACCTCACATCCCGGCAGTCGTGGGCAGCCCGGAGGGCTTCCCGGACGTCGAGGGCGCTGACCACGTCGATGTCCCCGGCCACGGTCACCCGGCAGCGGCCGGGCCGGGTCGGGTGCACTGCGGCGTGGAGCGTGTCGTACACAGCGCCCCCAGTCACCGATGCGGACGGGGGTGTACGTCCAGGAGAAACCTCGACCAGCGGCGAAGTCCATACCCTGCGGAACGGGGCCGGCGGCGGCCAGCATCGGCCGGACGCTTCATCCCGGCCGCCGGGGCGGCGTCCAATCGCACATACTTGCTCGCGGTCCCGGTACCCGGGTCGATCCCGTTCACCCACAGCTGGGCCTCCGAGAGGTTCGCGGCGGTGCCCGCGGGCTCGTATGAGAAGCCGTTCCACTCCTCCAGAGCCCGCGGCTCGTCCGGGCGGAGGTGTCCGTGGGCGGGGCTCGGGCCGGGTGCCCATGGCCGGGTTGACCTGCTACAAGCCGGGGAAGCGGTCCCGGATGTTCTACTCGGTCCGCGAGTACCGGGGCCGCAAGGGCGAGCCGAAGGGCATCGGGTGGCGCGACCTGCGCAACCTGCTGGTCAGAGCGCACATCCAGCTCGACGGCCCGATCGTGCTGGTCTGGGACAACCTGCGCACGCACCTGGTCGAGCCGATGCGCCAGTTCATCGCCGACCACGCGGACTGGCTCACCGTCTTCCAGCTTCCGAGCTACTCGCCGGACTTGAACCCGCAGGAGGGCATCTGGTCGCTGGTCAAGCGCGACATCGGCAACCTTGCCGCAGCCGACCTCGGCCAGATCACTCGCGCCGTCAAGCGCAAGCTCATAATGGTGCAGTACCGACCAGAGGTCATCAACGGCTGCCTCGCCGGCACAGGCCTGGCCCTGGACGAGTGAACGCAACGGCTGGCCGATCGGCGATTGGCCGGCACGGTCAAGTCAAAGTTGCTGGTCAGATACGGTGACGGAATGACCGAGAGCCTGCCTGCCGACGTAGCCGATGCGCTCGCGGCAGTCCTGAACACGGACAATCCGGTTCATGTCGCGCTCCGAAGGCAGGTTCCGCACCTCAGCGTGCGAGGGCGCTGCACATGCGGATGCGGAACCGCCTATTTCGAACTCGACACCAGCAAGGCGGAGCCCGCACCTACTGGTCCCAGCACTGTCGTGGCGGCCGAAGCGCAGCTCGTCAGCGAGGCTGGCGAGTGCCCCGGCGAGGTCCTGGTCTTTACGCAAGGCGGCTACCTGTCGTGGCTGGAAGTCTGTTCCTGGAGCGACGACGTCGAGGTGACCCTGGCTGCCGCGCGTCGCTGGCTGCAGACACGCTCTTGATCTCGAACGGTCAGAGTTCAGCGGTCTATGCGACACCACCGACATTGATGCTGATACTCAGGTTCCGGTGGTCGTGGCTCTGCCACTGACTGACGCCCTGCTGGGCTGTCTTCAAGGTGTTCTGTCCGGCTGCCGGAACCTGTTCTCATGGCTCCGGCCGGGCGGAACATGACCTGATAGCGCCTCTGTGTGTCAAGCGGCCTGAGCGAGGCGGTTTCGCTGGTCTCGTTTCATGATCCGGTAGACCACGTTGGACAGCCTTCGCTTGAGAGCCCTGCGGGCCTCTGAAGGCGTTTTCCCCTCGCTGATCTTGCGGAGGTAGTAGTCCTGGCCGCGCCCGCCGTCGCGGATCTGGCAGACGGCGATGGTGTGCAGGACCGAGTTCAGTGCGCGGTTGCCGCCGGTGTTGAGCCGGTGGCGGACGTTGTTGCCGCTGGAGGTATCCAAGGGTGCACTGCCGGTGTAGCTGGCGAAGTGGTGCTCGGTGCGGAATCGGCTGACGTCCCCGATGTGGCCGAGGACCTTCGCGGCCAGCACGGTGCCCAGGCCCGGCAGGGTAGTCAGCGTGGTGCGGGTTGCCGCGACGGCCTCACGCATCTCGGCCTCGTTGTCTTTGACCTGCCGGTCCAGTCGGCGCAGGTCGGCCAGCAGGTCACGGGCTATGTCCCGGCGGCAGTTGTCGGTGGCTGTGACCGGCCGGATGCCCTTCATAAAAGCGGCAGCCTTGTCGGCCGACAAGCCGGTGGGGGCTCCGCCGGGCAGGAGGTCGCGCAGGACGGCGTGGAGGCGGTTGAGGACGCGGGTGCGCTCGTGGACCAGGTCGTCTCGGCGCTCGGTCAGCAGTCGAAGGATCGTGGTCTGGTCTTCCTGGACCACGGGGCGCAGGTCATGGCGAAAGAGGGCGACCTGGGCGACGTGGAGGGCGTCCTTGGCATCGGTCTTGCGATCGCCGCCGGTGGCCAGCAGCCGGGCCCGGGCCGACAGGGTGGAGGGCACGTCGACCACGTTCTCGCCCGCGGCGGCCAGCTGCTGGGCGAGTGAGCGCCCCAGGCCGCCGGCGCCCTCGACCGCAAAACGACGCTCGGGCCACTGCTCGCACCAGCGCATCAGCTGCCGGAAGGTTCCGGCGTTGACGACGAAGCGGCGCTGGGCCACCTGGTGACCTGCGGCGTCGACAGCGACGGCGGTGTGGGATGACTTGTGGGGATCGACACCGATCAGGATCACAGGCTGCTGTCCTCGCACTCGATGAGTCAGGAAGGGGAGTGCGGTGGGCACCCTGACTTGAAGTCACTGCGTCACCTTCATGCCTCTGTCGAGCCACACCGCGCGGGTGTCGGCCGGCGGCGGCACGCTATCAGTGAGCCAGCCCGAGGGCGGCAAGGAGCACTGCGGGCCCATGCCGACCGACACCCTGGACGCTACGGCTGCAGACCGAGCGTCTGGGGTCGATTCAACAAGTCAGGAGCTTGGTCAGAAGCCCCCTCAATGTCCTGTCTGCGCCACCCGGCCGGCGCCCACCTCCGGTTGGGAAGGCACCATCAGCATGACATCAGAGGCGGCAGGGCAAACCCCGGGCCAAGGCGTGTTCGGCGGGGTCGACTCCCACGCCGACACCATCCACGTCGCGGCTATCGGAGACAACGGCGGCCACCTCGCAGACGCCGAGTTCGCCACCACCGCCGCCGGATACGCCGCGGCCCTGGCATTCCTGGACGCCCACGGCCACGTGATCGCCATCGGCGTGGAGGGCACCGCCTCCTACGGCGCCGGATTCACCCGTGCCGCCCGCTCCCACGGACACCGCGTCGTCGAGGTGAACCGGCCCGACCGGGCCGAACGCCGCCGCATCGGCAAGTCGGACCCCATCGACGCCTACGCCGCCGCCCGCGCGGCCTTCTCCGGACGCGCCTCCGGCTCGCCCAAGGACGACACCGTCGCCGGTATACGCGCCCTGCACAACGCCGCCCGCTCCGCGGTCAAGGCCCGCACCGCCGCCCTGAACCAGATCACCCACATCCTCTTCACCGCACCCGAGAGCATCCGCGCCACATACGGACGACTCAAGGGAACAGACCGCACCGACGCACTGGCCCGGCTGCGGCCGGCCGGGGACGCGGTCCACGTCGCGGTCCTCGCCGCCCTCAGAAGCCTCGCCCGACGCGTCAAAGAGCTGACGGCCGAGCACACGGCCCGGACCAAGGTCCTCGACAGCGAGGCCACCGTCTTGAACCCCGGCCTGCGTGCCGCCCACGGAGTCGGCCCCGACACCGCCGCCCAGCTGCTGATCACCGCCGGAGGCAACCCGGAGCGCATGCGGACCGAGGCATCCTTCGCCGCACTCTGCGGAGCCGCACCCGTCCCCGCCTCCAGCGGCAGAACCAACCGCCACCGTCTCTCACGAGGCGGGGACCGGGCAGCGAACGCCGCCCTCTACCGCATCGCCCTGGTCCGCATGTCCAGCGACTCCCGCACCCGCGACTACGTCGCTCGGCAAACCGCCGCCGGCCGAACCAAGAAGGAAATCATCCGGCTGCTGAAACGAGCCATCGCCCGGGAGATGTTCCGCTGCCTGACCACCACGGTCACCGTCCCGGGCATCGCCGACCTGAGACCACTGCGGCAGTCCAAGAACATCACCCTCACCGCCGCAGCCCGCCACTTCGGGGTGTGGCCCGCCACCATCTCTACCCTCGAACGCGGCATCCGCCGGGACGACGCCCTCGCCCACACCTACCGGGACTGGCTCAAAGCCGCCTGATCACGCGCGAGGCCCTGTCACGTCCGGCATCTCGGGCCACAGCCAGCCGCCGGGAGAAGCATCCGACGGCCGGCCCGCGCGCACGAAGTCGCCGTACTCGTCCTGGACGATCCCCTCGTTGACCCACCGGCCCCGGCCCGCTCCGGCGCACTGCTCGGCAACGATCAGCGCAGCCAGCGGGTCCTCAGCCATGCCCAGGAGCCGCCCAAACTCGCCGGCCTCGTCATCGGGATCGAACGGCGGGAACTCGCCCAGATCGAAGAAGCCCTCACTGCCGGCGTCCTCAACCGTGTGGAGATAGACCTCGAAGGATGTCTTCGCCGCACGAACTTCTACATAGCGGACCCCCGGGCGCCCTGCCGAGCCGCACGGCCCAAGGAACTGCTCGACCGAACGACCCCGCCGCAGGGCCCCGAGAAGGAACGACTCCGCCAAATACCGCATCCGGCAACCATACGGCGCTCACCCTGCCGAGAGGGCTTGACGATCAATAGGAGCATCATCGTTCAAGTTCAATAGGCGCGCTGCTACGGACAAACCCCAACTACCTGCCGACGCCGACGATCCACACGTATGGACAATCGCTCCCCGCGGGTGCCGACGAAGTCGGTCAAGCGGGTGGGCTCGGGGACGGTGGAGAAGCCGACAGAGTCGACGCGGAGGTAGAGGAAAAGCCGTCCGCGGGCAGATCCCAAACGCAACGCCCCAGTTGGCCGACCGGAGTCAGGTCGGTCTGGGCCAGCGCGGATCACTCGTCGCACTCTGCGGCACGAGTCCTGGGCCTTGACCCCGGATGTTGAACACACGAGACACTGGATCCTGAGGATCTGAGAACGGACATCTCGTGGTCATGAAGAACTACCCGCCGCAGTTCAAGGCGGACGCGGTCGCGCTGTACGAGTCGCGGCCGGAAGCGACGATCAGGTCGGTCGCCGCCGATCTGGGGATCAATCCGGAGACCCTGCGGAACTGGGTGAGGGCCGCCGGCGTGAGTCGTCCCCGGGGCCGGCGGACGCAGGACCCCTCTCAGCCGCCGGCCCCGCTGGAGGCGGAGAACGCCGCTTTGCGGAAGAAGGTCCGTGAGCTGGAGGAGGAACGCGAGATCCTGCGCAAAGCGGCGAAGTATTTCGCCGGGGAGACGCGCTGGTGAACCGCTTCCAGTGTGTCGCCGACCTCCAGCGCCGTCACGGCGTGAAGCGGCTGTGCAGCATCCTCGGCGTCAGCCGCTCGAGCTTCTACTACTGGCGCCGGACAGCCGCTGACCGCGCCGCCCGGCAATCAGCCGACGCCCGCCTGGCGACCCGGATACGGGCGGTGCACCAGGAATCGGACGGCACTTACGGAGTCCCGAGGATCACTGCCGAGCTTCGCGAGAAGAACGGTGAGGTGGTCAACCACAAGCGGGTCGCCAGGATCATGAGGGCGTCCGGGATCGAGGGGGTCCGGTTGCGTCGCCGGCACCGCACTACCGTCCCAGACCCGGCCGCGGCCAAGGCCCCGGACCTGATCGGCCGCGACTTCACCGCGGACAAACCGAACACGAAGTACGTCGGCGACATCACTTACCTGCCCATCGAGGGCGGGAAGTTCTGCTACCTGGCGACCGTCATAGACCTTGCCTCACGACGCCTGGCGGGCTGGGCGATCGCCGACCACATGCGCGCGGACCTCGTCACCGACGCCCTGGCCGCGGCGATCCGCACCCGCGGCAGCCTCGCCGGATCGATCATGCACACCGACCACGGAGCCCAGTACACGAGCAGAATTTTCGCTGAAGCATGCAGGTCAGCAGGGGTGCGGCGAAGCATGAGCGCGGTCGGGTCCAGCGCGGACAATGCACTCGCCGAGTCCTTCAACGCCACCTTCAAACGCGAGACCCTGCAGGGACGGAAAGGCTGGTCCACCGAGCGCGAGGCCCGGCTCGACGCCTTCCGATGGCTCCACCGCTACAACACCCGACGCCGACATTCCTACCTCGGGCAACGATCACCGATCGCCTTCGAGGAAGCTCTCCAGCTCACACCAACTACGCTGGCCCAAGCCGCATAACCCGTGTTCAGGATTCGGGGTCAAGGCCCCCTCGAGCCCGGAGTTCCTCCACCCCGTTGTTGGCGTCTCCGAGTGCCTGCCGGGTGAGCCGTTGCACCAGCTCGAGGTCGATGCCGCTGTCAGGCCCGGTGACGCGGGCCCGGACCGGCCGTAGGAAGCCAAGGGCCGACGCCTCGTCGCGGGCCGCTGTCTCCCTCACGCGATTTCCTCTTCCTCTCGCCACGTTGCCAGCACGGACCGTACGACGCTGGAGACCTGCTCCTGCTCCCTACGGTCGGCCCACAGGTGTGCATCGTGTTCGGTGAGCTTGACCGTGTCGCTCTCGTGGGTGACGTGGGCGGTGAAGTTGAACTGTCGGGTCTTCTTGCCGCTCTTGGAAAGGTAGTCGAAGTGCCCGAGGTAGGTCTCGATCGTGGTGACCATGAGGCCGGTCTCCTCGGCGACTTCCCGGTGGAGAGCTTCGGTCAAGGTCTCGCCCGCGTCGACGCCGCCGGAGGGGAGCTCCCACAGGCCGCCGAGGTAGTCGTCGGCGGCGCGGCGCAGCAGCAGTACCTCGCCTTCCGCGTTGGGGATGACGGCGCCGACGACGTGCTTGGTGATGCCGTCGGCGTCGGCGGCGTGGATGAGGTCGCCCAGGAGGGCGGCGTCGACGGGTGCGCTCACTTCACGAGTTCCTTGTGGTGTTCGGCGACCTTGATGACGGCCGCGGTGTACGCCTCGGCGAGGTGGAGGCCCTGGTCACGGTGCCACCCCGGAAGTTTCACCGTGCTGCCGTGCACACGTCGGGCGGTGGTGAAGCTGTCGGCGGCGGGGCCCTGGTGGTCAGCGTAGCCGGGCAGGAGGGCCCCGGGAGGGCGGACAGCTGGTGATCCCCCAGCGGCCGGGTGGAGCCGGGCAGGTCGATCTCGCTGGCGCCCTCGGCGTGGACGGCTTCGAGGAACCGTTCGACGGGCAGGACGGCGAGCTGGTCCGGGTTGTAGCGCAGAGGCAGCGCGTACCAGGCCGGACGGGCATGGGACGGCGGGTGCGGCACGTCGACGCCCGGCACGTCGCGCAGAGCCCGCAGCATCCGGGCAGCGACAGCTTCGCGACCGGCCAGGTATCCCTTCATCCGGGGAAGTTGGGCCTGGCCAGTGCGGCCGCCCGGGGGTGGATGCGCAGTTTGAGCCCCATCCCCGTGACCGCGTACGGGGCAAGTTCGTGGTCGGCGGGGATTTCGCGGCGGCATCGCTTGCTGTACTGGCCGTGCAGCAGTACGCGGTAGTACAGCTCGGTGTCGTCGGTGGCGGCGAATCCGCAGTGGAAGGTGTAGCGGCCCTCGACCAGGTACGGTCGGCCGATCTGCTCCAGCAGCTGCACTGCCGCGTTGTAGACCGGGTGGAAGCGGCGCTGAACGGTGACCATCAGTTCGATGCCGGCCTTGTCGCACAAAGCCACCAGCTCGGCGGCCTCTGCCGGGCCGGTCGCGAACGGCTTCTCCTTCATCACATGCACTCCGGCCGCCGCGCAGGTCTCGATGACCTCACGTCCGGCGTGGTGGGGCACCGCGACGATGGCGAAGTCCGGACGCACGTCCTCCAGCAGGGCACGGAGGTCGGTGAAGCCGGGCACGCTGTGCTGCTGGGCCTGGACGGCGACCTTGCTGGAGTCGGTGTCGCAGACCGCGGCGAGCTGGGCGAACTGGGAGTCGGCCAGCCCTGGAAGGTGGTCCAGTCGCCGGCGACGTAGTAACGGTCCTCACGTGGGGGCTGTGTCGGAGGCGAACGAGACGCACGTGGTGGCGGTTCGGGTCCGTGCGTCAGGTTCGCCGTTCCGCATTACAGCGTGGAGTTGCACCCTTATCATGTGGTGCCGGTCAGGTGCACGGCAGCGGATGTGTCGGTGGTGGGGAGGCGCTCGGTGCGATCGTGGATTTCAACTCTGCCCCGCGCGTCTTGAGCGCGGGGGGGCATGTTCTTTCTGAACTGGTGGATGCGCTGTGCGATCTGCCGGGCTTCGCCGACGCGCCTACCCGCGCTGTAATTCTGCGGGATTTGCGACCGCCGTTGGTCGACGTACTCAATTGGGAAGCTTCCACCAGGTCGATGGCCGGTCAGGTGGTCCAGCAGTTTCGGCACAGGGACGGTGCCCTCCTGGAACTCGTCCAGGTGCTGGCGTACTTCCATGGTGAGACGCCTGCGATAGCTCGGATGCGCCTGCTGGTCACCCGGCTGACGAAGCCTGTCGATCCGGTCACCCCACGGGGCGCGGAGCTCGTCCGGATACTCACCGACGGGCTTCAGCCTTGGTTGCCGTCCTTCCTGGAGGTTGCAGGCTCGGCTGCCGAGCGGGCTCCTCGGTCTCCCGGGGAGGCCGTCGCGTTTCTTGAGGATCTAGCTGCGCCTCCCCATCAGCCGCCCCCTGTACTCCGATTCGCTGTTGCCCTGGCTGGCTGTCCCGGATGGTCCCGGCCGCAGTTGGAAGAGCTGCAGGAGTGGATTCAGCGGCTTGCCAGGCGGCTTGGGGTTTCGATTCCGGTGGAGGCGGGCGCGCCGTACTCTCACGGCCCGTCGGCCGGCCCTGGCAATGACGTGCGGCTGGTGGTGAGCTTGCAGCGCTATCAGCCGGGCTCGCGGGAGTGCCTGTTGTCCATGTGGCTCGGGTACAGCCGGGATCGCTGGATCGTCCTCGTTGTCGAGGACGAACCACAGTCCCTTGAGCGGATTGTCGCCCGTTTCAACTTGTATTTCGAAAGGGCACAGGAGCTCTCGGGCTCGCTGCCCTCACGTGTGGAATTCATGCTTCCGCGCTCTCTGCTCGGCCTGCCGGTCGATCGTTGGTCCGTTAAGAGCCCCGACAGCGATCAGCCTGCCGCGGGTCTGCCCCTGGGTGTTCTGTGTCCTGTGGTCGTACGCGATCTGGAACGCCCTGCGGACTCGCGGGCGCGCGAGCGATGGTCGCGTCGTTGGCAGGAGTACAAGAGTTCGCGCAGCCTCCCCGTCGAGCGGACCGCCTGGCTGCCGACCGGACGCGATCATGACCTGCCGAGTAGGACGCGAGAGCTCTCCCATGCCCTCGCCGTTGTCGTGGAGCCGCCACCTCGCCAGACCTACGCTCCAGCTGGCGAGGTGACGCGGGCCGTGGGGATGGCCCTGGACGCGGGCGTTCCCGTCGTCTTGTGGGGACGTGATGAAGGCGACGCCGACGGACATGCAGAGTCGGGTGCACTGCATGCAGTCACCAGACGGCTGATGTCGGGAGGCAGCCCCACGCGACTGCCCGACCGCATAACGTCGTTGCGACGGGAGGCACTCGACTCGGGGGCGCCGTCCCCGGCGGAACAGCTGGCACTCGTGTGGGACGACCCCGGCGGACGCCCCGATGTCGGGGGCGGCGCACTGCGGTGTCCCTGAGACGGCAGCATGCCGACCGGCGTGGGAAGGGCATGAACAGCGGCGAGGAAGGCAGGCAGAGACAGATGCGCGAGGGATACATCTACCGAGGGGGCGGCCAGCCGCACAACGGAATCGATCGGCTACCTGAGCCGCCTCCGTGGCGTGACATGCGAGGCCGTGGCCAGTTCAACAGGGGTGAGCGCATCCGGCCGGCCGGGACGAGGGCAGACACCTACCGGGCCACCGAGGCGACCGTGGAGGCAGTAAATGCGGCCCTGATGCTGCGCCGTCCGCTGCTGGTGACCGGGCCCCCCGGCTCCGGAAAGTCGTCCCTGGCGTTCCACATCGCGCACGAGTTGGGCCTTGGCCGGGTGCTGCAATGGCCCATTACAAGCCGTTCCACGCTGAGGGACGGTCTTTACGCATACGACGCCATCGGGCGCTTGCAGGAGGCGGGCCTCTCCGCATATAGGCAGTCCTCGTACTCGCCCAGTGATCGTCTGGCGTACGACGGCTCCGCTCGTGTCCACGACGACGCAGCCGGTCCCAGCCAGCCGGACATCGGAGATTTCATCCGCCTCGGGCCTCTGGGTACGGCTCTTCTCCCTGTCGAACGGCCTCGGGTGCTGCTGATCGACGAGTTCGACAAGAGCGATCACGATCTGCCGAACGATCTGCTGCATGTGTTCGAGAACGGCGAGTTCGAGATTCCTGAACTCGCCCGAGCGTCCCAGGCTCAGCCGACCAAGCAGGTGCACACCGACGATGGGAGGACCGAGTTCAGTGACGGCACGGCCCTCATCTGCGACGGACGAGTCGCGTGCACCACCTTTCCCGTCGTGATCTTGACCAGCAACGGCGAACGGGACTTCCCTCCAGCTTTTCTGCGCCGCTGTATTCGCCTTGACCTCCCCGTCCCGGACATCCAGCGGCTGGCCGAGATCGTCCACGCACATCTTGGAGAGGAAGGCATCCACCGAGGTAGGCGTCTGATCGAAGAATTCGTCCATCGGCGCGCCAACGGGACTCTGTCTACTGACCAACTCCTCAACGCGGTCTATCTGCTGCTCGGCGATGGGTCCAGCGAGGCCCGGACAGAGCTGCTGGAACAGGTCCTGAGGCCTTTGGGACCAGGTGACTGATGCTGCCATTGGAGCACCTGTTGCGGGCACTGGGCGATTACACGGTCGAGGCCGAGGACCTCGCTGACGCCCTCTGGCTAGCCGAGCACCTGCCGAGCGCGACAGCACGATCCAGCAACAGTTCTGAGGTGCTCGGTGGCGACGATCCTGCGTTCCGATCGCCGCCACGCCCTGACGACGTCACCGCTGATCAACATGGCCCCCCGCCGGATGGTCGGCCTCCCGATGGATCCGACAGCCCGCAGTTCGACCTGTACCTTCCGGCTGCACCCAATGGCGTCGACCGCACGAGTGCGGTGTCGCCGCTCCCGCTGCAGGCGCCTCGTGCTCTGCCACACCGTCACCGACTCGCACGATCATTGCGCCCTCTGACCCGCCGGGCCCCGTCCCCGGACCGGACCGAACTGGACGAGGAGGCCACAGTGCAACACATCGCAGACACTGCGCTGTGGCTGCCCGTCCTGAGACCGGCGCCGAGCCGTTGGCTCGACCTGGCGCTCGTCGTGGACGACAGCACCTCCATGCTCATCTGGCAGGAGACCGTGCAGGAGTTCCTCTCCGTCCTCGTGAGCGTAGGGGCGTTCCGCTCGGTGCAGCACTGGATCCTTCCTACGGAAGAGGTCGCCGCTCAGGGTCTGGTTCTGCGCTCGCCTGCCGGACTGGACCACAACCACAGTCCGATGGAAATCGTCGATCCAACGGGTCGACGTGTCGTGCTCGTACTGTCGGACTGCATCAGCCCGGCTTGGTCGGACGGCACTGTGCTGCAGCTCCTGCGCGCATGGGGCCGGACCGGTCCGGTAGCGCTCGTCCAATCCCTTCCGCGGGGATTGTGGGAGCGCAGTGGGCTCGCCCTACAGGCAGTGCGCTTGTACCCCCCTGTGCCCGGTGCACCCTCCCTACTCCAGAGGCACGAGCCACTCCCCGGGCAAAGAGATCTTGTTCACGGCATGGCCGTCCCCGTGCTGGAAATGACCCCCCACTGGCTCGGCCAATGGGCGTCTTTACTCAGTGGCGAATTGCCCTACTGGGACACGTTGGTGGCGGCCGTGCCCGAGAGACCGAACGCCCCGGTCGTAGACATGATGCGGCTGCGCCAGGAGGAGCCCCCAGAGGAGCGCCTCGAGCGCATCAAGCGTCGTCTCAGCCCACCGGCGCTGCGCCTGGCACGGCACCTGGCTGTGGTCCCCTTGAGCCTGCCCGTGATGCGGCTCGTCCAGAACGCGGTGTGCCGGGACAGCCGCCCCTCTGTATTGACCGAGGTGCTGTTCACCGGGCTTGTCACCCGGCTGCCGCTGGCCAGTCCTTCTGATGGGCCGCAGAGGAAGCCTGACGCTGTCGGCAGCGTGCTGTTCGACTTCCTCCCAGGCATGCGCGAACTCCTGCTCAGCGAGATCCGGCGCGTGGAGGTTCTGCAAACTGCTTCGCTCGTCGCGGACTATGTCCTCGGTCAACTCTCCACGGGTCATTCGCCAGTGACGTTTGCGGCTCTGATCGCCGAAGGGGACGAGGCGGTCGCCGTGGCCCGCTCGGAGCAGCATTTCGCAACGGTGACGGCCCAGGTGCTCCGTCATCTGAGCGGCCAGTACGAGTCACTCGCCGAGCGCCTCGACCAGCGGGAGACGCCAGGTCCAGACCTCGTCGCCAGTCCCACGGGTGATGGGGCAGGCTCTCACGATCCCTTGACCGGGCTTCCCGCATCAGCGCCGCTTCTGGATCGCGATGGTGTCCTCACTGAGCTGCGCCGGGCCGCGCACCTCGCCGCTACCGGTGAAGGCACTGAGACGGTTCGCATCGTGCTTGTCGCCCGCGAAGGCAGTGGCACCAGCGCGGTCGCCGCCCGCTACGTTGCCGAACACCGAGCCGCCTACGGGCACATCGGGTGGACGGCGGCTGGCACCAAGCCCTCATTGTGCACGTCGTCGGACTTGCAGGAGGCGGTGGTCCAGGGGCGGCCGGCGACCTGGCTGCTCGTCATGGATGGCGCACGCCCGGAGAATGTGCCTCCGGTGCTGCCGAGCGCACCAGGAGTCCTCCTGATCACCTCTGCCGAGGACGCGTGGCCGGAGCCGTACTCCACTCAGCCGCTGCCCCCGCTCAGACCCTCCGCTTCGATGGGGCTTTTGCGCGGCCTCGTGCCGCGGCTGTCTCCACCGGTGGCCCTGCGCATTGCGACGCGGCTCCATGACCTGCCGCTGGCGCTCGCCATGGCTGGCGGCTTCCTCTCCGAGAGCGATGCCACTGAGGAAGCGGGATCCGCGCTTCTGGCCGCGCTCGGCGCTGACCCCACTCCCGGCGCACCCCCTGCTGAGCCTCTGGCCGACCCTCTGCTGGCCATGTGCGATCTGGTCCTGGAGCAGATCGACCTGCGCCATCCGCAGGCAGCGCCGTTGCTGGACCTGCTCGCCGTGCTCGGTCCCGGACCGGCGCCCATGGCTCTGCTTCGGCATGTCCTGCCGGGCGGCCACGGCGAGATCGAGGCGGCGGTCAGGGCTCTCGCCGCGGCCTTCGTGGCGCAGCCGTCGCCGGACCAGGATCTGTTTTCGCTTCGCTCATCCGCACGGCGCGCGCGCCTTCAGAACATGGAGGCTCACCGCGCCGATACGGCGCGGCGGCAGGCCCGTACCGCTCTGGTGAACTGTGTTGCCGCTCTCGCCCTAGGCGGTGACGGCGCGGATCGGCGGCGGGACAGGGTCGCCCTGACCTGCCATCTCTTGCCCATCGGGGCCCTGACGGACCCCGACCCTTCTGTGCGTGCGGCTGTGGTTGGACAGGTGCGCTTTCTCGTCGAGTGCGGTGACTTGCCCGCCGCGCGGGACCTGGCTGCTGATGTACTCACGCATTGGGGTCCGGACGACCCGCTCGTCGTCGAACTCGCCGCCATGGTCGGTGCGCAGGAGGAGCCTGGCACAGTAGACCCTTTCGGCCGCGTCCCTGATGAGACGGGAGAGGGCCGGCCGTGACGGGCACCGCGCCGGCGGAGCCCGCCGCGGAAGAGCTCTCGCCCGTGCCGGGTCCGCTGAGCGCGTCACCGCCTCCCGGTGACGGGAACTCCTCGCCGGTGGGGCGGTATGCCCTGAGCATTGGAGTGTCATGGTTTGCGCCGAGTCCCGAGCACGGTCTGGACGGCGAGGGTCCTGATCCTCTGACCTTCGCTCCAGGGCGTGTAGCTGCCTTGTCCGATGCGTTGGAGCGGGAGCCGTACCGCTACGAGTGCACCCGGCTCACTGGTCCGGACACCGCCCCTGCAGAATGTGTTCCAGCCAGCACGTCCCAGACGGCGTCCTCGGCGTCCGACGCGCTGGACCCGGACATGAACCGGGGATGGCAGCCGTCCGCCGATCGTCTCGGCGCCACCATACGTCAGGCCTTGACGACTGCCGGACCCGAGGACGTGTGGGTGGTCCACGTCCTCAGCCATGGCGTCGTACGACCGACCGGCTTGTACACCCTGGGCGCGGACAGCGTGCATACCGAGTGGACGTCGGTCCGGAACTGGCTTTCTGCAGTGGAAGACTTTCCGGGACGTCCGCTGGTGCTGTTTCTCCTCGATCTGTGCCATTCCGGTGCCGCTGCGCGCTACGACTACCAGTTGAGCGGCTTGACCGACGGGCACCACCGGGCGTGGGTGATTGCGGCTTCCGGCCCGTCGGAACTGGCGGTTGAGGGCCGGTTCAGCCGTGCTGTTGCCGACGTCCTGAATGCCGTCGCCGAGCGGCGTATCCAGTACGACCACACCCGTCGCCACCTTGGCTTCCATTGGTTCGTCGACCGGGTCCGGGACCGGCTCCGCGAACTGGTCGAGGAATGTGGCGGCATGGCTCACCGGGTCACTGCCGATGTCCTGGACACTGCCGCGCCGGATCTGCCGTTCTTCCCCAATCCCTGCTTCACCCACGGCCTGGCTGACCTGCCGGGGGCGCCCTACGAGCACACGACTTCTGTCAACGTTCAGGGTGATGACGTTGTCGACCCTGATCATTTTCTCCGGCACGCGCGGGGCGGCGCGGGGTTTGCACCGCAGCCCGGTACCGCCGGTGAGCAAGACGGCGGTCTGTTCACCGGCCGGCATGCGGAGCTTGTGCGTCTGGCCGAGTGGTTCGTCGCAGGGTCTGGAGCTGCACGGCTGCAAGCCGTCACCGGAGGCCCAGGCTCCGGCAAGTCGGCTCTGCTGGGGGTGCTGCTGCGTGCGGCACATCCGGGCTTGGGGAGCACGGCGGGGGCCGTGCAGGAGTTGGTGGCACTCAGCCGGACAGTGATCGCGCCTCCTCTGACCGTCCACGCTCGGCAGCGCACCTTGGCCGAAGTCGTCGACTCGCTGATCCGGCAGGCAGGCGCTTATGGCGGCAGCTGGGCGGATCGATCGGACGAGCCTGAAGGCGACCCCCGGCGGCTGATGGACGTCCTGAGCCGTCTGCCGGGAACGCCGCCCGTCGTGGTGGTTGATGCGCTCGACGAAGCCCGTGAGGCGTCTGCACTCGTCCACGACCTGCTGGTCCCGTTGACAACCTTGACACGGCCGGACGGGAGGCCGCTGTGCCGGCTCCTGCTCGCCGCACGCGATGAGGAGCCCTGCTCGAGCCTCATAGCCACAGCCCGGAATGGCGGTTCGCTCATCGACCTGGACACCATCAGTCGCCAGACTCTTTCAGCTGACCTCGCCGCGTACGTGACGAAGCTTCTCCAGCAACCGGACGCAGAAATGGCAGACCCGGGCAGCCTCGGCACCGTCTCGGCCGTCGATGACACGCCCACCGGGCACGGGCAGAGGGAGCTGCTGAAGCACCCGACCGGTGGGGAGAGCGGCGAAGAACACGAAGCGCAGCATGGGGACGCTGCGACCGCGCAACAGGGCGAGGCGGAAGGCGTGGCCGCCTTCGCTCAAGCGACCGCCGAGGCACTAACCGACCCAGAACACACGACCACTACCGGTCCGTACCTGATGGCAGCGCTGTATGCCTCCTACGCCTCCCAGGAGAGTGTCCGCCATCTGTTGGGAGACACGGCCACCGCCTGCGAACTGGGCGCCAAGGTGCCCGGCAGTCTGCCCGATCTGCTCGATCTGGGCTTCGTGCATGGGCACGCGCACCGGCTACTGAGACCGGTTCTCGTCGCCTTGTCCTTCGCGCAAGGCGACGGAATGCCAGTCTCTCTCGTAGCTGCCGTGGCGCGCGTCTTCGTCACGCCCGACGACGGCGCAGCAGGGACGGACCCGGCCGAAACAGGGCGCGCAGGGGTAGCCGACGTATCCGAGATCCTGCCGTCGGCAGACACTTCACCGGTTCTCGTGAGCAGCTCCGAGGTCGCTCAGCTGCTCGGCGAACTGCGTGCCTTCCTACGGGCCGTACCGGACCCAACTGGGACCGTGCTCTACCGACTGTTGCACCAGAGCGTTGCTGACGAGTTGCGCCGGCTGACGGCGCATACTGTCGCCGCAGAGAACGAGCGGCCCGAATCGGTGGACCGCCGGGTGGCAAGCACGGTGTACAGCGCACTCATCGGCTCGCTCAGCGGCCCGGTGCCAGGAGGTCCGCCCCGCTGGGCCGGGCTCGATGCCTACCTGCGCCGCCATCTCGCACAGCATGCTTTTGATGCGGGCCGCTTCGACGAACTGTGCACCGAGCCCCAGTTCCTGGTCCACGCAGACCCGGACTGGCTCGACCACGAGTTGGGCAGAACGGCTTCCGAGGCCGCCCGTGGTGCCTCCGCCGTCTACCGCACCAGTGCACACGTACATCGACGCACGTCCGACGAGCAAAGGCGGCACATCCTGTCCATAGACGCGGCCAGGCACCGGGCGCACACTCTCGCCGACCGCCTCGCCGCACCTGGCCCGGGCTGTGGCGAGGACATGCCGTGGCGCCCGCAATGGGCCACCGGGAGCCGGATCAGTGCCGCGCACGCGTTCACACTGCACCTACCCGAGGACAGGACGACCGCCCTGGCCGGTGCGCTGGTCGACATTCCGATCGTGGTGACCGGCGGCCGTAGCGGCCGGCTGAGAGTGTGGGACGCAAGTAACGGGCGGCTGATGCACACCGCAGACCCAGGTTGCGGGGAGATCAGAGCGCTTGCGTGCGCTCGCATGGGCAACACGTCAGTGGTCGTCGTGGCCGGCTCGGACGACTCTCTCACCGTGCGCTCCCTACCGACGCTCGCCCCCGTTGACACGCCTGGTCTGCGCGGTGTCCGAAGTGGAGATGTCAGGTCGATGACCCCCGTGGACCTGGCACATCAGTCCATGGTCCTGACGGCGGACACCGCGGGACGGCTGGTGCTCTGGGATCTCACAGGCATCCTGCCGCCAGAGGAGCTGCGGTCAGGACTGGGCCGCACGACAGCTCTCATATGCGTACCGGGCAACGACGCTCCGTCTGTAATTGTCGCAGATGACGAAGGCACCGTGAGTATCTGCCCGCTCTTCGGTGACCCCCAGGAGAACGGAACATTCCACCACCCTGGCCGCGTAAACGCTCTCGCTTACGCGAAATTGGACGGTACGCCCCACGTAGTGACCGGGGGCGAGGACGGAACCGTGCGAACATGGGACTTCACGGGTCGGGCACTGCGCCCGGACTCCGTCCCGCGCCACGACGGCCCAGTGTACGCACTCGCCACCATGGAGGACGAGGACGGCCATTCGCGGGTGCTCAGCGCCGGCGGGGACGGCACGATCCGCCTGTGGGAACCCCGCGATGGCTCTGAGCACAGCCGGTTCGTGGGCCATATGGGGGCCGTCACTGCCCTCGCCCAACCGCAGTCGCTTCCTCCCCTCGTCGTGTCGGCAGGCGTCGATGCCGCGTTGCGCGTCTGGCACGTACCGATGGGCGAACAACGCGTCGTACCCGCCGTCGGACACACCTCCTGGGTCCACGCACTGGCACAGACAGTCGTCGGTGGCCGCGAGATACTGTTCTCGGCGGGTGCAGACGGACTCCTGCATCGCTGGGATCTCACCTCGGGCACGCAATATGAGAACCCGTCGCCCATGTCCCAGCATCCGACGGGAGGCGTCACCCCTCTCGGAAGCACACCCTCACTCCTCGGCGACGCCCGGGGCGGCGGGCACCGGCCAGGGCGCGTGCACACGCTGGCCGTCACCCGCCTCGAAGGACGTCCCCTCGTGATCGCTGCCGGGCCGGACGGACTGCTGCAGTGCTGGGATGCGGAACGGGGCACCCCGTACAGTGAAGCCTTCGCTCACGCCGCTGCCCCGGTGCACGCCGTCACCACCACCGTGCTGGCCGGCCGCCCGTTGGTCGTGGCCGGCGGCGCAGACGGCCACCTGCACTGCTGGGATGTGGCCACGGGACGTCGACGCGGACTTCCGCTCGCCGGGCACAAGGGCGGTGTGAACGCCCTGACCTGCATCGAGAGCGACACGGAACCCATGGTGATCTCCTGCGGCGACGACGGCACACTGCGCCTGTGGGACCTGACGACCGGCCTGCCGGTGTGTCCACCCGTAGACGCCCACAGCGGATGGGCGACAGCACTCGCTTGCACCCTCCTCGACGGCAAACCACTTGCTGTGACGGGCGGTCAGGACGGCAAGATCCGGCTGTGGGACCTGTCCCGTCCGGAGCCTGGCAGCAGACTCGGCTGGGTGCGACCCCACGGAGAGCCACTGTCGGTGGCCGGCGGCGTCAACGCTGTGGCGTGCACGATCGTCGGTGGAACGCTCCTTGTTGCTGCCTCAGATGACCGCGGCGTACGGCTGTGGGACTTCGCATCGGGCGTACAGCGGACCGACATCGGCGTGCCGGGGACGGTGCCCTCGCTTCTACTTCACGGAGACCGGCTGGTGCTGGGGTGCGAGTGGGAAGTCATCGTCCTGCGGCGCTCCATCTGACGCACCTGGCCCTGCGGGGAGACGGGGCATCACCGTCCAGAGGCAAGGCCCACCACCACATGTCCCGCACGACCCCGTGCGGGACACATCCCGTCAGAAGCAAGCGCGAATCTCGGCTGCCACCTCTGGGACACCGAGATAGCGGGCGGCCTGGTGCGAAGCGACCAAGCCGAGGGAGACCTCATGGTGCACGTCGATGCCAGGGAAGCGGGTAGGCAGGTCCCGAGGGATGGCCACGATGTCACCGATGTCGGCGACGTTGACCCAGCGCCGGACTCGCGGCGGGCGCTCACCCTTGCGCGCATCATTGCCCTCACCCAACGACAGTCGGTCGTACACAGCACCGGGCAGACCGAGTGGCGAGCCTAGCGTGATGAGCAGATCCAGCTCGACGGGCTGATGCCACAGTGCTTCGTAGGCCACGACGGATCCCAGCGAGTGTGCAAGAACGACACGCGGACGGTGCAGCTCCAGCACGCGGTGCAGCTCTGCTCGCACTTGCTGCCTGTGAACCGAGTTGGGGTCGGCCACATACGTGTCCGCTTCTCGACAGAAGTGGACGACAAATCGACGGGCCATGTCACCGTAACGTCGTGCGATCCACTCAGCCGCCTGGCGTACCGGCAGGGTGGTCCGCCCCATCGTCACCTCCGCAGGAGCCCCGAGTGCAGAAACCCAGTCCATCAGCAACTGCTGGCCGGGGCGATTAAGTAGTTCGGGATCTTCTTCTCCCTGTGAAGTCCCCAGGTCCAGCAGGTGAGCATAGTAGGCGGCCTCGAACCTGCTCGCCGGGGCCGGTGTGCCCAGCGCTGACGCCCACTCATCTGCCAGTAGTCGCGCAGCCAGTTCCGGGCTCCCCGACCGAGCCAGATAGCGAAGGCAGCGAATGCCGTGTACCCCGACGATCATGAGACGTCCCCCTCGCCGACACTGTCGTACCTTCAGAGTAGGTGGTCGACAGGTCTCTACGAGCAGAGATCCATGAAGCGGTGGTGGTGCCTCGGGTGCGTGGCTTCGAGTCCCACCGCCCTGCGACCGCACCCTCGACGGAGGGATCAACGGCTTCGCGATGTCTCACAGCCCGTCCGGAACATTCCAACGCCACGCACCCCGCCCCATGAACTGCCCAACAATCGCCTCAGCACGTGGGACACGGTCTAGTACCAATGCCGTGTAGTTAGGGCTCTGGGCTGCTTGTCAAGCAGGCTGATGAAGTGACGGAGCTCCTGCTAGAACCGTGTCGACCAAGATCACTGTTCAGCAGGAGCTCCGTTGGCCGCCAAGTCTGTCATTTCTCGTGAAGTAGCGGTTGCGGCAGGGGCGTTTGCCCCCGGCCATCTCGGCGAGCTGACACGGATTGTCCCGTTCGAGATGGTCGATGAGGTGTTGGCAGATACCGGCAGAACCCAGCAGCGGATACGGGACCTTCCCTCGCGCGTGGTGGTGTATCTGCTGCTGGGCGGGGCATTGTTCCCGGGGCTCGGATGGCAGCAGGTGTGGCAGCGGCTGACGGCCGGCCTGGACGGACTGCCGACGGCGACTCCCACGGCCGGCGCGCTGGCCCAGGCCCGCAAGAGGCTCGGGACCCGACCGTTGCGTCACCTGTTCGACTTGCTTCGTGGACCGGCCGCGGGACTCGGGATCGCCGGAACGCGGTGGCACGGACTGCTCGTCTGCGCCATCGACGGCACGTTGATGGCAGTGCCGGACAGCCCCGCGAACCAGGCCGAGTTCACCAGGCACCGCTGCAACAATGGCGGCGCGGGATACCCCTCACTGCGGCTTCTGATCCTGGTCGCCTGCGGAACCCGAACCGTCATGGACGCGGTATTCGGTCCGGCCACCGACGGTGAGACCACCTACGCTCCACGCCTGGTCCGAAGCCTGCGGGAAGACATGATCGTCCTGCTGGACCGGAACTTCGCCGTCCAGGCCCTGATCGAAGCAGTCACCTTGAGGAGCGCACACGTCCTGGTCCGGGTGAAGGAGAACCGCAGACTGCCGGTCCTGCGACGCTTCCCCGACGGCTCCTGGCTCTCCCGGATCGGACCCGTTCCGGTCCGTGTTGTCTGCTGCGAGATCACCATCAGCACATCACAGGGACGACGCACCGGCGCATACCGGCTGGTCACAACCCTGACCGACCCCTTCACCCACCCCGCCGGCGATCTGATCGGGCTGTATCACGAGCGGTGGGAAATCGAGACCACCTATCTGGAGATCAAGTCGACGATCCTCGGCGGTCGGGTCCTTCGTGCCCGCACTCCCGCCGGTGTCGCCCAGGAAGTCTTCGCAGTGCTGGTCACCTACCAGGTCCTGCGGCTGGCGATGGCGGACGCCACCGCCAGCCGGCCCGGGACCGACCCCGACCGGGCGAGTTTCTCCATCGCCCTGAACACCGCCCGCGATCTGGTCATCCAGGCCGCAGGCGTGTTCAGTGGCGCCGTGATCGACCTCGTCGGCACCATAGGCCGCCGAATCCTGGCCGCCCTCATGCCCGACCGCCGTGTCCGCACCCGTCCACGCGTCGTGAAACGGGCCATCTCGAGATACAACGCAAGAGGCACCGTCGACCGCACCACCTACAGGGCCACGATCAGCGTCCACATCCTGACGCCCGCCCCTTGACACCGCCCACGGCACCCCTAACTACACGGCATTGGGTCTAGTACTCCAGCCGTAGATCATGATCTTCGTTGTTGGAGTGCGTCTAGCCGCCGATAGTGGCACTGGCGTGCACGGGCCTGGTGGCGTCGGCGCCAGTGCGACCAGCGCAGTCGATGTGCGAGGTCGTGGACGGGGCTGACCAGGACTGCGAACAGGTGCTGAATCTCGTTGCCGGTCAGGGGGATCAGTCCGTCGTGCGCAGGCCGGTCGTGGCGTTCCGCGGCTGCGGTGACCGCGAGGAAGGCGTGGGCGAGCATCGCGAGGGTGACCCAGCGGTGCCAGGAGGTCCAGCGGCGGACCTGGTGCTCATCCAGACCGGTCAGGCTCTTGCTGGCCTGGAACGTCTCCTCGACCGTCCAGCGCCGTCCGGCCACCCGCACCAGCTCGGACAGCGGTACCGGGTGAGGTGAGAAGCAGCGGTAGAAGGCGAGTTCGCTCGTGCGGCGGTTGCGGCGGACCAACAGGCACCACTGTCCGAGCCGACCGGTGGGGCCGTGAACGTCGACCTGTGCCCAGTCGTAGTACCGCTCGCCCTTCGCGCCCGCTCCGGCCGACAGCCGCTGCCAGGCCCGGCTCGGGATTCGCGCTGCCAGGGTCCTGGCCTGGAACCTCCCAGCGTGCGTGACGACGGGGTGGGTGCTGGAGACGGCCAGGACGTAGCCGGTCCGACACTGTTCCAGGGCGGTCCGCAGGTGCGGGTTGTCGCCGTAGACCTCGTCTCCCGCGACCCAGCGCGCGGGTGTTCCCGCGTCCAGAGCTCGCTCGACCATGCGGGCCGCGAGTTGGGGCTTGGTCGCGAACGCCAAGCCGTCCGGGATGCCCGCGCGTCGGCAGCGGTCCGGGTCCTCGGTCCATGAGCGCGGCACGTACAGGGCCCGGCCGATGGCAGCGTGTCCGCGGGCAGCGGAGTACACAAGGTAGACAGCGACCTGGGCGTTCTCGATACGGCCGGCCGTGCCGGTGTACTGCCGCTGGACGCCGACGGTCGCCGTGCCCTTCTTCAGATCCCCCGTCTCGTCGACCACGAGCACCGCATCCTCGTCGTGCAGGTGCTCGACCGCGTAGGTGCGTATGTCGTCGCGGACCGCGTCAGCGTCCCATTTCGCGCGGTGGAGCAGGTGCTGCATGCCGTCCGGGGTGGCGTCACCCGCGTGCTCGGCCAGGGTCCAGCAATTCTTCCGCGGCAGGCCCGACAGGAGCCCGGAGACCAACCGCGTTACCCGGCGGCGGGGTTCAACTCGGGCGAACCGGGTCGCGATCCGGCTCATCAGAGTCTCGAATGCCTCCTGCCAGTGGGCTGGCATTACGCTGGCGGCCGAGGTCGCCGCGTGATCATTGGTTGTCCACACAACACCTAATGATCAACGGCGGCCTCACCTGCTCGGACGCCATCGGAACCAGTAGCCGGTCCCTTCCACTCGGTGACCAGCGCCGGTATACCGAAGCTCACCGGCAAGCCGACGCGCATCGGCCGGCGCCTGACGGTACTGCGCCAACTGCGCGTCCAATTCGTCGTAGCGTGCGTCGATCCCGGCCTGGCCCAGATAGGGAGCCCCAGCCCCCTGGCGCTCGTTCCAGTCGACGTAGATTGCCCACTGCTCGCGTTCCAACTCCACCGCGGCCGGGCTCGCAGGCCAGACGCGGTACTCGTCGGCCTCGTCGCCCAGGTATTGGCCGTAGCCGTCGAAGTAGTGGGGCTGCCCGTTGATGTCAACGAGGCCGACGCGCAGTCCGTCGTACCACTCCAGCTCGACGAGGACACGCCCGAAGCCGTCCGCGATCAACTGCGCTTCGTCCGAGGTTTCAGCCATACGCGCAGGCTACCGACGAGCGACCTTCACATCTATGATCATGATCTACGGCTGGAGTACTAGGCAACTACGCCGCATGGCAGAAGGGGCGGCAGCCGCTGCGCTCCGCCTCCGATGGCGCGTCAACTTCCTGCAATACGAGCGTAATTCTTTTGAAGCCCAAAGCTTGCAAGGCGCGAGGGGTTTCCTCAACAAATCGACAGCCTCGCAGGCCCAGTTCAGGATCGGGGTGTCGTATAAGACGGAGATCTTCCTGATGGATCAGGTCAGACCCAGGGCCGCAGATCCAGGCCGGCACGTCGTTGAGGTACATATCTCTCAGCCTGGGATCAAGGTAGACCTCCCTTCGCATCACTTGAAGCGCTGGATCGCTGTCATAGCACTCAAGACTTACTGCCAATTGAGCAAGGATCGACAACTTCCAGGCAGTATCACCCTCGAGCACCTTAGCCGCATCAGGATGAAACAGGCCGAAGCGAAGGAAGTTGGTGGCCGGCATGGAAGCCGGACGCCTTGACACGCCCTCGAAGAGCATCCGGAAGGCTCCGTTACTCATACGAACGTTCCAACCATGGTCGATCAGGAACGCGGGGAGCGACTGCGCCTCTATCAAAACTCTATAGTCTTCAAGGAGCGCCGAAACAGAAGTGCCGGTTGACATGCCACGAACGGGACTTCGCAACTGCGGCTGCGGCACCCGGTCCACAGCGAGCCGAAAAAGCCGGACGGTCTGAAATTGCGTCATTTCCAGAGCCTCAGCTAAGGAATAGAGTTTTTGATCAGTCCATTCCTTCACCACGCCACGCTCCCAGTTGCCATAGGCACGCGCACTGATCTCCAGACGCGCCGCTACGGCTTCCTGACTCAGCCGAAGGTAGCGGCGTCGCCCCTGGATCAGCTCCCGCAGTCGCCATGGGTAGGCCTCCGCAATCCCGGCAGCGCGCACATGCCGTGTCTCGTCACGCCGACTTCCTTCAACGCGATCAGCGTCGCGATGCGGCTGGGTTCGCGACGATGCACAGCGTTGCGGCTGCCCAGAGTCGCGCTTCCCTGCGCTTGCCCCTAAGTTGCCCGTGGGCTGTGGAACCTGCGTCACTCTTACCCCTATGCTTCGTGCGCCGACCTGACAGGGTGTGCAACACGCCGCAGTTGCACAGCATGTCACCGATGGTGAAATGTCCGTCCGTGAGCGCGGGTTCGACTGCGAGCCGAACAACCATGCCTCACTGCCAGGCATGACTGGACCTGCGCACGGGCAGCACTCTGCATGCCGATTGCCCTGCGACGTAGCAGCAGGTAGCGAAGTGGTGCCCTATTGTGATCCTGCCGTGCACGCTCGGCACTGTCAACTAAAGTGGCCAGAACCATGATCAGAAGGCGTCGGGGGGATCGTCATATGGCTGCATGTAGTCGTCAACCCAGGGTCTCCCCTGGTGCGCGAGGAAGTGCTAGGCCATCATGAGCAGCGCCTCCCGGTCGCTGGGCGAGAAGCTCAGAGCACTGATGTCGCGGGCGCGCCCCGACTGCGACAGCCGGCACACGACGCGCTCACTCGCAGCAGACATCGAGGCCCTCCCCGACAGCAACGTCTCTCTGTCCCGAACAGCCATCGGCAACCTGGCTAGCGGCAAGCAGGGCAACCCAACCACGGATACCGTCATAGCGCTGTGTAAGGCTTTGGGGGATATTCCACCTGCTCACCTACTCCCCCATGAAAGTTATGACGATCTGGACGCCCTTCAAGCGTTCGAGGACGTGAAAGTTCGCCAGGTTTTGCCGCTCCTTAGCCGCTTCGATGACCGATTGCCCAGTGTCTTGTCGTTGCTGACGCTACTGGAGGGCCTACCGGAGGGGGAGTTACTCAACGTCATTGCAGACCTGAAACGACGACGGGACGATCTCGGGCTGGACCCAATTACACTCAGCGACCCCACAGAGAAGCCTAAGGGCCGACGACGACGTACAGCACAGGAGGCCGCAGCCTACGCGGTCGAAGCACTGGAAGGGTAGTTGCAAGTGGTTGACGGCACAGTTTTCGGAATTTGCGCTACGGCGGGTTTAATTGTCACGGCCTTATGCGGCAGGAGGGCGCGCAAGAATCCACGCGTCGCCACCTGGTCCATCGCCGCCGCCTTCGGCGTCTGCACGCTGGGCGTACTGTTCGCTATTCCCGCGGTGGCCCAATACGCCGAGGACGTAACGGGAGTACCCAACATTGGCAAGCTCATAGCGCATATATGCGCTGTCCTATGGTGCGCTGCCCTTCAAATCACCATGGTGGACCTTGCCTACAGGCCTGAATATTTGCGTGCGGCAATGTTCCAGCGAGGCTTCGCGGCGATGGTCCAACTCGCCATAATGGTTCCGCTTTTTCTCGCTACCAACCGTCCGGGTATGGAGTTTACCACTGCGCACGTGTCGGAGCCCACGGTCGCAACTTATCTCCTTATTTACTTGTCGTACGTACTTTTGACATGCGGAGAGTTGGCGTTCATGTGCGGGCGAACGGCACAGCGAATGTGGGGATCTCGGCCGTGGAGCGGCACCGGATTCGCACTCTCCTCCATGGCTGCCACGCTGGGCGTCGCTTACACCATATCCAAGGGCTCGTACATCGTTCTCTTTACACTCGACAAACCATTTTCGCTTCAAGTAGAGGAAGTCGTAAGCCCCACTTTGAGCGGTATGGCCGTCTTGTTCCTTTTCGCTGGCCTAACGCTGCCAATATTTGGCGCCCTCGTCGACCGAGCCCGCGCCAAGCGCGAAGCGTCAGCAAGTTGACGAGTCAGTGCACCGTAGCAGTCAGGCGGCGAGGACAGCGGTCGGTCCTGTCTGCACCTCTGCCGTGTCGTCGTCTCCCTCTCGTCCCGGCCGCGGCACACGGGCCGCACCACGGCCCCGTGCGCTGCGGGTAGTACACCCGCGCGGAGCTTTGGAGGAGCTTGGCGCTGCTCCTCATCGAGGGCCCCGGCCGGCCTGGGCAAGCTGGAGGACGTGCCGGAGGTTTGACGAGGGGCCCAGACCCGAGAGGGACGAGACCTTGCGCGCGGCAGCAACTGTGGCACGTCGTCGCGCTTTCCTCCGGTCAGCGACACGCAAGCGGGGTCCCTTTCAGCCGACGGGAACGTGGTGCTTGCTGCCCGAACGTCGTCGCAGCGGCGGTTCGCGGATCGGCCCTGCCCCCACTCACCGCATCACCGCTGTCCGACAGCGAGCGCAGCATCTACCTTCCGGCAGTCGAGCCCCAGGAGTGACCTCTCATCGCGCTTCGCTGTCTAACAGAGGCCCGGAGTCCACCAACACTCGGTCCCGACCCGCGCTGCCTCACGATTACGTGGGACGGGGGCCAACTGTTCGTCCTCTCTACCCTGGCGCAGTGGTCGGGCGCAGCGCGACGTGCGACTACGTTGGAGGCCAGAGAAGGGCAATCGCCCCGTGACGAGCCTCCGCAAAGCGGCGCTTTCGCCCTCGCCGGCTCCGGCCTCGAAAACAGCACGAGAAACGGTACGAATGTGCGATGCCAGCCTCGCTGGTTCCGCATCCCCCAAGCCGATCCGGTGGTGCTTGCTGACCGCCGACCTGCAGCTCGAAGCGTACGACATCGCCGACCGGCCCATTCGCTGGGCATGCCTTGGCCTTCCCACCACTGCAGCATTGCGCCTCCGCCCTTTCCGCCGGGGGACCGCGTTCAGGGGTGCAGTCTCTTCACCATGACGGCGTACAGCGGGGAGTCAGCGAACGGCCGCTGCTCGCCGGCCTTCTCATAGCCCCAAGTCTCGTATAGCTTTTGGACCTGCGGGTGAGTCACGTCGACCAGGAGTACGGCAAGATCCTCGCTCCGCTCCTGCAGCAGGGCCTCGTGCAGGCGATCCGAGACACCCTGTTTCCGCCATTGCGGCCGCACCATGACCTCGGAAACGGCATACGTCGAGGTGTAGCCATTGTTCGGTTCGAACTCGGTGGAGCGCCACCATTCGCGACCCGGCTGAAGCGGCGCACCGTACGCGAAGCCGGTCGGCTCGTCTCCGTCGAAGGCGACGACGCAGGTGAAACCGCCCATTTCTGACCAGTGGTCGACGAACCAGGGGAACCGCTGGTTGAACTCGTCGTCCATCGCGTCGGCGTAGGAGTCGGCATGCACCTCAATCAGCATCTGTTTGAAGCCCTCCGGGAGGTTTCCATGGCCGAAATACCGCAGGTCGATCACCGTGGTCACGCTCGACTCCATTCATCCCGCATACGGTCTGCCCAGTCGCGGGCGTACGTCGCAGACGGCGCCAGCCGGAACAGGTCTCGGTGAAAGTCTCCGATCAACGTGCGCATCCGTCCAGGCAGGGGAGCGCCATCCATAATCGTGAAGACAGTGGCCGCCGTGGTCGTGGCCTGCTCTAGCTCGCCTTGGCGAAGCTGTGCAAGGGCGAGCTGACACGTGGCCAGGCCACGGTTGCGCTGGAACTCTGGTGAAATCTGGGCCAGAGAGCGATGCGCCATCGCCTCAGCCTCGGCTGACTCCCCGTTGTGATTGAGGATGATGGCCGCTAGGTGATTGAGCTCGGACGCCCCGTAGAACGCGGTCCAACGAGGACGCTCGTCCTCGTCCGCCTTGCCCAGGGATTCCTGTGCCGCCGCGAGAGACCTCTTCGCGGCGCGCGAATCCCCCAGCATCGAGTGGGCCAGCGCGAGGCGGACGCGACCTATGGAGCCGAAGAACGGATCTCTTCGGGCGGCTCGGGAGGCGTTTGCCGCCTGCGCTGCGGCGAGTTGCTCCGATCCGTTCTTCCGCTGGTAGGCGAGCATGGCCATGTTGACCCAAACACGCATCCCTGTTGGCGGGTCCTGAGAGAGGCCAGCGTACGTGGTCGACTCGTGTAGATGCATCTGCGCCGTGTCAAGATCGCGCAGGTCGATACACGACCAGGCCGCGATGGTGGTGTACTCGGCCGCGAGCGCGTACAGAGCACGGCGTACGCGCTCGCTGGCGTTCCGCTGCTGGAGTTCGAGAACCTTGGCCCGGCCTTCGAGGGCCGCGGTCTCCAAAGACGTGTGACCGCCTCGTCGGTCGTCCGCCTCCACAAGCTCGTTCATGCCGGTTGCGGCTCGGGCTACATCTGTCATGCCCACTGACCGGCGCTGTTTCAAGATGGGGACAGCACCGGCCGCCGTTCCCGTTGTGGAGACGATGAAGTCACGACGCCGCACAGGGCCCTCCGGGGGGTGTTGCATGGAGCTGGGTGCGCGGAACCCTAAGTCCGCCACGGGGCAGCCGAACACACGCTCAAGTGCTGCGCAAGTACGACCGATTGGGCGTCGACTCGACCCGTTGAGCAGGTTCCGGACCGTCCGCGACGACATCTCCCCTGGTCGCCCTGTGATCTCCTGTAGCGCCCTGTTGAGCCGGACTGCCAACTCGTCCTGCGTTAGACCGAGTTTATCCATACGGCTCTGAAGGATGAAGTTCGCTCCCATGTACGGAAGGTAGTACTGCCGACATTCTCGCGCCAAGATTGAGGGTAACGCGAACGCAAAGTCTTCCGGGTGGTCGGTGTGCACGAAACCGGAACTCTTCCTGTTGCCAGCTGCTCGCGACTCGTTGACTGGCTATCAGCCGCCAGGCCGCTTAGGGCTCAAGTGGTGACGGAGAGCCCTTCTCCCCCGTGACAGCCGAGTATCCCGCGCCGGAAGGAATGTGCTCATGACCATGACAGCTACCAGAACGGATGCGACCGGCCGCGCCGGTCGCACCACCGCTGAGCTGCCAGATGAACCTGCAGTACCCAACTGCCGGCCTTCGGAGCATGCGCGCCGTCGTGCAAGCGCGCAGCGGCCGAGGAGTGGACGGATGTCCGTCCGGAGGCGAGAGCGTGCCGGCCTGCCCTATGCGTGACTTCCAGGTGGCGATGGTGGTGCCCGCCCGGGCGGACGCTGTCGCCGGTGCGCGGCGTCAGCTCGCCGGTCTGCTGCGGAGCTCGGGTCTCGCCGAGTGTGCGGACACGGTCGTGCTTGTCGCCCAGGAGTTGATGGTGAACGCCATGGTGCACGGGTGCGCGAGCAGGCCGGAGGGCCGGTTCGTCCTGAGCGCCATACATGGGCGCGGGTGCCTGCGGGTGGAGGTGGAGGACCCGTCCATCGAGGGACCGCGCCCCCGTGTCGCGACTGCGGATGAGGAGGCTGGCCGGGGACTGCACTTGCTTGATGCCCTGGTCACACGCTGGGGAACGGACCTCTCCTTGCTGGGCGCGAACGGCAAGACGGTGTGGTTCGAGTTGGATCTCGTTGTTGAGGAGGTTGCGTCGTGAATCTGGCCCGCTTCCTCATCGGCCGCCGCTCTGCCTCCACCCCCACCCGGTGTGTTGTCTCCGCCGCCCAGGAGACCCTGGCCATGGTCCTGACGGATGGCTGCCCCATTCCTGAGAGCGATCAGGACATCCATGACCTGATGCTCCGGTTGCGCGGTCACCTCATGCAGCTCGGGACACTTGCACCCACCCGAACCGAGCCTGTGACCAGAGCGCTGGAAGTCGCCTGGGTCTGTGAGGCTCAGGTGCCGGTGAGTCACGCCCAAGCCCTGATGCCGCTGGTCAGATTCGCATCGGCGATCCGGGCGGTACTCGGGGCGTTGCGTGCCGAAGGAGCCTTGTGTGAGCACTCGTCTCCGTGCCCGTCGGCCAGCGCGGTGGATTATCTGGCGGCGAAAGTCTTAATCGGGCCCCCCGGGGTCGGCTGGTGTGTGCTGTGCAATGGCGTGATCGTGTTCGAGGTTATGTCGATTTCGGATGCGGAAGAGGCTGCTGACCAGGGGCACTACGAGACGGACATGTCTTCGTCAGGACCGGAGGCATTCTCCCTGCGGATCGAAGCAGATGAGTCCGTGCTCGTGGGCCAGCGCAGCGGCGTACTCGGACACTTCCTCAGCCTTGCCATAGGACATGAGCAGGTACACGATCGGGCCCGATGCCTCGTCGAGGACCGGTGGCGACGCCCATACGACACTGCGCTCGTCGTCGGGGTATCGCGCCACGAGTGCTTGCACGTAGGCCGTGATGCGCGGCTCCGGAGGCACGACGACGTCGTCCGATTCCAGGTAGCGCTCGTAGAGCTCGTCGTAGGTCGAGCCCGCATGGTGATTGTCGAGGGGACGGTCACCGTCCCAAACAGCGAGGTCATAGCTCATGGGCGCATCGTCGCAGGCGGGAGCTCCGCTGGCGCCAGCAGGCCCCGAGATCGAACCTCCGCTCGTGACCTGCAAGAGGTCCTAGGCCAGGGTGCGGAGGCGGCGGATCTCCCCGTGGGCGGTCTCCAGTTTCCGGGTGAGGTCAGCGACTTGGTCGCGGAGTTGCCGGTTGCGTTCGAGTGCGGTCTCCAGCCTGCGGTGCAGGGAGACATCGCTGGCCGCGTGCCGAGGGTTGCGGTGGGGTGCCGGGGCTCGCTGCTGGAGCTGGTTGATCGCGGTGATGAGGTCGGTCTGCGTGTATAGCCAGGACCTGGAGACGCCGGCCGCGTTCGCGATGCCGACAACGGTGGGCCGCTCGCTGCGGCGGGCTGCCGTCTTGATGGCCTCTTCGGCGCGCTCGCGTGCCTGCCGGCTGCGGGCCTTCGAGGCTTCGACGAGGAAGCGGGCGTTGTCAGCCGGTGGCATCGAGATCGGTCACCTTCCCACCGGCCACGATCTGCTGCGGGCCGGCCTGTTCCAGGGCGTCGATGATGGTGTCGAGCTTGCCGAGCGTGCGGGTGTTCCTCTCGACGATGCGCGACAGCCCGGCTTTCTCGGCATCGCCGATGAGCTTGCGGGTCTCGTCCCGCTGGCGCCGGTGCTGGTCGAGGAAGTCGCCGGTGGTGATGAAGAAGCGGCAGTCCAGGCAAGGGTTCGCGTACTCGCAGTCCGTCTGGATCGGAGCTCCGCAGTAGCCGTTGGGGAGACTGACCTTGGCGCGGACCAGGGACAGCCGCATCCAGGTCGCATCAGCAAGCGGGTGGTCCGCGGGCAGCACGACGGCTTCGCCTTCGGCGTTGACCTTCAGGGACTTCTCCCAGTGCTCGCGCAGAGTCTTCTGGTGCAGCCGGGCGTAGATGGCCGTCATCTGCGGCGACATGTGGTCGAGCAACTGCTGGACGATGTGCTGCGGGACGTTGGCATTGATCAGCCGGGTGCCCAGCGTGTGGCGGAACTGGTGGAAGGTCACGCGAGCCGGGCGGCCGTGCTCGTCGATGAGGCGGATGCGCTCCAGCCAGGTCTCCATCTGTTCGCGGCACCAGGTGTCCGAGACGGCCTTGCTGCCGTTGAGGTTGGCCATCCAGCCGGGGAACAGGAAACGGCTTCCGGCAGGGAAGCGGGCCTGGACGCGCTTTTGTTGTGCGGCGATCTCGTCGGCCAGGGCCTGGCTGATGGGGAAGAACGCGATGCGGCCGTGGATCTTGTGGTTGACCCAGGTCAGGTAGGGGGCGCCGGTGTCGTCATGGGTGACGCAGTCGAACCGCAGGCGCCGGGCGTCCTTCATCCGCAAGCCGCAGGAGATCAGCAGGGGGACCATGAGGCGGAGGTCGTCGGTATAGATCAACGCCAGGTTCTCGGGGTTCTCCATCTGCCGCATCAGGTGTTCGGAGATCCAGCGGGGCTTGGCCGGCGGCGGTGGCGGAGCGTCGTTGTAAATGATGGCGTCGCGTGGCAGGACCGGCTGCCAGTCGTGGGCGCGGGCGTCGGCGAGGAACCGGCCCAGCGAGTTGATGGTGGCCCGGCGGGTGAACACGTCCGGGTAGTCGACGGCCAGGGCGGCGAGCCACGTCTCGATCCTGGCGCGCGTCAGATCGGCCGGCGCGGCGTGCGGCGGCAGATGCCCGGAGAGATGGGCCAGGGAGCGCAGGTTCTGCGCGACGGTGTTGACGCTGATGTTCGTGCTGATGCGCCAGCGGCACCATCGTCTGACCAGATCGCGCAGCCAGGGCTGGACTATGGCGCCGAAGCGCGGGTAGCGCGTCTCTCCTTCGGCCAGGGCGAAGTGCCGCAGGTCCCAGACGTCGCGCGGGTACTGGTCAGCCCATGGATCATCGGCGATGAGCAGGTGCTCCAGGGCGAAGCGGGTGTCCGCGATGAAGCGGAAAGCCACCACGTTGTGGCCGTGACGTTTCCCGCCGGGTCCGAGCGGGGCGACGTGGTCGCGCCAGGTGCTCTCGTCCCAGTCGAGGAGGCTGGTGATGGGTGCCTCGCTGGCCCAGGTGACCGCGCGGCGGACGTCGCGGGCGGGGGTGAAGCGCAGTCCTTCGTCGAGCCGGTGTTGCAGACCGAACTGGAACTCCAGGCGCAGGGCGGGGGTCAACTGGTCCAGACGGACCTTCGGGTCTCCGCGGTGCGCGAGGTCGTCGTACCAGGTGTCGAGGGTCGGTCGGCCGTGCTTGCGCCACCGGTTGTGGTGGGTGTGACACAGCGGAGCGTCGGTGCTGTCGGTCCAGCGCGGGCAGTCGGGGAAGTCGCAGGTCCGCTCGGCGGACCAAGGCTTGCGCGGCGGTTGATAGAGGGCCCGTCCCAGCCAGGATGCGAGGGGTGGGCGTCCGGCGTGGGTCCACCGCGAGGAGTGGCGGTGACACAGACCGTGGGCGGCGCGGGCCCGATTGCACCCGGAGACCCGGCAGGCCGAGACCTGGCGTCGTTCGCGCAGTCGCGCATCCTCCTGAGCGGACCAACCGTCCAGATCGGCTGGTCGTCCCGCCGCCGCCCAGCGGTGGTGGTGCGTGCGGCACAGCTTCAGCCGGCCCATGGTCAGCGTCGTCGGGCAGGCCGGAATGCGGCACTCGCCGGGGAAGAACACCGGGCTGTCCCGCGGTGGACAGAACACCTCGGCCCGGAACTCCGGGCGCACCATCTCCACCAGCCTGGCCAGCAGGCCGGCGGAGCCTGCTCTCGCGCGGGGCGTGTTCACCGGGCCGGTGCCCCGTCCTTGATGACCCCGGCCGACAGGAGTACCCGGCGATGATCCTCGACATCGAGATGGCTGTAGATCTCGGCGGTGGTCTGCGGGCTGGCGTGACCGAGAAGTTCGGCCACGACCTCAATCGGCACCTCTGCCCGCAGCAGTCGTGTGGCGTAGGTGTGCCGGCAGACATGCGGCGAGAAGTGCGTGATCCCGGTCCGCTTCTGCAGCCGCTCGACCAACTCGTTGACATTCGCCCGGGTCATCGGGGAGCCGATCGGCGCGCGGAAGAGGTTGGCGAACACGAAGTCGCAGTCCAGCGTCCCGTACTCGCTCTCCATGTAGGCGGCGTAGCGGTCGAACAGCTCCGGCCGCACCGGGATGATCCGGCCCTTCATGCCCTTGACCCGGGCCTGGTTCGCGTTGTTCTCGCGCGGAACGACGTGCACCTCGCCCTTGCGGAGGTTCAAGTCAGCGTGCCGCAGGCCCAGGGCCTCGCTGATCCGCAGCCCCGCCTCGTCCAGGAGCGCGATCAGGAACCGGTCCCGGCGCCGGTTGCACGCGCCCATCAGCCGCTGCGTCTCGTCACCGGTCAGCGTCCGGGGCAGCTTGCGGTGGGCGTGGATGCGAATCGGGCTGTACTCGACCTCGCCCCCTCGCTGGGTGTGCGCCAGCATCGGCGTGTAGGAGCCTGTCGGCTGCCTGGCCAGCAGGTTTCCCAGCAGCGCGGGCACGCCCTCGTCCCGCCGCGCGTGGAACCTGTAGAAGGACGCGAGCGCGGCCCGCTTCCGCTGCAGCGTGGTGTTCTCCAGGGCCTGGCCGACCCCCGGCAGCACGAACACCTCCGGCGCTCGGGCCGGCTTCGGACGACGCAGCCAATCGAAGAACTGGGCGACCACCTCCAGCCGCACACGCCGGAAGTCCAAGCCCACCTGTCCCAGCCAGACGAAGAAGTCGCGCAGGTCGTAGGCGTAGCCCTGGACCGTGTTCGGCGATGCACCTCTCGCCGTCAGGTACGCGAGGAAGTCCTCCACGTCATCGACGGGCAAGCCATCGTCCCCCACCACGGTGTACGAGACCGGACCGTCCTCGGACAACCGCAGCCTCTGCACTGCGAACGACACACCACACCCCAGAACGACATGGACAGGAGAACAGAACCCGTCCATGTAGCACCGAAAGGCCCTTTCATGGCAGCGAGTTGGACATCAAAGACACCCGCAAGGCTGATGGACATAGTCGAGGACACCGGTTACCTTCTGCCGTCGGGTGACATCGGCGTGCCGCGGCGGCCTCTGCCACGCGAGGCGGGGTGACATGACCTCTCTCCGGTGCCTGCCTGGCGTCTTCCCGGCGGGTTGCTGCTCCCCGCTGCGACCGCCTACGACTGCTGAGGGCTGGCTCGTGAACCGCGGCCGTCTGCTTGGCGCGATGACCATCGTTCTGGGCTGGACGCCGAGGGCTGTCCTGACCTCCGTGCCCGGGTGACTGTTTAGCCGGGCAGCCCGCTCTGCCCGGGGGTGGCTTCGAGGCCATCGTCACGCGTGCCTCGGGCGCCCAGTACGCCTCCCGTGTTTCTGGTGTCGTGCCAGCCGTCCCCTCCACGGCACCAGATCCGATCACTTGCTGGAGATTTTCATGACGTTACGTAGCAACCATCTGTGGCGCGTCGCCGTCGCTGAGCAACCGCCCTTTGACCTGTCAGTGGGCGTCTCCTCAGTCCGAGTCGGCGTGGCCCTCGGCTTGCCGGCGATCGACGCGCTCGTCGCGCAGGGCACCCCTGTCGGGCCGTTGAAGTACTGCATGATCCATCGCCAGCTCGTGGTGCCGGTAGAGCCCGAGACGGTGCACCGGTGGAGGGCCGCGCACTCCGACTGCGTCCCCGCTGCCCGGTCCCGAAGCTGTGGTGCGGGCGGGTATCGCGGTTGTACGGGTTTGTGGGTGGCCAGCGCCGGATCGGAGCGGGCCACCTTCACCCCGGCCGGCGCGCTGCACGACGCGCTGAGCCGCACCCGTGCCCTGCTGCGAAACGGTGGCCGGCACGTACGACTCGCGTCATCGGCAGACAGGCTGCGCGTGGACCCCGTGTCCGGCAGCAGGCCTTTGGCGGATTTGCCGTACTGACCGCGGTCATCCCTGCGCCCTGGCATTCGCCTTCGCCGTGAGCACTCTTCCTCTGGGCCAGGCCCGTGTCACGGCAGTGGTCAGCACCTGCGGGCGGGCCATCACCGTCCTGGTTGCGCTGGCAGGGCCGCCCGGCTGCACGGCCGGCTCCGCGTCGCTCGCTCGATGGCCACGCCGGCGACGCACGACTGAACGTCGTCCCTTCCCTGCGTCGTCCAGGCGCGGTTCAACTACCCATACAAGGATCTCTTGACCATGCTTCACGCTGTTCCGTCGCCACCGGCCGAGGTGCCGCAGGCGCCTGCCCGGATCATGACGGGCCTCTACTTGAGATGCCTGCGCGAGGCTCGCGGCATCGGGCTGGAGGACGCGGCCCGCACCGTTCAGGTGTCCGCGTCTGCCATCGACAGGTGGGAGCGGGCCCACTCTCCCATTCGTGCGGACGCGCTAACCGTGCTGTTACGTCGCTACGGTGTGGCGGACGACGAGTTGGACTTCTTGGTGCGGAGTCTGCCCCCGCAGGACTTCGAGCGCGGTGGGCGTCACGTGCGGGGCGGCTGCCGTCTTGCCGCGTACGACCAGTGGGCGGACATGGCTGGTGACGAGGCGGCGGCCCGTCACATCAGTTTGATGCGCTCGGCGAGCGAGGTCGTCCAGTACTGCACGGTGGTGCCCGCTGGTCTGCGTACGCGGGAGTACCAGCAGGTGTTGCTGGAACCGGAGGTGCGTGTCTCGCGGGATGAGCCGGTTCCCGGGCTGCCGGCGTGGGTGCAGCAGGTGTCGAGATTCCCCGGTCAGCGGTGGACTGTGCTGCTGGACGAGACCGTTCTGGCGCGGGGGCGTGGCACTCACCCTGCGACGGTGGCCGGCCAGCTCCGGCATCTGGCCGAGCTCGTGGACCGGGAGCGCCCTACGGGGGCGAGCGTGACGGTCCGCATCCTGCCGCTGTGTGCTGTGCGCTTCATTCATGCGGTCGGCCCGGTTGCCGAGGTGGCCATTGACGGGCACCGCATGGTGGTGCGGATCGGCCTGTTTCCCTGCTACGAGACTGGCTTCGGCCCGGCAGAGGTTGTCAGTGCCGCGCTGCAGGAGGCTGCTGGTGCCGCGTGGAGCCGTGAGGCGACGTACGAGGCGCTTGTGAGCGCGGCCGAGGGCATGGAGCGGAGGACCTCATGAGCGTCGCCGTTGCCGTCGAGCACGCTACGGCCGCTGTCATGCCTCAGGGTTGCGCCTGGCGGGAGCGGTGCGATGTCTGACGCCCCGGCCCCGTCTGGGGCGACGCGGCGGCATCGCGCGCATGCCAGCGGGAAGGCGCCCCTTCCGCCCACGTTCCGAGCGAGCGCGTGCACCGGAGCTGCGGTGACCGGGGGCTGGCTCCTCGATGGCGTCGAGGTGCTTCCCACCGCGCTCAGCATCGCAGCAGCGGCCGGTGCGACCGCCGCTTCGCTCTGGTGGGCCGCGGCGAAGGCAGGTCGAGCCCGTCGCAACCTGATCCATGTGGCGGACGTCCGCCGTGAGCGGGACGCCGCACTCCGGGCTCTGGACGACGTCAGAGCCGCCATCGGCAGGGGCCGTGCGCAGGTGCGCTGGGCGGTGGATCAGGCCGAACGAGGGGTCACGCAGTTTCCCGGTGGGCCGATGCCGGCCGCGCCTGGTGGCGGGGTCGCGCGCGGGGATGCTGCTGGTGACCTGGAGGCGGCCTTCGGTGAGGCGTGGCGGGCGGTGGTGTCGGTCGCGACTCGGCAGCAGCGGCAACAGCGGCAGCTCTATGCGCAGGCGGAGCTCGCGGAAGTTTTCACGTCGATCGCTCCGCGTCTGCAGAGTCTGGTCAATCGCAGTCTCACCGTCATCTCCGATGTCGAACGGGACGTTGAGGATCCGGAGTTGATGGCTGAGCTGTTCCGGGTCGATCATCTGCTGACCCAGATCCGGCGTGAGGTCGAGAGCCTTGCCGTCCTGGGCGGCAGTTTTCCTCCCCGTGACAGTGCGCCGGTGCTGCTGGCCACGGTGATCCGGCGGGCTGTGCAGGAGATTCCCGAGTACCAGCGCGTCCGCGTGGCGCCCTCTCAGCATGCGTCCGCCGCGCTGCCGGGCTATGTGAGTCCGAGCGTGGTTCATCTGCTGGCTGCCCTGATGGAGAACGCGACCGGCTTCTCGAACGACCGCGTGGAAGTGCACGTCCTCCGGACCGAGGGCGGCATAGCTGTTGAGGTGCTCGACCGGGGAACGGGCATGACGCAGCACAAGCGGGAGTCGCTGAACCGGCTGCTGGCCCAGCCCGAGAGCGCGGACCTACGAACCCGTTTGCGTGACGGTCAGATCGGCCTCCTGGTCGCCGCCCTTCTCGCGCGACGGCACAAGATCGCGATCCGGCTCGGGCCCAACATCGTCGGCGGCACCCAGGCCGTCGTCGTGATCCCGACCGGACTGCTTGTCCCCGTCGAGCAGGACAGTCAGCCGAGGCAGCCCGCGCAGAACCCGCACCGGACAGCGCCCACGCCGCCCGGTCCCATGCGCCGGGCCCACACGCTGCCGGGCGCGGACGATACCGCCGAGCTCCCCCGACGTATCCGACCGGGCACGGCGCACGACAGCGCAACGGAGTCCCTACCGCAGGACTCCGGCCGGCCGCAGCTGCCACGGCGGGGCGACGCCGAACAACGCACCCCTCCCCTGACGGCGCCTGCACCGGCGGGGCGTGCCACCGGTGGCCTGATGGCGAGCTTCCGCTCCCGCAAGCCCACCGAGACCGGACAGGCGCCCCCTGCCGGCCCGACCGCGCCCCACTCCCCCACCCACCCCTGACCTGGAGGAAACACATGGCTTCCGACGACTCTGCTCCCCACGTCCACCCCGCCCGTCACCAGCTCGGCGGGCTGCTCGACGCGCTCCTTCGCAAAGTGCCCGGGACTGTCGGCGCCCTTCTTGCCTCCGGAGACGGCCTGAAACTGGCCGTCAGTGAGCAGCTGGCCAACGCTGACACGCTCGCGGCCGCTACGTCCGGGCTCTACTCGCTGGGACGCCAGCAGTTCATCGATGAGCCCGGCGGTATCCGGCAGGTCGTGGTCGAGCACGACGGCGGCAGCCTCTTCGTGATGAGCGCCGGTGCCGAGTTCACCAACCGGTCCGCGGTGAACACGGTGCTGGCCGTCGTCGCCACACCGGAAGCGAACCCTGGCCAGGTCGGCTACGAGATGGAGACCTTCATCCGGGGTCTGGACGAGCACCTGGTCGTGGCTGCCCGGCCCAGCTCGTTCAGCGGGCTGGGACTGTGACGTGGCGGCCTGGGGATGGGCCGACGGTTCTTTAGGGGACGTCCGCCCCTACACGATCACCGGCGGCCGCACCCGTGCCACCCATGCACTGCAGCTCACCACATGTTTGATCACCCGGCCGGCCGCCCCCGGCACCGTCCATCCGAGCGCGGAGAAGGAAGCGCTGCTGCTGCACTGCAGCGGCGCGCCCCGGTCCGTCGCCGAGCTCGCCGCCCTCTCCCGCCAGCCTGTTCAGGTGGTGAAGGTGCTGATCGGTGACCTGCTCGACTGCGACGCGCTGGCCCGGGCCAACCCCGCCGGTGCCGGGACCGATCCCGACGTACATCTCCTGGAGGCACTCCTTCATGGCCTACGCACCCGCCTCTGAACCCGGGGCGACGCTCCTGTCGGCGGCGGAGCTGAAGATCGTGGTGGCCGGCGGTTTCGGTGTCGGCAAGACGACGATGGTCGCCACGCTCAGCGAGATTCCGCCGCTGACGACCGAGGAAGTCCTGACCGCCGCCGGTCAGGGCGTCGACGACCTGACCGGCGTGGCGGAGAAGACGACCACCACGGTGGCCCTGGACTTCGGCCGCATCACGTTCGCCGACCCGCCCCACCCCATGATTCTTTTCCTGTTCGGCACGCCAGGGCAGGAGCGGTTCTGGTTCGCCTGGCCCGACCTGGCTTATGGCGCGGTCGGCGCGGTCGTCCTCGCCGACACGCGCCGCCTGGACGCCTCCTTCGCCGCCGTGAGCTATTTCGAACAACTGAGGACACCGTTCGTCGTCGCCGTCAACGAGTTCGACGACGCCTTCCGCTACACGCCCGCCGAGGTGCACACAGCGCTTGGCCTCAGCCCCGGCGTCCCGGTTCTCACCTGCGACGTCCGCGACCACAAGTCCGCCATGACCGTACTGATCCGCCTCGTCGAACACAGCATGCGACGCCGCAACCTCCCTTCTGGAGCCCTCACATGACGAACCTGCCGAACCCCCCGCACACGGGCACGCCACACCCCGCACAGGACGCCCTCCTGCACGCCCTCGGCCTGACCGGCCCCACGCCCGAACTCGATGCCTTCGCCGCGCGTCTGGCCCAGGCGGCGGGCGTCCCCTACGCCATGGTCAACATTTTCGGCGACCAGCAGCAGTTCTTCGGGCTCCACACCCCCGGGGAGGACAGCGACCTGCCGACCGTCGGCCGAAGCATGCCCCTCGACCACGGCTTTTGCCCCGAAGTCGTCGACCGCAGAAAAGCCCTGGTCCTCCCCGACGTGTTCTCCTCGCCCCGGTTCGCCGGAAACACCGTCGTCGACCTGATCGGCATCCGCACCTACGCCGGCGCCCCACTGGTGCACGGCGACACGGTCCTCGGCACCGTGTGCTTCGTCGGCCCGGTGGAACGCGACCTGAGCACCGGCCGGGACTCCCTGACCCTCATCAAGCAGCACCGCGACCATGTCATGGCCTTTCTCCACCAGCGCGCCGGCATCCAGCCGTAGACACCCCCGCACCACCCCATGCCACGAGCAGCCACCAGGGAGGGAGCCCCCATGTCCGACGCCTATCTCGAAGAACGCCATCACCAACTGCGCGCGCAGGTCCGTGCCTTCGCCGAGTCCCACATCGCCCCACGGGTCGCGGACATGGAGGACACGGGCGCGGTCGAGACACAGCTGGCGGCAGCCATCGCCCTGCGGGGGTGGATCGGCGTCACCGTCGACACGACGTACGGCGGCATGGGCGCCGGGCACCTCGCCAAGACCCTCATCATCGAGGAACTGTCCCGGGTCAGCGGCGCCATGGGCGCCATCGCCCAGGCATCCCAGCTCGGTGTCGCGAAAATCATCCACTTCGGCAGCGCACGGCAGAAGCGGACCTGGCTCCCCAAGATCGCCGACGGCACGTGCCTTCCCACCATCGCCGTCACCGAACCCGACGCCGGCAGCCACGTGCTCGGCATGCAGACGACCGCACGCCGCGAGGGCCGCCACTACGTCCTCAACGGCCGCAAAATCTATATCGGCAACTCCCACATCGGGCACCTCCACGGAGTCGTCGCCCGCACCGGCGACGGCTCACGAGGCCTCACCGGCTTCCTCGTCGAAGCCGACCGCCCCGGCCTCACCCTTCCCCCACCCGTGCGAGCCCTGGGACTCCACGGATTCAGCTTCGGCGAACTGCACTTCACCGACTGCCGCATACCCGTCAGCAACCGCCTCGGCCGCGAAGGAGACGGCCGCGACATCGCCTACTCCTCCAGCGTCCTGTACGGGCGCCCCAACCTCACCGCAGTCGCCCTCGGCATCCACCAGGCGATCCTGGAACAGACCACCCGCTTCACCAGCGAACGCGTCCGCTACGGCAACCAGCTCCACCACCTGCCCAACATCACCATCAAGATCGGGCAGATGCAGTCCCGTCTGATGACAGCACGGCTCGCCGCCTACCACGCCGCCCACCTCCTGGACACCGGCGCGGCCTGCGACACCGAACTGATGAACGCCAAACTCATCAACACAGAACTGGCCCTGGACTCCGCCCGCGCCGCCATGGAGATCCACGCCGCAGCCGGCCTGCTGACCGACACACCCATCAGCCGATACCTGCGCGACGCCCACCACATCCTCGCCCCCGCGGGCACATCCGACATCCAACTCCTGCGCCTCGCCGAATTCGCACTCGGCCAGAGCAAAGGCCAATGGTCACAGCGTCCTCTCCCCCCATCAGACGCCTGCCCTCCCCATCTCGCGCACCCCCGCCCGCGGCCCGGACGCCCGCCCCGCACCCCGGCGATGACACCCGCCCCCAGCGGTCGACACGCAATCAGACGTCTGCCCGCACCACGCACCACGCACCACCTGCAGGAGTGACCTTGCCCGACATGCCCGCTCCCCCCGACGACAGCACCATGGGCCGGGTTGCCGCGGCGCTGAGCACACTGGACCACTGGCACACCATGACATGGACGGACGTCGCCGAAGCGGCAGGTGACGCCGTCCACTTCCTCTGGGAAGCATGGAAGGGATCCGCCGCGTTCCATGCCCTTCCCCCGCATGACCAGGCCGCGATCCACCACACCCTGGCCATGGGACGACGCGTGAACTGCGAGCCCCGCAGCCGCCTCGGCCCCGACTACTGGCAGTCCCACATCGAAGAGCTACGCACCGAAGCGCACTACGCCGCAGCCCTGCGCCACCACCCGCACAACACCCCCACACTGGCCGACAGAGCTCAGCGAGCGACCCAAGCCGTCAGCCTCCACCACCGCCTTCTGAAACTGCCCCCCGTGTGGCAGCACACCATCCTGGAACAGCTGACCCCGCGCACCCCCTTCGCCTGGCACGCCGTTCCCCCGCAGGCTCCCCCGACGCTCCAGGAAGCAGTCGCTCTCGCTGAGGCGGCCGCCTCCACCGGAGCACTCCCAGAGCCGGCGCAAGCCCGCCGCCCCACGCCCGACACATCAGGACAGACCCTCATGGACGGGCTCACCCGCCTCCCCCGGGGGTGGCAGATCGAGACTGTCCGCCGGATCGCCGACGGCACGGCCCCGATGTCCGCACTCTTCAACGCCAGCCAGTCCATCAACCTTGTGCGCTCTTTCGGCGTGTACATCGCCTGGAACGCGCCCAGCGCACCCCGCACTGCCCGGCCCGAGCAGTAGACCGAACGTCCTCCGCCCCTCTTCCCACCTGGACATCTGATGACCCGCAGCACCACCCTGATCACTCCGCTCACCGCCTCTCAAAGAAGGATCGGCGCCCACATCGTGTGGGGGCTCTCCAACAGCGAAATCGCCGGCGAAGAGCACCTGACTCTGGAGACCGTGCGCTCCCACATCAGCACGATGCGCCTGCGCCTGCACTGCCCGCCCCGCGCATCCCGCGCCGTACTCGCCCACACCCTCCTGCGCCTCAAGCAGGTTCCACCACCCGAACTCACGCTGCGCCACTCCTTCATGCCGGACACCGAAGGGCAGCGGCTCATCCACGCCCTCGCCGAACACTCCCCGCGAGGCGACATCGCCCGCGCCGCAGGCATCCCCACAGGAGCCCTGCGCACCCGGACCGACGGCCTCGTACGCCAGGCCGGAGCCGCGAACGTGCCCCACCTCATCGGCCTGGCCCACACCCACGGCATCCTCGGAACCGACGAAACCACCACCACCCCGCCGCCCCCGAACGGACCGGCCGGAGCAGGGCGATGAACACCCCGGCTCCCGGCATCACACCCCACCGGCCCCAGCACCCCTCGCGGGCACGCGCGAGGGGGACGATCGTGGCGCCCGGCGCTCGCGCGGCAGCCGTGGCGCTGGTCCGGGCCCACGGACAGTGGCTCACCCACCGCGCGCCCGACGACGAGGGTGCCGCCTGCTACCCGGCGATGACTCAGTGGGCGTCGTGAGGCCCAGCGACGGTGCGGACACAGCCGCATGGACACAGTGGGACGAGCATATGGCGTGCCGGCGTGAAGCCCGGCACCGGTTTCAACGAGACCAGCTCCTGGCCGAGCTCCGCGTGCTCTTGGCCAGCTACCCGTACGGCACAGTCCTCCCCATCGGGAAGGAGCTGGCCCAGCAGCTCGGGGCCAGACCCGAACATGTTCGAGCCGCCATGGCCGACCTGGAGATGGGCGGAGAAGTCGCCTACCGCGGCCGGCGCAGTTACCGGCTGAGGCCTGGGCAGCTGCACCCGCAGGACAGGGGATTCGACCAAGAGGTACGGGACGGCATCCACTGCGGTCGCTTCCGTCCCGGCGCTCCACTGCCCACCGGTCTGCTGGGCGGACGTCACGGCCTGCCGCCGCAGACCATCCCCCGCGCCTGTCGGCTCCTAGTGGCCAGCCGACTCGTGGCTCACCGCGACGGCCCCTGCGGGCCTGGGTACTACGTGCTGCCCCGGGTGGACTCCCTTCCGTCAGCGCCATGCGCTCCTACAGAAGGAATTGCTGACCGTGTATGACCCCGACGGTGTGATCGCCACGGACAACGTCCCGGCCCGCACTCATCGCCGTCGACGTCGGCCTACCCGGCCTGGCCACCGACCCGTGCTGGCGCCAGCACCAGGTCTTCGCCGACGCCGGACGCATGAGGGGGCCGATCGGCGTCCTGTCGCTGATGCCGCTGGTCAACTTCTCCAAGCTACTGACACCGCACGGCCAAGGCGAGGCCGCCTGCGACCTCCTCGACCGCGCTGCGTGGCAACGGGAGAAGACCGAGAGCGACGGACACACCGTCGACCTGTCCGTGGTGACCAGCCCCGAGGCCGAGCACCGGCAGGGGTGCCAGGAGCTGTGGGTCACCCTGCTCGCGGACGGTGCCCCCACCCTCACATGCATCGGCCGGTGGCGGCCGAAGCCATGGCCCGGCAAAGCGGCATCGGCAATCGGCTCCTCGACAGCTGCCAGATCAAAGTCATGGCCCTTGCGGAACAAGGGCAAAACCAGCAGGCCCTTGACCTGATCGACACCACCCAGCCCACGGAATCCGGGGAAACCGCCATTGGCCTGCTCCTGGGCGCCCACTGCGGTCCCGTCGGCGTACCGGATACGCGGGCCGACCTCGAACCCACTCTGGAGGAAGTCACCCTGCTCCTCACCCTCCCCGATCCGTCGACCGCCGCGCTTCAAACCTGTGCGGGCCTGACCTCCCTTGAGCTGGACTCCGACGGGCAGTGCGCGGGCACGATGCCCAAGGCCATCGCCGATGTGGCGCGGCTCGACGCCTACGCCGCCCGAGACGTACTGCACCACCCCATCGCCGCGTCCGTCCAGGATGCCGGCTCGCCCCCTTCGCTGAACGCGGTGATCGCCGCAGTCGGATTGGGATCCGGCGTCATGTCCGCCCACCAGCACCAAGCCCTGACGACCGCGGTCGCCCACGCCGATATAGGGCTGGAAAGGCTGCTGGAGACCGAACCGGATCCCGGTCAAGAGCGGATGACCGGCAGGAACTGGCAGATTCTCCACCGCAGCCCGTGGTGTCGGCGTTTCAGCCATTCTCCGCCCAAAGCTGCTCCAAGCGCCGTCAGGGATCCCGCACCTGCAGGGTTCCCTCACGCAGGAAATAGCGGGCTCTCCAGCACGACCGAATGACGTGTGTTCGATATCGCAGCCGTGTCGTTAGACCTCACGACTCTGCCGCAGTGACCCTCCTAGGGGGAACGATGACCTCGGCCATTGCACAGGACCAGCCGCCGCAGCCACCGAAAGGAACCGCGCCGGACGACGAACCGCAGGAAGCCAGTGTTCGAGAGGAGGAATACCTCTACCGCGACGAGTCACGGCTCCAGGCCGGCTCCCAGCTGACCTCCCGCACCATGGCGCGGCGCCTGCCCTCGCTCGTGCACCGCTCGGTACAGATGGCGTGGCGTGTGGACCGCGGCGCGACGATCGGACTGCTGGTGTGTCAAGTCGGGACCGGCGTCCTCGCGGCTCTCGGCCTCTTGGCGGTCACGGGCACGATCACCGCGCTGATCTCCTCGGGCGACATCACCGAAAGGCTGTGGGATGCCGCCCCGCAACTGGCCGTGATCGCCGGTGCCACCGGTCTGCGCGCGATGTTGGGGATCGCGGTCGTCTGGCTCACCGGCCGTCTACGCCCGGTACTCGGCCGGGCCGCGGAGGTGACGATGGTCGAGGCCGCGCTCGGCGCGGAACTGGCCGCCAACAACAAGCCCGGCTACAACGATGCCTACGACATCGCCGACCGCGGCGCCCAGGTCACCCCTGACCTCGTCGAGGAAGCGCAGGACGTCCTCGCCGCGACCGCGACGCTCGCGGCTGGTGCAGCCGTGCTGACCGTCCTGCATCCGGTTCTCCTTCCCCTTCTCTTCCTCGCGTGCCTGCCGCAGGCCGCCGCCTACGTCCGTTCCGCCCGCGTGATCTACCTCGCCGGCCTGGAGACCTCGGGGCGGCGACGGATGCTGGGCAAGTTGCGCTGGCACATGGCCTACATGGAGTCCAGCGAGGAGATGCGGGCCTGTTTGGCCGGTCCTTTCCTGATCGGCCGATACCGGAAGCTGGCCGCCTCCGTCAACGCGGCGGAACGCCAGGCCGCGAACACCGGTGCCTGGATGGGACTGGCCGGAGCCTTGGCCGGCGGGATCGCATCGATCGCGGTGTGGGCGGCTCTCCTGTGGCTCCTGGCGTCGGGACGGATGGGCCTGGCGGCCGGCGGCGGTGCCGTCTTCGCCCTTCAGACCGCCACCGGATCGGTGCGCGGCATCATCAACGGCGGGGCCCGCCTGGTACGCACAGGCTGGTACGTGCAGGACTGGCAGAGTTTTCTCGACAACGCGCACGGGCAGGCCATGGCCGACTCCCGTGGCACCAAGACGGTGGCTTCCGCCCCGCAGCGTTTCGAGGTTCGCAACGTCACGTACCGCTACGACGGTGCCCCCAAGGACAGCTTGAGCGACGTCTCCCTGCACGTGAAACGGGGCGAGATCGTGGCACTGGTTGGAGAGAACGGCTCCGGCAAGTCCACCCTTTCGCGTCTCTTGTGCGGGCTGCTACTGCCCACCGAGGGGGATGTGGCCTGGGACCACGTCTCCACGGCGGACCTCGATCCGTGGAGGGCGTGGGAGCATGTCGCCCTGGTGCCGCAGAAGTTCACGTACCTGCCGCTGACGATGCGCGACAACATCACGTTCGGGCAGGGCGACACCAGCGATGCTGCGCTACTCGCCGCGTGCGAGGCATCCGGCGCCGCGGAGATACTGCCGGGCCTCCGCTCCGGCCTGAACACCCTCCTGACCAGCGAGTGGTTCGGTGGCCAGCAGCTCTCCGGCGGGCAGTGGCAGCGCCTCGTTCTCACCCGCGCCTTCCACAGGCAGGCAGCACTGCTGGTCATGGACGAGCCCACAGCCGCCCTCGACGCCCGTGCGGAACACCGGATCTTCTCCGGCCTGCGCGAGCTGGCCAAGGACCGATCCGTTCTGCTGATCACACACCGGCTCACCAACGTGGCCGTTGCCGACCGAATCGTGGTCCTGGACGAAGGTCGAATCGTTCAGGAGGGCACGTACTCCCAGCTCATTCAGGAGCCTGGACTTTTCCGCACACTGTGGGAGCTGCAGCGACGGATGAGCGGCGACACCGCCTGACCGCCCCGCCCTCGCCAGGCCACCGCTCCGCCAGGCATGTGAACCGACCCGCCCACCGGTCCTGCCTGCGCCCCGTGCTTCAACCGTTCACGAACACCGGAAGGAATGCCGTGACGACTTCATCGGCCACCGAAGTCAGCGACGCGAGCGAGCTTCGCCACCAGCTCGTCGAGCAGCTCCGCGCCAGCAACCACATCCGCTCCGCCGCAGTCGAGAGCGCCTTCCGAACCGTGCCCCGGCACGCTTTCGCCCCCGAGGTCCCCCTCCCCTCTGCGTACGCCGACGACATCGTCGCCACCCGGCACCGCGACGACGGAACCATCACGAGCTCCATCTCCGACGCCCTGGCTACAAGCCGACATGCTCGAAGCCGCCCGCATCCAACCCGGCCACCGCGTCCTGGAGATCGGCTCCGGCGGATACAACGCCGCGCTGATCGCCGAACTCGTCGGTCCGACCGGTCACGTCACCACCCTCGACATCGACCCGGTCGTCACCGAGAGGGCCGTCCGCTTCCTGCACGAGACCGGATACAGCCAGGTAAGTGTGGTCACCGCGGACGCCGAGCACCTGCCCTCCAAGGTGGTGCCGAAGGGCGGATTCGACGCCATCGTGGTCACCGTCGACACCTGGGACCTGCCCTGGATCGACGCCCTGTGCGTCGGCGGCCGACTCGTCGCGCCGCTGCGCCTGCACGGCTGCCACTGGGCCATCGGCTTCACCAAGGCGAAAGGGGTCCTGCACTGCAACGAACCGCTACCGGCCTTGTGCCCGGCCTGCTGCCGGAACTGACCAGCTGAAAAGCGCAATGACCACAAACCGAATCACCGTCGCGCTATGTCTGCGCCGGCCCCAGGACCTTGGAGCCCGTTTTGAGCCCCTCCCCGTGGGAGACCATCGGCCAACTCGCCGATCTCTTCACCCGCCTCGATACCGCGCGCGGGATTTCCGCTGAGCAGCAGTGGACCCTGCAGGTCCTCAAACTCACTGAAGAGGTGGGCGAGTCGGCCCAGGCGGTGATCGGCGCCTGGGCCACCAATCCGCGGAAGGGGCGGAGCCACACCTGGGAGCACGTCCAGGAGGAGGTCGTCGACACTGCAATCACGAGTCTCGTCGCATTGCACCGGATGCTCGGTGACGAGGCCCCGGCATTCTTCGAAGCCCTGCTCGCCCGAAAGGCCGCCCGGTTCTTGGTCCTCGGCGATGAGGCTGTCGTGCCACCCCTCTAACTGATCGTTTCAGAATGAGGTTCGTGGCGTCTCAAGCAGATGATGCTGCAGGCGAGTTGAAGCAGTCCGAGGTGGAGGTCGGCGCGTATCTCGTAGCGGATCCGCAGTCGTTTGAACTGGTGAAGCCAGGCGAAGGTCCGCTCGACGACCCAGCGTGTCTTGCCCAGCCCGGAGCCGTGTGGAACGCCGCGTCGGGCGATCTTCGGTGTGATGCCGCGGGCCCGCAGGACGCGCCGGTACTTGTCGTAGTCGTAGCCACGGTCGGCGAACAGCCGGCCCGGCCGGTGCCGCGGTCTCCCGCGAAGTCCTCGGATGCGGGGGATCGCGTCCAGCAGCGGCGTCAGCTGGGTGACGTCGTGCCTGTTTCCGCCGGTCAGCGACACGGCGAGGGGTGTGCCGTGCCGGTCGACGATCAGATGGTGCTTGCTGCCCGGCCGCGCGCGGTCGACCGGCGAAGGTCCGGTGTGAGCCCCCCCTTCAGGGCCCGGACGTGCGAGCCGTCAATCGCGCAGTCGTCCATGTCCAACAGACCTGCCTTGCGCAGCTCCGCCAGGAGGACTTCGTGCAGTCGGGGCCAGACGCCGGCCTCTGTCCAGTCCCGCAGCCGCCGCCAGGCCGTCACCCCGCTGCAGCCGGTCCGCTCCGCGGGAACATCCCTCCAGCTCACGTTCTTGCGCAGCACGTACACGATGCCCCGCAGGGCCGCACGGTCGTCCACCGGCAGACGTCCGGGGTAGCGATGACGCCTCGGCGGGCGGGGCGGCAGCAGTGGAGCCACGCGTTCCCACAGGTCATCAGGCACAAGATCATCCGACACCCGCACCACTCTGCCGCCACCAGACCCGACCGCCAAGCCCTCACACTGAACTCATTCTGAAACGATCAGTAAGGGCTTGCCGGGAATCAACACGTCGGTTTGATCTTGTTCTTGTCGGGGTCGAGGAATCTCTCGATGTCAGTCGGTGTGCGGAAGCGGGCGGTCGAGGCGGGGATGTGAATTCCGTGGGCTTCCAGGAGCGGGCGGACATCTTTCGCTGCGCGGCTGATGGTCATGGCGGTGGTGTTGAAGAGCTGGCCCAGGAGGTCCATGGTCGCGAGTTTCCGCAGGTGGAGCACGGTGGCCAGGACTCGGTCGGCTGAGGTGAGCTTGGGTTTGGCGCCTGTGCCGGGGGCCACCAGGCGTTCGTGGCCCCTGCGGGTGCGGAGCACTTGCTCGCGTTGAATCTCCATCGCTGGAGTCAGTACGTCGATGAGTTCGTTGAACTGCTGGCGGGTCATCCCGGTCAGTTGCGGGTCCTGTAACGAACGCTGCGTGAGGCGGGCCGGTCCGTCCGCCAGGGTCTCGTCTTGTGTGCTGGTGGTGGTCGCCGTGTCCGTCGGTCGCTGGGGGTGGAGGGTGTAGTTCCAGTCGCCGTGGAAGCGGTGGCGGGTGATGGGCAGGGCGGCGATCTCGTCGTCGCTGATGCGGATGCCGGTGGGGTACTCACCGCTGTCGAGTTCGGCCCGGACGGTGAGGCCGGTGCGGCTGGTGGTCGCGGCGATGGTCTGGAGCATGACTTCGTGGCTGGTCAGGGGCCTGCCTCGCCAGTTCATGGTGATGTGGGAGAACAGCCGGTGCTCGATCTTGTTCCACTTCGAGGTGCCGGGCGGAAGGTGGCACACCGTGATCTCAAGGCCGGTCTCGGCGGCGAGATCGGCGAGCTGGGTCTTCCAACCCCGGGTGCGGTAGCCGTTGGAGCCGCCACCGTCAGCGGTGATCAGCAGCCGGCGGGCGCCGGGGTAGTCGTGTTGGCCGACCGCCTGCCACCAGCGGCGGATCGAGGCGACGGCGAACGCCGCCGTGTCGTGATCGGTGCCGATGCTGACCCAGCCGGTGTTCGCCGTCATATCGTAGATTCCGTAGGGAATCGCCTTGGCGGCCTGGCCGGGGAAGTCGTGCGTCTTGACCCTCACGGGTTGTCCTGCAGGCTGCCATTCGTGCCCGGCGTTCCTGTAGTCGCCGATCAGTTCCTTCTTCTTGCTGTCCACGCTGATCACCGGGTCACCGGCGTCCCTGTGGTCTCGTGCCCGCTCGTTGAGGTAGCGGAACTGGGCGTCCCTGTCGGGGTGCTGGGCACCTTCGATGGTCTTGGCGTTGGCCTGCAGGCTGAAGCCTTCCTCCCGCAGCAGACCGGCGACGGTGTCGGCGGAGACCCGGTGCCCCTGGCGGGTGAGCTCCGCCGACAGCTTCCGGGTCGACTTCGTCGTCCAGCGCAACGGCGACATCGGGTCGCCCCGCTCGTCGGGCTCGACCAGCGCCAGCAGTGCCGGCCGCAGCCCAGAGTCCAGCTCGGCCGCCTTCTTCCGCCCTCCACCGGGATGGCGCACCCGCCCCAACGGGGCCTGACCGGAGTCCAGTTCAGCCGCCCCACGCGAGACCGTGGCCTCCCGGACCCCGGCTGCAGCGGCGACGATCTTGATGCCGCCATGCCCCAGCGACAGTGCTTCCGCCCCTATGGCCAGCCGACGCTGACGCTCGTCCAGATGCGGCAACAACACCTGGAACTTCACCGCCAGAACGGCCTCGATCCCTTCCGGTCTCCCCATACCAGACCAACGAGCCCCACAGCTGGAAGCCACGACTTGTTTCCCGGCAAGCCCTAAGGGGCCTGAGAACAGCCAGCGGTGCTCAGGGCGCGAGCGGAAGGCTAGTGGCGTCGGTGTGGGCGAAGACCAGGTCGGTCATGTCCTTCGGGGTCGTGGTGCACCGGATGGGCGGCTGCGGCCCGCGCATGGCCCGGGGGTAAGTGGCCGGGTCGTAGTCGTTGGTGAGCGTGTAGGGGTGGAAGCCGTGCGTGCGAAGGGTGGCAATGATTGCGGCGGCGCTCTCGCCCTGTTTGGCTCGGAGCCGGGGGGTGACCTCGACGACGAGCTCGGCGTCGGCGCGCAGGTACGGGAGTGCGGGCAGGCGTCCGCGGATCGCGGCGGCTTCGGCGCCTTCGACGTCGATCTTGATGACGCGCGTGGTGGCGAGGTCTGCCCGGCTGATCAGGTCGGACAGGGGCGATGAGGACCTCGGCGGTCGCGTGGACGTGGCGGGGCGGATGGCGGTGGTGTGGCCCAAGTTGGAGGGGTCCTCCAGGTACAAGGTCAGGGCTCCGGTGGTGTCGGAGGCGGCGGAGCGGACGGTGTGGATGTTGGTGCGGCGGTTGGCGGCGGCTGCGGCGGTCAGGTCGTCGTGGAAGCGGGGGTAAGTTCGATGGCGACGACGCGGCCGTGGGGTCCGACGGCGTGGGAGGCCAGGAGGCTGAAGGCGCTGCGGTGGGCGCCGACGTCGATGAAGTGTCGCCGGGGTGGAGCCGGTCGCGTAGGAAGGCCTACTGGTTCGGCTCCCACTCGCCGAACAGGGCGCTGGATGACGTCGCTGGTGGTGACGGGGACCGTGTCGCCGGACCGCAGCCGGACGGTGGTGTGGACGGGGTGGGTGCGCAGGTGCTCGTCGAGGAAGCGGTCGACGATCTGGGCCTTGCCGAGGGTGCCGGGGGCGTGGCGGACGTAGGTGCGCAGAGCGCGGGCGAGGACGGAGGCGGGCACGGACGGATCCTTCGGGTGGCGGCGGCCGGGAACGACGGCGGGCATGAGGGGAGTTGATGGTGGTCGAGAGTGGCGCTCCGACGGTCTTCCTGCTGGTGGGGCTCACCGGATCGGGAAAGACGACCTATGCCCAGCGGGTGCTGGAGCCTCGAGGGGCGGTGCGGCTGTCGGTGGACGAGGTGGTCTTTGAGCGGCACGGCCGGTACGGCGTCGACTACGCGGAAAACACCTACTTCGAGAGAGAGGCCCCGGTCGTCGCCGAGCTGCACGAGCGGCTGGCCGAGCTGGTCGCGGAGGGCCGGGATGTGGCGTGGGACCACGGGCTGTGGCCGCGCAAGGACCGTGATGCGATGAAGACGCTGGTGGAGTCGGCCGGCGGGCGGTGGCGGCTGTTGTACTTCCCCGTGGCCCGTGACGAGCTGCTGCGTCGGCTGGCGGAGCGCAACGCACGGGGGGACGCGAACGCGCTCGTCGTGACGCCGGAAGCGCTGGACGACTTCTTCGCCCGGTTCGAGGAGCCTCAGGGCGAGGGCGAGGAGATCGTGGCCCCAGACTGGTTCTGAGGTGTAGGCGGGCGCCAGGCGGTGGTGATGGTGGCCGCTTCGGTGGCCCAGCCCTCGGGGAGACCGTCGAGGGTAACCCGGGGAAGGCTGCCTGTCGTTCTTCGGCGTCCGCGGCCGTGTCCCCCGGCCGCTGCGGATCACCGTGGAGACCGTCACCCTGGAGGGCTGGGTGGAGACCGCCGTCTACGAGCCTGGGCTCGCTCGGCTGGTCCACCACGAGATCGACCACCTGGACGGCCTGCTCTACACCGCACAGATGCGGGCCGGCGTCGTACCCATCCCTGTCGAGGAGTATCGCCAGGCCGGACGGGCATGGACCTACGACCAGTAGGCCGCCTGGACGTCAACCGAGCTCGCCCCGCACCCGAAGGTTCTTGCCGTCGGACACCTCTGATTCGTGCCGCTGCTGTGGGTTTCTGCGGCCTTACCAGCCGGTCAGCAGGTCCTGTTAAACGGTCGGGGTCGGGTCGAGTACGTCGGCGACGGCGTCCAGGGCAGACCGCCACGGGTAGGTGGCGGGATCTCCCTGGCCCGGTTCGTTCGCGATGAAGCCACCTTCGCCGTACACCACCCGGACCCCAGCGCTCCGGAGGGCATCGATCGAGCGTTCGAACTGCGGGTGTGCAACGTATGCCCGGTTCACGCACGGCATCATCGCCATGGGGATGCCCTTGCCGATGCCCTCGGCAACTACGCCGACGAGCCACTTGTCCGTGATCCCGAGCGCCCACTGGTTGATCGTGTTGAAGGTCGCCGGCGCGACGACGACGGCGTCCGGCTTCGGCCACACGTCCGGCTGTCCGGGAAGGCGGTAGTCCCAGCGGACGGGGTGGCCGGTGAGGGCGGCGAGGCCGTCGAGCGAGTCGGCGAGCCAGCGGGCGGCCGTCGGGGTGAGACCGAGGCATACGTCCCAGCCGTTGGCCTGCGCCTCCTCGATAACGCGTGCGACGTCGAAGACAGGCGGGGCCGCGCTGCTGAACAGGTACAGGGTCGGAGTGGTCATGGGGCTATCCGATCACAGCCAGGCGCCCACCAACTCGGCGGAGTCCCTTGTGAATCCGCCTGTCGCGGCATAGAGCAACGCGTAGCGTTCCAAGTAACGAGTCAGAGACGGGAGTCCGGTATGCCGACGCGGGACGGGGACTACACCGGTACGCGGATCAAGGAGCAGCGGAGGCTAGCGGGGCTGACGCAGCGGGAGCTGTCCGACCGGATTCCGTACTCGTATAGCTGGCTCACCCAGGTCGAGTGCGGAGCGCGGCCGGCGTCCTCGGACTTCGTCGCGGCCGTCGCGCGGGCGCTGCGGATCGATGTCACTGTGCTGACGGGTCAACCGTACGTGACGCAGATGCAGGAGGACCGGCTGGCGGAGCTGATCCGGCCGATCCGTGAGTCCCTCGACCTGTACGACCTCGGCGACGATCCCCGGGTCACCACGCGCACGGCCGAGGAGCTCGTCACCGTCGCCGAGGAATTGTGTGCCCATGTCCGCGCCGCCCACCTGCATGCGGCGGCGGCAGCGCTTCCGGACGTCATCACGGAGCTGACCGCCCTGTGCTGGCGCTCGCCGACGACGGAGCTGTGGCAGGCGCTCGGTTCCGCCTACCGCACCGCGCACGACGTCACGGTGAAGCTGGGGTACTTCGATCTTGCCAGCGTCGCCCTCGACCGGCTCGGCTGGGCCGCGGAGCGGGCCTCGGACCCCTGCCTGGCGGCCATGCGGCAGTACTTCCGGGGGTTGGTCTACTTCCGCGAAGGGGAGTACGGCATCGGCTTGCGCCTGGTCGGCTCCGGCCACAGGCTGCTTGCTCCGGGCGACGCGACCCGCGAAGCCCTCACCGTCGCCGGCCAGCTTCACCTGGGCGGCTCCGTGCTTGCCGCGCGGGCGGAGAACGCTAGCGCGGCCGCCGACCACATCGCACGGGCCCGCGAGTACGCGGGGCGGGTCGGAGACGCCAGCAAGGTGCACTGGCTCAATTTCGGTCCGGTGAACGTGGCCTTGCACGAGATGACTGTGGCGATGGAGATGCGTCAGTATGACGAGGCACTGCGGCAAGCCAAGGCGATCAAGCTGCCGGCCTCGATCGCGACGTCCCGCCGCGCGCACTTCTTCATCGACCGGGCCCGCGTCGAGATGGAACTGGGCAAAGCGGAGGCGTCGTTGAGGTCGCTCTGGGCGGCGCGGCGGGCTGCGCCGGAGCAGACCCGCTATCACCCTGGTGCCAGGGAGACGATCCGCGGGCTCGTTCACCTCTCCCGCCGGACGCCGGAGCCGTTGCGGAACATGGCGGGCTGGATCGGCATGTAGGGGCCGCTGGGACTCTCGCTCAAGTGAAAGAGTTTCCAGGGTCCTTAGTGGCCACGATGGCGGCGTGAGCGATGACACGGACCTGACCGAGGAATTGTTGGACGGGCTGTCTCCCGAAGCAGTGGAGCAGGCCCGTGCGGCCATGGCGCGCCGCGAGGGACCCGCTGGTGGGGAGACCTGCGACTACTGCCGGTTCGTCAGCGCGACAATGTTCCAGGCGCTCGTGCACGGCAAGGGCTTCGAGGAGCAGATGGAGGTGGCCTACTTCCACATCCACAACGCACACGTGGACTCGGACATCGAGGGGCCGGCGACCTGAGGCACCTCCAGCTTGCGCCGGCCGGACCCTGTCGGCGGCCCGCGCTCTTGCACCAACCCCTCGCGGTCGAAGCCGACCCTGAGCAGGGTGACCCCGCCGCGTCCCGTGCATCGTCGATGGGGTCACCCCGCCCCCGTTCTGTCACCGCTGCCCGCCGGACGCGGGTCACAGCTTTACCGTCTGCCGATCGAAGGAGGCTTCATGCCCGATTCACCGCACGCCTTACCCTCCGAGAGGATTGTCATTCTCGGCGCCGGCCCTTGTGGCCTGGCCTGTGCGGACGAGTTGAAGCGGCTGGGTCACCGTTCCTGGACGCTGCTGGAGGCTGCCCCTCTGCCCGGCGGACTTGCCTCGTCCGTGGTCGATCCGGCCGGCTTCACCTGGGACCTGGGCGGGCACGTGGTCTTCTCCCACTTCGGCGAGTTCGACCGGTTACTTGCCGAGCTGTTCACCCCCGACGAGCTGCTGCATCACGACCGGTCGTCCTACATCCGCTTCCGCGACCGGTGGGTGCCCTACCCCTTCCAGCAGTACCTCCACCGCCTCCCGGCCGAGGACGCCGAGGCGTGTGTGCACGATCTTCTTAGCGCCTGCCAACGGCGCGAGGAGGGGATGGCCGCGGGTATGGACTTCGCCACGTGGCTGCAGGCGATGTACGGATCGGGCCTGGTGGAGCGGTTCTTCGGCCCGTACAACTCCAAGGTCTGGGCGACGCATCCTGAGCAGATGGCCTCGTCCTGGGTCGCCGAACGCGTCGCCCCGGTCGATCCCGGTGAAATCCTGGCTGCCTTCTCGGGGACCGCCCCGCCGGCCCGCCGGTGGGGACCCAACGCCACCTTCGCCTTCCCCGCCCGCGGCGGCACCGGAGAGATCTGGCGCCGCCTGGCCGCACGGCTCGACGCGGGCCTGCGGACGTCAGTCCGCGCAGTCGCCGTCGACCCGGCCGCCCGCACTGTCACGCTCTCCGACGGCGACCTCATCGGCTTCGACCACCTGGTGGCCACCGGTCCCCTTGACCAGCTCTCCGCCATCACGGCCTGCGCCCCGGAGGCGGTGCGAGCGGCAGCCGGACGGCTGCAGCACACCACGGTGGCCATGGTCGGCCTCGGCTACGAAGCCCCGACCACCGACGAACGGTCCTGGCTGTACTTCCCCCAGCCTGAGGTGCCGTTCTACCGGGCCACGAACTTCAGCAAGTACGCCCCTGCCAACGTCCCCGGCGCCGACACAACGACATTCAGCGCGTGGATGACCGAGACCTCCACGCTGCCGGGGACCCCGCTGGAACACCGCCAGCTCATACTCGACTGCGACCAGGCCCTGCGGCGCCACGGCCTCGTGCCCGAGGACGCGCCGCTGGCCAGTACCCACCTGGAACTGATCGACTACGCCTACCCGATACCCACCCTCGACCGTGATGAGGCCCTGGCCACAGTGGTGCCGTGGATGGAGTCCCAAGGGATTTACCCACGAGGCCGGTTCGGGACATGGCGCTACGAGATCGGCAACATGGACCACGCGGTGAAGATGGGCATCGACATCGCCCGACGCCTGGTGCACGGCACCACTGAAGAACTCCTCATTCAGGCACCCGACGCCATGGCGGCAACAGGGGGACAGAGGTGAGCGGCCGCAGCAACGGGACGGTCGCCTTCGCCGGGCACCGCTTCGACGTCCGTACCGACGAGACCTTCCACCCTGACCAGAGCATCCACCTGCAGAACTTCTCCCCCGAGAAATCGACGGCACCGCTGTGCGGGCAGCTCACGCAAATACGCATCCACCACAGCGAAGACCTCTTTCGCGGCCACGGGGCCCGTCTGGCCGATGCACAGTCGCTGGAGGTGTTGCCGTTCCGCGGCGAGCCGTACCTCGACTCACGGCTCGGGCAGGTCCGCTGGTGGAAGCCCGACCCCGCCTCGCACCTGCCGGCAGACCACCTGTACGCCCGCGACACGACGGGCCGTCTGCACATCGTGCTGCACCCAGGGACCGACCGCGGAGAGCGGTACGCCCTGCGGGTGATCCGCGAGGTCGTCCTGCGCTGCGCCGAACACCGCGGCTGGACCGCCTTCCACGCCGCAGCCGCCACGGTCGACGACCACGGGGTACTGATCGCCGGCCCATCCGGGGCCGGCAAGACCACCCTGATCACAGCCCTGGCCGCTCACCGTCGCGCCGACCTCGTCGGGTCTGACCGCGTACTGGTCACCGAGTTGGCCGCGAAATTGGTCGGGGTACCGATCTCGGTCCGCATCGCCGGCGGCACCCTGTCGGCGCTGGCCCCGAACAGCAGCCTGCCGCCGCACAGCGTGCTGCCGACCGACTTCGGCACGTCCCGCAAAGTTTCGTGGACCCCGCACGACTTCGCTGGCGCCTTCGCCGTCCGTGTGAGGGAAAGCGCCCCGCTGCGGCTCGTCGTGCTCCCGCGGCTCTATGACGACGACCGGGACATCAGCGTCGCTTTCCCTGGCGCGGCGGCGGCTCGCGCTGCGCTCGCCGCCGTGTGCTGTACCCCGCACGACGAGGACTGGCTGCACCCGTGGTTCGCCGACCGCACCCGTTCCGAGGGCGAACTGGCCCGGCAGGCCGCCGACGTCATGGACGACCTGGTTGCCCGGGTGCCGGTGATGCAAGTGACCGCCGGAGTGCACACTCCTCACCTGCTGGAACGGCTCGCTGATGCCGTCGCGAGGAGGCTTCCGTGATACCCAAGCGCATCGCGCTGGTCGGCCCAGTGGCCTCCGGGAAGTCCACTCTCGCCGCCGCCATCGCGGCCCACACCGGCCTGCCCCACCTCGACCTGGATGAGCTGTTCTGGGGACCGAGGTGGACCCCTGTGGGCCCGGAGCTCTTCCACGCCCGCGTCCGAGACGCCTTGGCCTCGGACATCTGGATCGCCGACGGGAACTACGGCGGTGAAGTCGGCGAGACGCTGCTGGCTCGCGCCGAACTCGTCATCTGGCTCGACCTGCCGCTGAGGGTCTGCCTGCCCCGGCTGATCCACCGCTCGCTCCGGCGGGCTGGCACCCGGCAGGAGCTGTTCGCCGGGAACCGGGAAACCTTCAGCCACCTGCTCGCCCGCGACTCGATCCTGTGGTGGGGCCCAGCCCACCACCGCCGGCACCGCCGCCGCTGGGCCGAACGTCTCCACCCGGACCAGGCCGACGGCCAGCCCGTCGTCCACCTCAACCGTCCCCACGCCATCACCGGCCGACTGCGGTCCCTCGGTCTTCTCGCCCCGAAGGAGGCGTGAGCCGCCGTGATCGCCTCCGTCGTCCGCGTCCCCTGGCACACCGCCCACGGCGGCTACGACCGCCTTCTCGACCACCTCCCCGAAGTCCGCCGCATCACCCCACCCTCCGGACCGCTCGCCACCAGGGCGGCCGGTCAGGCACACCGCCTGCTCGCCCGAAGCTGCCCGCTGCCCTTCTACCCGGCCGAGCACTGCGCCACCGACCTGCACCTGCTGGCCTCTCGCTCGGCCGCCCACGTACTGTACGGGGACGAGCAATACTGGTTCTCCCGCCGCCGCCTCGGCCCGACCGCCGTCACCTATCACCAGCCGCCCGCACACCTTCAGCAGCACCTGCCGGCCTGCACGTGGCGAAAGCTCGCGCCGACCGCCGAACGCATCGTCGTTCTCGACCCGCACCAGCAGGCGTTCTTCGCCGACCTGGTGCCCGCCGACCGCGTGCACCTGGTACCTCACGGGATCGACACCACCGCCTTCACTCCGGCGCCCGCGTCGCCGCCGTCCGACCGGCCGCTGGTGCTGACCGTCGGCTGGTGGCTGCGGGACTGGACCGTCCTGGACGCGGTCCACCAGCGGCTGCACCGCCGTTACGGCGACGGCGTCGAGCTGGTTGTCGTCACCCGCCAGGCCCGTACCCGGGCCTGGCACCCGGCCGCTCGCGTCCTCGAAGGCGTCGCCGAGCAGGCCCTGCTCGCGCTGTACCGGCAGGCAGCCGTGATGCTGCTGCCGCTACTCGACGCGACCGCCAACAACGCGCTCCTGGAGGCGATGGCCTGCGGCACGCCGGTCGTCGCCACCGACGTCGGCGGCATCCGCCACTACACGGGAGAGGCAGCCCTGCTCCCCCCGCCCAGCGACGTCGGCGCTGCGACGGAGGCGGTGGAGAAGGTCCTCACCGAGACCGGCACCGCCGCGCACGCCGCCAGGCGGGCCTCCGCCCGTGAACGGGCAGAGCAGTTCGCCTGGCCCCTCGTCGCCGACCAAATGCGCGGCGTCTACCAACTGATGGAGGAAGCACGGTGACCGCGGCCGAGATGTGGCTGCAGGCCACCGTGCCCGTCCTGCTGACACTGCTGCTGGCCCGCGCGCTGTGGGCCTTGATCGCGGTCGAGGTATGCGCGAGGTGGCTCCTCGCCCGCGCCGGCAGCACACCCACTGGGACGCAGGCGGGGAAGGACGCGGTGCCGTGGCTGGTGGTGCTGCTGCCGATGCTGCGCGAGCAGACCATCGCGGAGGAGACGGTGACCGCGTTCAGGGCACTGGACTACCCGCGCGACCGCGCCGCCGTCGTGGTCATCACCACCGAACGCGAAGTCTCCGCACGCGCCGGACATCGCGACCGGCTGGCGGCCCTGGCAGCCCACGCCCCGTTGGAGGCAGGGCAGTTGCGGGGCCTGTTCCCGACCGTCCGCTGCCGCAAGGTCGCCGAGACGGTCAACGCCGAACGATCAGCCGACCGGCTACGGGTGCTGTCCGAACTGTTCGACGCTGAGCCGACCACCGCCGACATCGTGACGTCCCTCGCCGCCCGCCTGCCGGACGGAGGGCTGCCGTTGGTGCATCTCCACCAGCCCGATGTCGGCGGACGCAAGGCCGGACAGCTCAACTTCGCCCTCGACCGCCTGGAGCGGGTTCTCGGCCCGCTCGGGTGGAGGGAGGACGAGCACGCTGACGACACGTATGCAGTGGTCTACGACGCCGACGCGGCCCCCGACCGGCGCACCCTTCAGGCGTTCGCTACCGAGGCCACCGCGCACCGGACCCGCACCCGGCGCGCCCCGGCGCTCATCCAGCAGCAGCGGCTGCCGCTGTTGGCTCGCCGCCCCTTTGCGGCCGGCCCGGTCGGTCTGCTGCTGGAGGGGGAATGGGCCTACCAGCTGCGGCGCTCGCTCGGCATCGAACTCGCCCGCGTCCGCCTCCACCGCTTCGTGGCCGCCTCCCGTCTGCCGGAGGCGGTCCGGATGTGGCTGCGGCCCATGGTGTACGGCGTGGGCTGCGGCATGGCCGTTTATCTCCCTGCTGTCCGAGCACTTGGCGGCTTTCCCGAACCGATGGAAGACCTCGGCACCGGGCACCGGCTGTCCCTGCTCGGCGCCGACCTCACCGCCTCCGCCGTTGCCGTCCTCGACGAGCCCTACACCGAACCCTCCGGACTGGCCAACCTCCACGCGCTGGCCTTCACTGCCTCCGCCCGCCCCGACCGCCACGCTGCCGCCGTCGCGCACCTTCCCACCGCACTCTCCCGCCCAGCCAGGGTGATCCTGGTGGCCCGGGAGTGGGCGGACGAGGCCGCCTGGCTGCTCGGCGCCCCGCTGATCGCGGCGGCCGTCCTGTCCGCCTGGTGGGCCGGGCCCGCCTGGACGGCCGTCGCGACGGCCGGCGTGCTGCTGCACGGCCCCGTGGCCACGGCCCGACTGCTGGCCCTCGCCCCGGCCCTGCACGCGGCCGTCACCCCACCGCCCGGTCTCGCCCCCCTACCCCGGACGTCCCCGGCCCACCTTGCATCGCTGGTGGCAGCCAGCCCGTTCCAGCCATTCGTACGGCTGGCCGGACCCTGGCGGCTGATCTTCGCGAAGGCGGCCGGACGCCACCGCGGTTTCGGCAAGACTGAACGCTGACAACCCTTCCCACCCACCACCGAAGCAGAGTTGGAGCCCACTCGTGGCCGAGCCTGTCACCCCGACCATCCGCACCTCCGCCAAAGCCGTCGTCGTCCACGATGGTCAGGTCCTGCTCCAACGAGCCAACTGGGAAGGCCAGGACTGCTACTTCCTGCCCGGCGGCGGCCAGAACCCCGGCGAGCCCCTCGACCAGACTGCCCGCCGCGAAGTCCACGAGGAAACCGGCCTGACCGTCACCGTGGACAAGCTGCTGTGGCTTCGCGAGTACATCGGCGCCAACCACGACCATGCCGACACCGAGGCCGGCACCCACCGCATCGAAGCGATCTTCCACTGCACCCCCGAAGGCGACCCCGGTCGCCTCGGCGGACACGCCGAAGATGACGTGCAGACCGGTCTGGAATGGGTGGAACTGGAGAAGGTTCCCGGTCTGAACCTGCTGCCCCACGCCCTCCGGCAGCCGATCGCCGCCCTCGCCACGGGCCAGCCCTCATCCGGCTATCTCGGCGACGTCGCCTGAACCCGTGGCGGCGATAGACGGCAGGGTCCCTGACGGCGCCCGAGAGATCACGACCGGACAGGCCAACCGCGTCTGGTACGTCGACGGCCCCGTGCCGTATGTACTCAAGCACTACAGCGACCCGAACCGCGCCGCCAACGAGGCCGCCGCCCTGGCCCTCCTCACCTTGCACGGTGGCCCGGCTCCCGAGCTCCTCGGGGCCGGTCCCGGGGGCAGTCCGGCGTGGACCGCGCAGACCGCGGTCCACGCTGAGCCCGTCCCCGCCGACCAGCTCCTTCACGAGCTGGCCGGCCCCTTCGCCGCTGTCCACCGCATCACGGGCCCCCATGCCGGTCGGCTCGCCGGAGCCCGGCAGTACCGCACCTGGCACCACTACCTTCACGGCCGTCTCGACACGTACACAACTGCCGCACCTGACCTCGCGCCCGCCGCGGCGGCCGTCCGCCGCCAACTCGACACCACGGACCTGGACATCGAGCCCAGACTGCTGCACCACGACCTGCAGCCGGGCCACCTCGTCAGGCCCGCGGCCGGCGGATCACTGCTACTGGACTGGGAACTCGCCGCCTTCGGCGACCCGCTGTCCGACCTCGCCCGCCTGGCCGTCCGTCTCGACCTCACCGATCCAACCCGTGTGCTTCAGGTTGCCCACCAGCCCACTCCGAACGCCGTCCGCAGGTTCCAGATGTACTGGCGCATTCATCAGTTCGCCGACGCAGCCCTCAGCACCGATCCAGTCGTACGGCACCGCGGCCGGGCTCGCCTGGGGGGAGAGTTATAACCACTCCTTCCCTCGTGAACCACGACCTCTCGCAGGCCCTCGCTGTTCACCGCTAACTGAGCGGCGACTCTGCGTATCCAACAGTCTGGAAGATCGTGGCCAGGAACTTGGTTTCAGTCGCCCCATTCCAGGCGCATCGGCTCGCGGGCGATGGCGAGGGCGTTGCCGAAACTCGCGAGGGTGGCGGCAACGAGTCGAGGCGGCCAAACGATCGAAGGAGGCGAGGCCGTTCGATTCTGCCGAGAGCGCTGAAGAGGGGGAAGCCGCTTCTCTTCCGGCCTCGATTGTCAGTGGTGTCTGTCAGGGTATGCGCAATGCGTGCCGAGATGAGGGGCGGCGTAAGTGTTCCAGCGTGATGACTCTGGAGTCTCCGAGTCATTCGATCTTGATTCGTTGACGGTGGGCGACCGCCTGCGACTGTTCAACTTCACGCAGCGCGATGATCCTGTCGCATATTTGTGGGTGCTGCGTGCGATGAACGTACTGCGAGCGGTACACCAGTTACAGGTTCACCCTGACGACGTGGCGAACACGTTGAAGGAGCTCGCCACAGAGCACGACGAGGTACCGTCTGCTGCGGATCTGAATCTGCGGGGCATGCTCGACAACCTCTCCTCGGACGACGAGCAGGTCCTCTATCGAGTGGAAGATCCGTTGCGGTGCGGCAATCTTGCCGCATACCGGAACCGGCAATCGGTCTACCAGTTCACGGAGATCGGCTACCGCGTCTACCGCGCGGTGGAGGAGGTCATCGGCTCCCGCGTACAGGACGCGAACCTGTCGCGGCTGATCTTCGCGGACATCCTGACGGACTTCAAGTCGCTGGCAGCAGCGAACCGGGAGGGTGACCGGGACGAGGTGTACCGCAAGCTCGCACGCCTCGACAGCGTGCTGGAGGACATGACCCAGCGGGCGGCGCGCTTCTATCTGACCCTGAACGACGTGGCGCGCACGACGGATGTCTCTCCCGAGACGTTCCTGCGCTACAAGCACGCGCTGCTGGCACACATGAGTGAGTTCACAGCGGAACTGGAGCGCTACGCGCCCCGGCTGGCCGAGGCCGTATACGAGGTGGAAGACACCGGGGTCGAGACCTTGCTGGAGCGGGCCGCCGCAGTGGATGAGCGGCCCATGATGCGGCCGTCCGCACGCCTGGAGGACTGGCGGCGGCGCTGGATCGGGCTGCGCCAATGGTTCTTGGCGGACGGCCACGCGGAGACCAAAGCCGCCCATTTGCAAGGCGCTACGCGCACGGCCATTTCGGGGGTCATCGCCCTGCTGCGGCAGGTGACGGAGTCACGTCGAGGAGGGGTGAGCCGGACCACCCAACTCCGGCACCTTGCCGCCTGGGCAGCGGCTGCGCCGGATGAGCAGGCTGCGAACGCCCTCGTGTCCGCCGCCTTCGACCTCCGCTCGGTACGTCATCTGTCGGGTGCCCACGGCGACGATGACCAGATCTCGCCGCGGACGACGTGGTGGGATGCGCCTGGTGTAGAGGTCAGCATCAGCCTGTTCCGGCACGGCAAGCGGCCAGCACCGGGTGGCCCGCAACCGGTCCGTACCCGCCGTGGTGCCCATGCCCGGCTACGTGAGCAGCAGTTGGCGGATCGGGCCGCGGACCGGGAGGCCGCGAAGGATCTCCTGGACCATGGGCCGCACAACCGGGTGCTGAACGAGGCGGAGACCCGCGCCGTGCTCAAGCTGCTGACCCGTGCCCTGCAGGTGCGAACGGTCGTCGCGAGCCGACTGCGTTCCGGCACCGGCAGCAGCGACGTCCTGACGCTGCGCCTGATCCCGAACGAGCGCGGCAGCCAGCTGCGGACCGAGACCGGCACGCTGCACCTGCCCGGCTTCGCCCTGGAGATCAAGCCCCATGGTGCGATGCGCCGAAGCCGAACGGAGACATCCTGATGCCCGCCCATCGCGTAGCCGCCTCCGTGGAGACCGCAGACCTTGGCTCGTACCAGCAAGCGGCCCGGCTCATGCTGCTGCATGGCGTCGTCACCGAGAGCTACCCGCGGGCCAAGGCGCTTGCGCTGGTGCTGCAATGGGCCGACGAACTGGCCAAAGACTTCCGTGACCTGTTCGGCTACTCCTTGCAGACCAGCGCCCGTCACGCACGGCTGCTGCGGCGGCTGGACGCCTTCGACGCCAGCCAGGCGTTCCTCACGGTGAAGAGCAAGCGACCCTTCGACCGGCGGCGGCTGGCCTACCTCTGCCTGATCTTGGCCTGCCTGCACAGGTCGCGCGTCGAGATCAACCTCGCCGATCTCGTCAAACTGCTCACGCCGTCCGCGAACACGATCGAGCACTTGGGCTTCGATGCGACCGCACCAGGTCACAAGGACGCGGTCGTTGACGTGATGGACTGGCTCGTCGACCGGGGTGCACTGCGGACCTCCGATGGCTCCATGGAGGACTGGGCCCGTGACCACGACCGCGGGGACGCGCTGTTCGACATCGACCACGACACCTGCGCGGCGCTTTTCCGGCCGAACAAACCGCTGCAGCACCTGGTCAGCGCTGCTGGACTGTTGGACACTCCGACCGCCGGCACCGGGCGCGACCCCCGTCGCCGCTTTGCTGCCCAGCGAGCCCGTCGGCTGCTGATCGAGTACCCGGTGGTCTACTTCAGCGAGACCGACGCGGAGACCTCGATAGCACTGCGCCAGCCCACCCTGGCCGAGGACATCGCACGGCTGACCGGGTTGCCTGTCGAGCGCCGGGCCGAGGGCATCATGCTCGTAGACACCACAGGGCACTTTACGGACAAGCGGTTCCCCGGCCGCGGCGGAGCCGTTAACCGGACTGCCGGGCTGATACTCGCGAAGATCGCAGACCTGCGGGAAGACCCGGACCGGGCCAGCAGCCTTCACTACCTCCTGCCCACCGATCCAGGAGAGGAACACGCAGACCTGCTCAGCCGCATCGATATGGCCCTGCCGCAGGCGGGCACGCTCGAAGCCTTGGCACACGACCCGCATGCGGACGATGGCGAGCACGCGGCCGAGGCTGATCCGGACGCCCGGGAGCATGAGGGGCAGACGGGCTTGCCCTTCGTGGAAGACGGCACGCTGGAGCAGATGATCACCGAGCTCTATGAAGAGTTCGGCCCCTCGTCCTTCACCAACAAGTGGCAGGCCGATCCTGGCGGGCTACTGGCGGAGGCGGTCGCGCTCCTGGCGGACCTGCGCCTGGTCCACATCGTCCCCGGCGGGATTCTGGTCCGGCCCGCGGCCGGCCGCTACCGCAATATCACCGCCGTCCTACCGCGCCCCGCGCACGACGGCCAGTTCGCTCTTGACTTCCCCACTGAGGAAACCTCTCGATGAAGCTCATCCCTCACTCCCGCACCGCTGACCAGTCGGAGGTCCGCTTCAAGCCCACCCGCGCCGGAGTGATCGGCCTATGGGACTACACCGACGAGGAGTTCGTCTTCGCCGACGGCCGCCTGGTCCTTCGCGGGCACAACGGTTCTGGCAAGACCAAGGCCCTGGAGGTTCTCTTCCCCCTGGTCCTGGACGGTGTCCTCGACGCGCGGCGTCTCGATCCGTTCAGCGGCGAGGAACGCACCATGAAGTCGAACCTGCTCTACAAGGGGCAGGAGTCCGCATACGGCTATGTATGGATGGAGTTCGCCCGCACCGCACCCGACGGAGAGGCCCTCGAAGCCGTCACTGTGGGGATCGGCATGCGGGTGACCAAGCCGATGTCAACGCCGGCCCGCTTCTTCTTCGTCACCGACGGCCGAGTCGGCACCGACTTCGGCCTGCTGGACGCCGCCTCGCGCCCGCTGCGGGAGAACGCTCTGAAGAAGCTCCTGGGTGAAGGAGCCACCTACGCTACGGCGGAGGCGTACCGGGAGGCGATCGATGACCGGCTGTTCGGGCTGGGCCGCGAGCGCTACAACCAGCTGGTCAACCTTCTGCTCCAGCTACGGCGTCCTCTGCTGGCCAAGGACCTCGACCCGGTCAAGGTGTCCGACACCCTCACCGCCGGCCTGCGCCCCGTCGACGAGGACCTCATCCTGCAGGCCGCCCGCGATTTCGAGAACCTCGCCGAGATCCAAGCGCTCCTCAACGCACTGACGGGGGCGGACACCGCGGTCCGGACCTTCCTGCGTGAATACTCCAGTTATCTGCGCGCCCATGCCCGTGACCGCGTGGACCAGGTCACCGGGCGCATTCAGGACACAGCCGCGCGGTGCGAGACGATCATGGAGGCGGCGGAGGACCACCGCACCGCCGAGCGGCAGCTGGCCTCCTCACAGCATGAGCGCGATACCGCCGAGCGCCGGCGCAAAGAGCTCAGCGCGAGCCTGGCCGAGTACAAGAACCACGACGCTATCAAGCAGCAGAACGGTCTCGAGGAGCTGCGCGATCGCGTACGCAACGAGCGCCAGGGCATCGTGGAGAGTGGCCGCCACCTCAACCGGGCCCAGGAGGGCTTGGCTGCCCTCAAAGGCGAGGCTGAACGGGCTCTCCTGAGACACGATGAGCTGCGCAAGGCCGCTTCTCGGCATACCCACAGTCTCATGGACGCGGCGCGCCGCTGCGGCGTCCTGCACGACGACGACACACTGGATCTCGGTGCCGATCTGGACACGGACGTGGCAGGCCGGGTTGCCGCGCGTCGCAGCGAAGTGGAGGACGTACGCGTCCACCTCAGCGCGTCCGAGAACGCCGCGAAGGACCAGGAGCGCGAGCAGGAGCACGCTGACGCGGCGAGCGGTGAGCTGACCGAGACCGAGCGGCAATCCGCCGCAGCAGCTGAGAAGCTCGAGATCGTCCGCGCCACGGCCGACCAGGAGCTGGAGGAGTTCATCAGCCGCTGGAGCGGCAGTGATGACACCGCGGTCTTGGTCGCCGCCGACGGTGACGTACTGTGTACTGCCATCGCCGCGGTGGGGGAACCCGAAGCGGCCTCGCTGCCGGAGGAGTTTCGTTCCCTCACCGACCAGCGCCGCACCAGTGCTCTGACCCGCGTCGAGAACTTGAAGCGGGAGTACAGCGACGTCGCGGAGGCCCTGCGATCCAGGCGAGCAGAGCGCGACACCGTGGCAGCGGAAGGCGACGACGCGCCCCCGCCCAGCGACCTGCGCCCCGCCAGCCGCGATGCGCGGCCCGGTGCGCCGTTGTGGCAGCTTGTGCGGTTCGCCGAGGATGTTCCCAACGATCATGCGGCTGCGGTGGAGGGCGCCCTGTACGCGGCCGGCCTGCTCACCGCCTGGCTGCACCCCGACCGTGCGCTGACCGACCAGGCACTGCACGACAAGGTCGGCGACGCCTATCTGCGCCCACTGCCTCCCGCGCAGCGGCCGACCGGACGCACCCTGGCCAACGTACTGGTCGTCGAAGATCAGCAGCTCGTCTCCGCCGCGGCCGTACAGGCTGTCCTGGCGTCCGTCGCCGTAACGGACGACGTCCCTGCGACGGACGGCGCGCTGCGCGCTCCTGCGGTCACGACCGGCTCGCACTTCTGCCTCGGCATCCAGGTCGGTGCGCATCCTAAGGATCAGCCGGAGTACATCGGGGCCACGGCACGAGCCGCCCGCCGGCGCGAGCGGCTGCGCCTGCTCGAAGAATCCATCGCCGTCCTGGAAGCTCAGCTCGCTGGCATCGAAGAGCAGCAGAGGTACGCGCAGGAAGCATGCAACGACTTCGACCGCGCCCGGCATGAGCTCCCGCGCACCCAACCGATTATCCAGGCGGTGGGTCAGGTGGCGGTGGTGGCGGAGAAGGCCGCCGGCGCACGCCGCCGCCTCTCCGAAGCCCGCAAGCGGCTCGACGGGGCGATTGCGCGCGCCCATGAGAAGAATCGACAGCTTCGGCATGCTGCCACGGCCGCACGGCTGCCTACGCTTCGTGAGGAACTGGACAACGTCGCGCAGGCCATCGACCACTTCGCCGACGCCGGCAAGGCGCTCTCCGTCTGCCGTGAGCAGGCCGGTGCGGCCGAGCGCGACATCGCCGGCCGCAAGGAGATCATCGAAGCGCAGACCGAGTCCTGCTCAGAGCAGGCTGAGGCGCTACAGGCGCGTAGGGATGCGTTCGCCGTTCAGGAGGAACGTCTGCGCACCCAGGAAGCGACGCTCGAAGCTCCTCTGCAGGAGATTCTGCAGCAGATCACGGACGCGGAGGAGCAGCTCACCACGGCGCAGAAGACGTACGACCGTGCGGAGAAGGACGCGGAAGAGCATCGAGACCGGCTTCTGAAGGCTGACCATGCCCTGGAGTTCGGCCGTACCGCACTCGCCGCGGCCGTGGCGGAGCAGGTGCGCACCACGCTCACGCTGGAGCCATATGCCCGGCCCGACCTTCTCGGCCTCCTCGAAGCGAACGCCGAGACCATCTGGCTGCCCCACGACATGTGGCCGAGCCCCGAGCAGGCAGTCCAGGCCCTCATGGACAGCCTGACCTCGCCCGGCATTCCCCTCACTGGCATCGAAGCCGCCCAGAGCGTCGTCCCCGCATCCGTCGCTTCCTTGGTCAACGCGCTCGATGAGGCGACCCGGGGCCGGCCGATCACCGCGAGCCTCCTGAAGACCGTGACATCCAAGATCTCTAGCGCTATCACCGCGCTGGAGGCAGCCCTGCTGGAATCTGATCAGGGTTACCTCTTCGAGTGGGAGCCGGCCGGTGACATCATCCTGGCCCGGGTCACCGACAGCGAAGGCCCCGCCCCCGTAACGGACTTCGCCCGTCGCCTGGCCGAACAGCTCGCCGATCAGAGCGTACTGCTGGAAGACAGGGAACGGACCGTCCTGGAGGACGGGCTCCTGACCGGGCTGGCCGAGCAAATCCATGATCGCACCGTCGCCGCCCGCGACCTGGTCAAAAGCATGGACGCCGATACCCGCTCCAAGCCGATGTCCTCCGGTACCACCGTGGGCATCAACTGGATCACCTCCGACGCACTCACCGACTCCCAGCAGGCCGTCAACAAACTTCTCGACAAGGATGCCTCCGGTCTCGGACCGGCAGGACTCGCCGAGCTCCGCTCCCACCTGCGCAGCCAGATCCGCGCGAGGGCTGCTGCCGACAAGAAGAGGAGCTACCAGCAGGTGATCGCTGAGGTCCTGGACTATCGCGCCTGGCGCAAGTTCGAACTCCGGCTGTTCCGGGCGGGCATGAGCGAAGAGGAGCGGAAGAAGGGAGAACTGCTCACCAAGGCCAAGCACAGCGTGATGTCCGGCGGCGAGAAGTCCGCCTCCATCCACCTTCCGCTCTTCGCAGCCGCCCATGCGCAGTACAGCTCCGCCTACCCCACCTGCCCGCGGCTGATCGCCCTCGACGAAGCTTTCGCCGGCATTGACGAGAAGTACCGCCCCGACCTGCTCGCCCTCACGGCCAAGTTCGACCTCGACCTCTTCATGACGGGCTACGACCTGTGGATCACCTACCCTGACGTGCCGCAGATCTCCCACTACGACATGAAGCACGACGAGGCGTCCCACACCGTCTCCGCCATGCTACTGGTCTGGGACGGCGAACAGATCCTCGATGACCTCGAGTACCCCGGATCCGACGATCTTGCCGCCGAACTCCTTGGCTTCGCGCCCCGTCGGCACGTTCCCGCAGGGGCAGGACTGCTCGCGGACATCCACGAGGACGAGCCGACGAACGACAAGGTCGAGGAGACAGAATGACCGGATCGACAGAGGCATACGAGCGCTACCGGGCCCCCGAGTTCCGTCGGCTCCTGGCTGCTGCCCGGCGCTCGCTCGAGCGCAACGGCGGCGAGGTCAAGGGCTCCATCGGCCTGGCCAACCCGACCTCGGCCGAACGCACCGCTGTCATCGGCATCACCGGTGCGTACAGGTCGGCCGATGTCCGCCGCATCACCATCCCCCTCGGAACATTCGAGGAGAGCGTCCGCAACGTCACGGGCATGTCGCTCCGCGACGTCCTGGAACGGATCGGCCCCGAGCTGCGCTTTCGCGCCGATGAGCGGACAGTGCTCGATCAAGCCCGGCGGAGGATCCTTGCTGAGGGCGAGGCCAGCCCGCTTCATGCCGAGCATGCCTGGTACCGGCAGTGGCTGGCCAGCCTCGCATCCGACGGCACGATCACCGCGCTGATCAATAGGAAGGACCCTCACCTCTTCAGCCAGGCCGCCCGCGTCCTGGAACACCTCTACAGCCGGCCAAGCAACGCTCTACCGATCATGCTGCCCGCCTTGGCCGACGCCACCACAGGAGACACCAAGGCCCTCAATCCCGGCCGCGGCTCTCTGCCGACACTGGTCCTGCGGGCCTTGGCCATGGCACGCGGAGTCTCACTCGGATCAGGGGCCGAGCCTCGGCGCGAGTTGTGGGACGCCTTCGACGTCATCGTCGATGATCTGGCCAGCCGTGTCCTCGTCCTCAACCTCCCCGCGACCGGCCAGGGGCTGGGCCAGTGGCTCACCGACGCCGCCCGCTACGGCACTCCATTCCACATCACCCTCCACCAGCTCATCACCCTGCCAATCGCCGTGAATCTGCATACGGTGTACGTCTGCGAGAACCCGGCCGTGCTCCGTCGTGCCGCCGGTGAGCTCGGTGCCAGCAGTCCGCCGCTGATCTGCACCGAGGGGCGCCCCTCGACCGCCTTTCACCGGCTGGCGCGGTTGGTCGTCGAAGCCGGTGGCACCTTGCTCTACCACGGGGACTTCGACTGGCCCGGCATCGACATGACGAACCAGCTCCGAACCCGCTACCAGGCCGAACCCTGGCGAATGAGCGCTGAGGACTACCTCAGCGCGGTGCGTACCGACAGCGATCACGTCCAGCTGAGCGGCAAAGCCCAGGCCACCTTCTGGGACCCGGAGCTCGCCGAGGCCATGGAACGGGAAAACCGCGCCGTCTACGAAGAGGCCGTCGCTGACGCCCTGCTAGCGGATTGGAAGATTCCGGCTGATCGCATTCCCCCTGGGCATGGAGTTACGACCAGCGCAGAAGCTGAGCGTCACGATGAGGAAGAGAAGCCCGTACGAGACGTAGTTCCGCCGAGAAGGGATAGTGACGGAGACCGGGAAGTCTGCTGCGGAGGTCGCGCAGGGCCCGGATAGTAGGTAAGCGCAGTCATAACCAGACATCGCGATCGCCCCATGGCGCGTCGCGCGACAACGAGGTCATCGAGGGAGATCACCAACGCACCAGTACTCCCGACCCGGAGCAATGACCGCTTGGACTCCCCCAGATCGCCGGCCTGGCGGGGGACACCCGTGCCCGCAGCGGCCTACACCACCGCTATGCCCTTCACGGCAACCGCCCTGCGCACGCTACCCACGCCGAAACCCCGATGGGTACAGGCGTACGTGGGAGGATTTTCTGACTAGGTAACACCCCCAACCGGGGGCCTCGCCGCCATTCACTCAGTGCTCCGCGTCCCCGTCAAGGCACCCTGACTGTCCGGCTCCGCCGCTACTCGCCGAGCTGCTCGATCCATGGGTGCGGCCCGCACGTGCTGCCGATCGACTGCTCGAGCCATGCCCGCTGCCCGGTGTCGAGGATCGGCAGCACCGCGACGAAGTCGACCGCGTCCCTGGGCCGCGGCTGCTTCGCCTTGTAGTAGAGCTGAATCTCCGGCCGTAGTAAGGGATGCCGGCCGCGGAGACTGCACCCAGGTCCGTGAGGTCGCGCCGCACATGGCGGTCCCGCCTCGACACCCACTCGTCGCCCTCGGCCTCGTCGAGCATCACTTGAATCCGCCACGGCGCCGACGCGCTGGGACGGCACCAGACGTCATGCACGCCAACCGGCAGCAGCTCGCCGGGCCGCCCCGCCGCAGGTTCCCAGGCGGGTCGGCAGCCCACCACTGCCACGCGGCGAGGACCTCCTGAACGGCGAGCTGGTCTCGGCGCAGCACGAGGACGTCGATGTCGTGGTGCTCACGGAACGACTGGCCTGTGGCAAGCTCGATGGCATGACCGCCCGCGATCCACCACGGCGCAGCCATTTTCGAGAACAGAGCGGCAACCTCAGTCAGCGGTGCGGGCTGCCAGCTCTGCCCGGGGCCCTGGCCGGTCACCATTCACGGCTCGCGCCCGGTGCGCGCCAGATCATCGCGACATCGGGCCCCGACAACGAAGCCCATCGTGTCGTACAGGCGGCGGCCGTCCGCCGAGGCGTACAGATCGATGACTGTGCAGCCCTGCCCGGCTAGCCGATCACGCGCGGCCGTGCCCATGGCGGCGGTGCGCCGGGTCGGTGGCCACCGACCCGATGTGCCCGGCATAGGGGGCGCTGTTCCCCGGGCTGGGGAGTCGAGGAGTGCAGGTTCCAGCGGCCCAGGCGGTCAGGCCGACGCTCCCCGTGTTAACGACGAAGATGGCGAACAGCGGGTCGTCGAGGCGTTGGACGAATGCCGTTGCGCAGTCCGCCGCCCTTCGCGGAGGGGGCTCTGTACCAGGCGACCCGAACATGATCCATCTCAGCCTGACCAGCTCGGGCGCATCGGCGACCACGACGCGACGGGCTAACTCCGGGACCGGCATGCGTTCTTCCTTTCGCGCAAGTGCAAGCAGTGTGCGGGTGGTGTCCGGTCCTGGGCACGGCCGCATCCACGTGTCGCCAGCACTCATGCGGAGGGCCAAGCGTATTCGCTATACGTGACGCTGTCGGCGATGTACTGCACGGCGACCGCGAGGTACGGAGGCAGAGGCACGGGAAGACTGCTGGGCTTGTGCCACTGCCAGCCCTCGCACTTGTCTGGCTCGGGGTTCCCGATCTGGCCTTGCCAGCGCTCGACCTCGAAGAAGAAGGCGATCCGCCGTGACCCAGCGTGCGTGGAGACGTGGTGCATCAGGTGAACGAATCGCACGTCGGAGGGGTCGGCGGTGGCGCCGGTCTCCTCGGTGAACTCACGGACGGCTGCCAGCGTGGCGGGCTCGCGGTCCTCCACCAGCCCGGCCGGCACCTGGTACATGCCAGGGAACACAGGCTGGCTGCGGCGTCGCCCCATCAGGATCTCGTCGCCCTGGCGGACGATCAGGTGAACGTCAGCGTAGTGAGCAGCATACGTACGGCCGGATTCCGCGGCCTTCTCAGGCATGGTTCTCCTCCGATCGTCAAGGCCGGTCACGCTACAGGGCGCCTCTGTAGCCGGCGACGGAATTCGGCCGCCAGCACCATCGACTCATGGGCGGGTGGCGATCAGGGCTTCGGATGCGACACCAAGCCGGACAGAGAGCCGTACTGGGTGTCGGTCGGCGGCGGGGTGGAGCAGGACGACGCAACCATCAAGGCGGCCCTGCACCAGTAGGTGTTCGAGGAGCTGGGCGGCGAGCTGGAGGGCGCCGAGTTCGTCCACCTGATCACCGACCAGTTGGATGACGGCATTGCCGTCCAGCACATCTTCGCCGCGCGCCTGGCGTCGATGGACCTGGCCGCACGTACGGGGACGAACGCCGGGGTGTTCAGCTGCCCCATTCCACTCGTACAGGCTCACGGGCGGTGCCAAGCGCGCCGTCGAAGTCCACTAGACGTTCAGCGAGCGTGGCGGAGGCGAGTCGGGGGGGAAGTGCAGCGGAGAATTTGAGGCCGCGGACGGCACGCGGATCAACGGTGGGCAGGGTGAGGGACTCGGCCAATTCGGAGCGGGCGACCTTCCAGTCCTTCGAACTGAGGTCCTGGCGCAGGCGGACGTGGGTGTCTGTGGGGCGCTGAACGGGATCAGCAAGGTTTCCGAGGGAAGCTGTGAGAGTGGCGTTGGCGCGGTAGCCGGCCCAAGTCCACCAGCGGGTGGCGTCTGCGTCGCGGACGAGGAGGGTACCTGCAGGGTGCACTTCGTGGGGTGCGCGGTCCATGCGGAGTTCGGCGAGGGTAGTGGTGGCGCGGCGCGTGAGGCGTACGTCTGGGTCGGTGCCGAGGAGGACGTCGCGCATGGCGCGGGTGAGGGCGTAGGAGAGACCGCGGGCTTCGCTTCCCTGCCATTTGGCGATGCCCCCGTTTTCGACGGGTTCGACGAAGGCGCGACGTCGAGCCCAGTCAATAAAGGTGACCTGCCAGCTGCGGCCGGCCAGGAGCAGGCGTCGCGGGCCTGGGCGTTCCTCGGTGAGGACGGTGGGGTCGGTGGTCCCGATCTCCTTGCGTCCGGCAAGCACGGTGAACTCAGGCGGTGCCGTGAAGGAAGCGGTCAGCTCCATGAAGTGGCGTCGGCCGAAGTGTTTCTCGGCTTCGGTGCCAATGAACAGCATGCCGCCGTCGCTGTCGAGGAAGCCGTTTTCGACGAGGTGGGACAAGAGAGGGCCAGCGGAGCGGTCGAAGGGAGCCAAACCGTTCCATTGTTCGGGCCATAGGCGGTCGCCGAGGCGGTGTTCCTGCAGGGTGACAGCGAGGAGTTGTTGCGCGACGAGATGGCGCGGCGAGGGGGGCGGGGTGACGGGTTCAACCCAACCTCGGGTCCACAGGGTGAGGAGGCCAGCGGCTTGGAGGAGGGCGTCGGGCCGGGTGGCGAGGAATAGGCAGTTACGGGCGGTGCCGGCACGGCGTCCGGTACGGCCGATGCGTTGCAGGAAAGAGGCCACCGTGCTGGGTGAGTCGATCTGGATGACGCGGTCGAGGTCGCCCACGTCGATGCCGAGTTCGAGGGTTGAGGTGGAGACGATGACACAGTCGCGTGCTTCGGCGAATGCCTGCTCGGAGCGAGCACGTTCGTCAGCGGAGAGGGAGGCATGGGAGAGGAACACGGTGACGTCGCGCGCCCGTAGTGCCGCGCCGAGCTCTTCCACCTGCTTGCGCGAGTCACAGAAGACGAGCCGTTTTTCGCCCTTGTGCAGGGCGGAGATCACTTTGGCAGCGTTGGCGAGAGATCCGACGTAGTCGAGTTCCACCTCTCCAGCGGGGCGCGGGAGATTTTCGGCGCCGGCCGATGCGGTCCCGCTGGCGGGCAGGGTCACTCCGGGGGCGACGACTCGGCCGGGGCGGTTAGCGGGGCTGGCGCCCTGGAGCCAGGTGAGCAGGGTGTCGGGGTTGCCGACGGTGGCGGAGAGGCCGATGCGTTGGATCCGTTGGCCGGTCAGTCGCTCCAGGCGTTCGAGTACGGCGAGCAGGTGCCAGCCGCGGTCGTCCCCCGCGAAGGCGTGCACCTCGTCGACGACGACGGCGCGTACGCGGCCCAGCATGTGCGTGTGGTCGGTCTTGATGCTGATGAGCATCGCTTCGAGGGACTCGGGCGTCGTCAGCAGGAAGTCGGGTGACTCTGTGCGGATGCGGCGGCGCACGGACTCCGGGGTGTCGCCATGCCAGAGCGCGGCTCGGCGGCCCAGCCACTGGGCGTAGCTGTCGACCCGGTGCACCAGGTTGTTCAGGAGTGCCTTGAGCGGTGCAAGGTAGAGGACGGAGGTGCCGGTCCAGTGCTTCTCCCGCATTGCGGACAGCATCGGGAAGGTGGCTGCCTCCGTCTTCCCTCCGGCGGTCGGCGCGAGCAGGATCGCGTCCTCGCCGTCCATCAGCGGGTGTACGGCCTCCTTCTGCAGGGTGCGCAGATCCGGCCACCCGAGTGTGTTGACGATGTGGTGCAGGACTACCGGGTCGAGGCGTTCCACCGGGTCGGTGGCGCGCGGCTGATCCTGCACGTCTATGGCTCCTGCGCTGGTCGTCAGAGGTCGGGGCTTCGAGGAATGGCTCTTCAGAGCTCGAGGTCGAGATCGTCCGCGGAGGCGGCTGGCGTGGGCGCGGCGAAGTTCCGTTCGGTGGCGGTGAGGTCGCCGCTGGAGACCGTGAGCTTGTAGTGCGTGCGCGGGTCGAAGTCGGGGAACTGGTCGATCCGGTCCAACACGTCCCCGACCAGTTTCTTCAGGTACAGCCGGGGTGCTACTCCGACCCTTCCGCCAAGAGCACCTCCCACGGCCCGTGCCAGGTCGGTGAGGTACGCGTCGTCGGCGACCTGCTTGATCCGGTCCGGGGACTGGGAGCCGTCCGCGTACAGGTCGCGGATGGTGGCGCCCAGGCCGGTCAGTGACTGCTCGGTGAATCCGGGCAGTCGAATCTGGACGGCCCGTGGGTTGTCGAAGCGGGGGTCGGTGGTGAAGTCGGTGGCTAGTCGCTGGGCGAGTGGTGCGAGTCGCTGTACGCCCTGTTGTCCGTCGTAGAAGGCGGGCGTTCCCGTGATGACGAGGTAGAGGCCAGGGAAGCGGCCGGAGTGGACTTCGTCGATGAGCTGCCGCAGTGCGTTGAGTGCCTTGTCGCGTGCGTCGGAACGAACCCGCTGGAGGGTTTCCACCTCGTCCAGCACGAGAACGAGTCCGGCGTGCCCGGCGTCCCGGAGCACGGTGAGCAGGCCCTGCAAGAAGCCGAAGGCACCGAAGTGGTCCAGGTCGCCGCGGACGCCTGCGCTGCGCCGGGCGGCTGCGGCGACGTGCGGCTGGCCACCGAGCCAGGCCATGACCGCGGCGGCGGTGGCCTCGTCTCCGGCGTCCAGGGACTGCTTGTATCCACGTAGGGCGGTGGCGAAGGCAGGGGCATGCCGGGAGACCTCGGCAAGGCGGGCAGTGAGAAGCCGGTCCACGGCCTGCGGCAGCTCGTTCTCGCTCGCGCCGTCGGCGAGTGCGTCCTCCTCCAGCGCGTAGAACCACGCGTCGACGACCGGCCGCAGGGCGCTCGGCGGGAAGCTCACGGTGGTCAGGCGTTCGGTGAGCCGCCGGTAGACGGTCTCCAGCTTGTGTAGGGGGGTCTCGGTCTCCGACACCTGTACTTCGGCCACGGCGAAGGTGCGTCGTTTGGCGCGTTCGCCGAGCCAGCGGGTGAAGAAGGTCTTGCCGGATCCGTACTCGCCACGCACGGCCTTGAACACCGAGCCGCCGCCGGCGACGGCGTCCAGTTCCTCGTCGATTGCCCCTTCGAAGCGGCCCAGGCCGGTCGCGAGCAGGTCGAGGCCGCTTTCGGGGACAGCGCCGCGCCGCAGCGCATCCACCACGGCGCGCCGTCGCACGACGCCGATCGGGGTGGCGGCCCCTGATGCTGAAGATCCAAACGCGTTCACCCGAACAGTCTCCCATCCGGCCGCCCACCTGGCCGGATTCCGACGCCAAAGCCTGGCATCCAGCACGCGGACCGGGCGGGCCGGGAGACCGGCCCACCGGATGCAGGGGCACCGCGCCGGTTCACAGCCCGAACTGCTCGATCAGCTGGGCGCGGTGCAGGCGAAGGGTGCGATTGTCAGGGAGGATCTCCAGGATCTGGGCGCCGTCGTAATTGAGGAGCTGGGCGAGGGTCGCTGCGAAGCCGGGTGCACGGGTGGCGGGCTGGCCCGCTCGCTCGGCAAGAGCGGTCATCGGCAGGGTGCCGGCCTCGACAAGCGCGACCAGTGCCTTCGGGAGGACGGTCTTGTCGCGTGGCTTACGGGCGAGAAGGTCCAGCTGTGCCTGGTACAGCTCGGTCTCCATGAGCCGCTCGACCAGGGCAACAGCAGGGTCTTCGAATTGGTTGGAGGTGGGTGCGGGCTCGGGCTCGGCCGCCGACTTCCCGGGTTCCTGCGGTACGGGGGGGGCCACCTCCTCTTCGCCGAACAGGCTGATGACGCCCTCGGGAGCGGGCGGGGCAGCCTTCCTGTTCTGCTTGCGGCGCGGGCTCGCCACGGCGGCATCGGGCACGCCACCTGTGCTCGCTTCGTTCTTGGTGCTGGCCTCGACGACGACACCGTCCTCGGCGTCCTCCGTCCACCAGGAGGGTGTCGGGTCGCCCAGCTCCCGCCATCCGATCGGCGGCTCGGCGCCGAAGGGAAGGAGGGCGAGGAGCGGGATGGTGAACTCGGCGAGGGTCACCCCGCCGTGATAGCCCGCCTTGAGCGCGGTGTACCGGGTGTCGTGGTCCCGCAGCGCGACGATCCGCGATCCGGGCTCCGGCCAGACCACCCGCGGTCCGGACAGCTCGATCTCGGCCGGGGCCACGGGTCCGCCAGGAGTGCGGTGGCGGGCCGAACCGACCATGCCGCCGGCCGCGTCGAGCTTGGTGCCGCGCCGCTCGACTACATGACCGTGGTCGGAGGTGAGCAGGACGGTCATGCCATGCGCACGGGCAGCCCGCAGCAACGGTTCCAGACCGCCGATCTCCTTGGCCCGCCACGCGCCGTCGCCGAGTTTCTGCTCCTTGCCGAGGCGGTCGTCGACCGTGTTGAGTACGACCGCGACATGGGTGTGATCGTCGGCGAGTGCTTCGGTGAGGGCGGTGGAGAACGGCGAGCCGGTGTCGGGGCCGCGCAAGTCGTCCTTGTGGAAGACGACCGCCGGTGCCCCGTTCCAGCAGGAGTGCTGGGGGAAGAGCCGCTTCTCGTCGTTCTGGTCGCCCTTCATCAGGGTGCCCGCGAACAACGAGGTCCGGGATACGGTCGTGAGGGTGGGCAGCGCGGCAGCCACGGCGCGCCGGACGGGCGGTCCGGCCACGGTGGGCAGCGGGTCGAACTCCGCCCACTGTCCCCGGAGTTCTTCGCCAAGCTCCGCAGCTATCGCCGCGCTCATCCCATCCACGAGCAGGAGTAGGACCCGTCGGCCGGGGCTGGCCACGACGGGTGCGACAACGCGGTCCAGCAAGCTCTCCACGGTGAGCATGGCGCCGGGGGCGGTGCCACCCGCGGTCCACACCGCGAGCCGCTCGGAGAATGCACGGTCTAGCTCGCGGCGCTTGTCCCGCGCCTGCGCGCCGATCCGGCTGTACGCGTCGGCGAGTACGTCGTCCGGGTCGCCGCCCGCTTCGAGGTGTTCCAAGGCCCGGTCTACCCAGCCGAGTTCGCAGATCTGGCGGGCGGTACCGTCAGCGACCGAGGCGATATCGGCCTCAGGCGAGCTGGCGAGCCACTGCCGCAAGCGCGCCGCCATCCTCACCCGCTCGATTCGCGCGCGGGTGGCGCCGTCGGCGGCCAGAGCATGGTCGGCCAGCGCGGTGACGGCATCAGTGATCGTGTCGGTGCCGCCGTCGGCGAGGGCACGACCAGCCGCAGTGAAGCGGGCGTCGAGTCCGGCCGAGAGCAGCGGGCTGGCAGTCGCGGCAGCCTGTGCCCCAAACTGTGCCACGAGCTGTGCGGCCCGAGTCAGGACCGGGTCGGCGAGCCGGTGCTCGCCTCGGTCGACAAGCCCGCGGACGAACGCCTCGCCGCTGGAGCCGAAGGAGGCCACAAGCCTGTCGAGGTCGTCGCCCTGGGCGGGAGGCTGCTCGCCGAGCCACCGCTCGGCGCGCCCTCGCGCCCGGTACAAGTCGTGATCGGCCTCCGCGTGCCCCCACAAGGCGGCGCAGACGACCGCGTAGGCGGCTGCGTCTACCCCGTGTTCAGCGTTCCCCAGAGCGGTGATGATCTTTCCGGTGGAACCGCCCTGCTCGGGTTCGGCGAGGAAGCGGGTCAAGCCGGCCCGTTCCGGTCCGCGCAGGTCGCGCAGGAGGTCGGGGCCGCCAGGGGTGAGAGTCCATCGGAACAGTGCGACGGGGTCGATGCGGTCTCCGTCTTCGTGTGCGGCCGGCCCGCCCAGGGCATCCGTGTCGTGACGGCCGATACGGAGACGGCGCCTGGCCAGCCGGGTGAGTGCCTCGTCTCGGGAGAGCACTCCCTTACCCAATGAGGGCCAGCCACGGGTGGCTGCCGCGTCCAGGAGCGCTTCGGCCGCCCAGGTCTCACTGCGCAGTCGCCCGTCGAGCCCGCGTGCGTCGAACGCCTCCTGCACGACCTCCCAGTTGTCGACGGACCGGATCCCGCCGCCGTAGACGCGGGCGAGCAGCCCGGGGTCGAGGTCGGTGTCCTCTCGGTCGGTAAGGACGACCAGGACCTTGGGGTCGGGGGGAGTTGCCGCGTCGAGATGGCCCAGGATCTGCTCGTGTACGGCCAATACCGAGGGCCCGACGGCCACACGCGCCCGCAGCCCGCCCGCTGTCTGTTGCACTTCGGGCCCGTCCCAGGCCGGATCGGCCCGCAGCAGCAGGACGCGGACCGTGCCGTCGCCGAGCCGACTGCGGGCGGCTAGGTACTGGCGGACGGTCCCCGCCGGCAGCCGGGCGAGACCGGCGGACGCGGGCGCTGTGGTGACGGTGTCGGACATCAGTCGACAACCCTCCAGACGACCTCGACGGTGGCGTTGGGGTTCTCGGCCGCGAGCGCCGCGATCTCCGCCTGCAGCTCGGCAGCAGCCCGCGCTGCGGTGGTCCGCCCGCCGCCGGAGCGGACAACGGACCGAGACGGCGTGCGGGGCCCCGGCTGCGCCACCGGCTCCGGCAGCACCTGGGGGTGGGCGGAGCCGCCGATCAGGTCCACGTCGTCCGAGCTCGGCAACGGGGTGGCAGGGGTCTGGGGCTGCTCGGCCGTTGTCTGTCGGGACCTCAGCAGGGACAGCACCTCCCGCCCACCGGCCTGCAACACGCCCGGCAGGTCGGGGTAGTCTCCCGGGTCGCCGGCGGCGGCATCTCGCACCCGCTCCAGGACGGCCGCGCCGTCCACACCGAGGGTGTCGGCCAGGCCCAGCTGGTCCCAGCTGGTGTTCTGCAGCGCGGCAGCGACCTTCCCCGCGCCCTTGAGGGACATGGCGTAGCGGTGTGCGGTGAAGTCACCGAGGTCGAAGCGTGCGAGTCGGTCAACGACGGTCTTGGCGTCTATGCCGGCCTCCGTCACCGACTTCACCAGCTCCTGCGCCCGCCGGGCGAGGACGAGGCGGGGCGAGCCGTCGTCGAGGCGCAGGAATGAACGGTGCTTCTCCAGTTCCCCGACGAGCCGTCCTGCGTCCTGGGCGAGCACGGCGGCGGCCTGCTTGATCTGTCCGGCGAACTGGTTGACGATCCGCCCGCGACGCAGTTGCGGCGCCCGGTCCCCGAGCACGGTCTCGTACCGCTTGCGCGCCTCAGTCCAGTCGTCCTCACTGGGCAGAGCCTGCTCACGCAGGGCGTAGTCCCGCTTCAGCTCATGCGGTGCGGGCGCCGGTTCGACGGGGACACCCCCGCGTACCCACACCCGGTCGGTCATCTCCGCGTAGGCGGCGGCGAGCAGCCGGCGCAGCGGTTCGGGCAGGCCGCGCGGCTCGGGAAGGTCGCTCCAGTCGGAGAGCATTGCCAGAGTCGGCTCGGCGGTTCCGTCCCGGCGGGCCTGGCTGGTGAAGTGGTCAGGCCAGGTGGTGGACTGCCGGTAGTACGCCTCCCTCATGGTGCCGAGGCCGAGGCCGCCCGCGATCCGCGCCATGGTCTTGCGGTCCTTGCCATCGACCTCGACTTGTCCGTCGCGGTCCTCGGCGGCCTTGCGCACGTACTCGAAGACGGTCCTGATTTCGGCAGGTTTCACAGGCTTGCCAGTGCCGTCTGGGTCCAGGTCGGGATGGGCGGGGTACTGGTGGGCAAGCAGCTTGCCGGCCAGGTCGCGGGCGGCGGCGTCCAGCGGTGCACCGAGCGGAAGCCGAAGCTCGGGCACATCCTGCTGGGCGACCAGGTGGGTGTCGAAGCCGAGGTCGACGACCCCTTCCTGCTTTTGCGCGAGCCCGTACGCCTGCCGCAGCGCCTGGGTGACGCGCTCGGTGAGGATGTCGCGCTGCGACTGCAGCATGCTCTTGGCGCGCGCCTTGTCGTCAGCGTTGAGGCTGCGTGCGAATTCGGAGTCGAAGCGGGCCTCGTCGGCGAGGGCCTTGTCGATGACGACGAGACGCTCGAAGTCACTGCGGGAGGCGTCGGTCAAGTGTGTGGGCAGCCAGGCCAGGGTGCGCGAGTCGCCGCCCGGCTTCTCCCGCAGGGCACGCAGCCGCTGCAGGTCGTCCATCGGACCGAACTCGCCCTCGTCGTACGGGAAATCGACGACGAGCCGCCAGGCGTCGTCCTGGCTGGGCCGCAAGGTCGCCTCGGACAGCGAGTCGACGTCGGCGACGTGGCCGAAGACCACCTCGATCTGTCGTTCGGTGCCCTTCCATACAAGGTCAAGCACGTCGTATGCGTCGAAGCCTCCGGGCCCGTCGCCAACCCCGAGCGCATCCTTGAGCAGGCTGCGCATCTTGGCGCGCCGGTTGCCCAGGTTGTTGTGGACCTGTGCGTTGGCGAGGACGGCGTCCAGGTCGACGCCGGTGAGCTCTAGACGGACCACCGCGCCCGGCCCGGTACCGGCGACCTTGATCTCGGGGAAGGTCGCCGCCCACTCCTTCACCTTCTGCTCGAGCCGACCGACCTCGGTGCCCGCGATGCGCGTGGTGATGGAACCGTGGTTGAGGGCGTGCAGCCGCGCCAACGTGAGGTCGGCGAGCGCCGGCACGCTGGGCGCGAGCGCCGACAGCAAGAGGGTCTGCAGGAGCCGGCTGTCACCGGTGAAGTCGCGGCAACGGGCCGCGAGCTGTGGGTCGTCCAGGCTCTCGGGAGAGCGTCGGTACGCCTCGACCTGGTCCTCGGTGACCTGGTTGGTCTTCAGCAGGTACGGGCGCAGCTTGTCCCGGTACAGCTTGTCGGCAGCCTCGAAGTGGACGTTGGTCTCCCCGCTGAACGCCTTGTCGCCGCCGCCCGCGATCGCCGGATACAGATCGCCGAGCGGCACGAGCTGTCCGAGCCGCCAGTCATCACGGTGGTCGACGAGCAGCTGACTCATCAGCTTCAGGCCGGTGCGGGAGCGCTGCAGCGCGGCAGAGATGTGCACCAGGGTGTCCATGAACGCCGGCGAGAACGGGTACGTCCGCCTAAAAGCATCCTCGTCCGCGCCGGTGGTGGACTTGTCGTGACCCAGCAGGGTGTCCCACACATCCGGGCCGAGCTTCTTGGCCTCGGCAAACGCCGCATCCACCTTCGCCTCGGCCCCCGGCACGGGCTTGAGCAGACGAGCCTGCGCGATCTGAGGAAGGTTGCGGTCCTCCAGGACGATCTCGTCGTAACGCCCACCGTTGAGCTTCAAGGTGTCCTGCACTGCCGCCTCGGCGGCACCCGACATCTCCTCACCAACCAGCTCACGCAGATCACGCTGACGGGCGATGAACGACACCACGGGAATGGCACGCCGCTCGTCACCGCCCTCCACGAAGTTCGTCACCTTGCTGGATTCCCTGCCCAGCACCTTCTGGTCGTGGATGAGAGTGGCCAGCCACAGGATCAGCTCGTCCATGAACAGGATGAGCCCGTCGTAGCCCAGCGCCTTGGCGTGCGCCGCGATGACGCTGAGCCCCCTGTCGAGGGAGATGAAGCCGCTGGCGTCCTCGGAAGCATTGCGCGCGAAGGCGGGGAACAGCGTTCTTGTGAGGTCCTGGACGAGGCGGGCACGCAGTTCCCTCGGCGTGGAGGGATTGTCCAGATCGAGGCTCTTGGTGTTCTCGTGTTCCTCCACCGCGTCCATGGCCTCGTCGAGAAGGCTGCTGGTCCAGGTGAAAGAATCACCCCATTCGTCCTCTTGGCCACCGGCATCGGCGAGCTGCGCGATCACCCAGTCGTCGCCGTTACGGCGGCGCTGCTCAGCGAAGTCCTCGAAGATCCCGTCGGTCCGGTAGACCTGCGGCAGCGGGCAATCCTCATGCAGCTTGCGTACGTGCTCCACGTACTTACCGAGCACCCGCTGCTCCAAAGACTTGGCGCCGAGCATGTGGTACGGCACCAGCAGGAACTTACGGTCATCCGCGTCGAGCCAAGAGTGCCGGGCCCGCACCGGATCGAGCTCGCTACGGTTCCGAGCGGCCTGGTTGCGCGAGAGCAGCGCGTAAAGCACCGCCATGAAGTGCGACTTACCGGAACCGAACGAACCGTGCAGATATGCCGCTTTCGACGAATGGCTGTCGAGCGCCGACTTGATCAGGTCCAGGGCCTCGTCGAAGTTACCCAGTAGCCGGTCGGTGACGACGTAGTCCTTCAGGGCCGCCTCAGCCCCCTCGGCGCTGACCGCCTCGTTCAGCTTCAGCACGAAGTCGGAGGTGGACACCGACTCCGGAATGTCGATCAGCTCCCGCAGAAGCGGGCGGTCCTCGGGGCGAGAGTTGTTCCTACTCATGAACGCCATGGTGTTTAAGCTCCTCGCCCTGATCAGTCGGACTCTGCGCCGGCGACGGCATCGGTAACGTTGTCCGTGACGGACATCTGGACGGCGGCTTTCGTGTTCGTTCGCCTCTTGGGCGCGGCTGCCTTCTTCGCGCCACCGCGGGTGGCCGCAACCGGGCGCCAGGCCCGTAGCGCGTCGTCAGTCAGCCCGAGCTCACCCTGCTTCTGCTGCCGGAACGCCAAAATCTCGGCGGCCGGCGACGCCCCGAACTCCGGGTCGTACTCGCCATGCCACTGCTCCACCCACGGCTGCAGCTCAAGCAGCCCGGCCAGGTACGGCACGAGGTCGTCCTCGCCGAGCCCGGCCTGCTGGATATGGGAGGCGAGCGCGAGGGCCTGCTCCAAGTGGTCCCAGCCGGCCCACCCATAAAGCTCCGGCGACTGCGCGTTAACCGTGCCGTACGACACGAACCGCTCCTTGGGTACGTCGAGCTTGCCGCGCGCACGCCAGTAGCTCGGCTTCAGGAAGTCTGCCGCGGTGTACTTCGGCGGCACGGGCGTCTCCTTACGGATCTGCCGCTTGGTGGGCTCGTCAGAAGCGGCGTCCACCTCACGCTGCTTCTCCCACACGTACTCCCAGTCAGCGCGCTTCTTGAGCCCGGACGGCTTGTACCGCAGCGCGGAGACGAAAGGCACGTGCTCCTCGGACAGCAGCTCCCGTACAGTCTTCGCGAGGTCCTGCCGGGGCGCGTACAGCTCGACGACCGACACAAAGTCCTCGTTTGCGGACACGTTTTCGGCGAGACGAGCGAAGGTGATGACAGTAGGGTTGCCGCTGGCGTCGAACCAGTGCGCGCGGTCCTCAACTCGGTCGAGCAGCCAGGACTTCAGCGCCTTCTGCCGCATCGCGTCCCAGCCCTCGGTGGCCCAGCGCCGCTTGTACTCCGGCCGCTCCACCATGCCGATAGCGCGGTTCGACTCAATGACGTCGATCCGCCTCTGCACGAGCGCCTGGTAGTCGGCGGGCCAGTGCACGGGGATCTCCGTGATTGGCGTCGAGCCGTGCCGCTTGAACCACTCGCCACTGGCCTCGCCAGCCGCGACCTGGCGCGCAAGGACGATCTCGAAAGCCCGCTCGCCGAGGGCGAGTTCGGGCACAGCGGAGGAGTCGGGCAGGCGCAAATCCTCGGAGTGCAAGTCGTACAGGGAGTACACCTGCCAATCCAGCTCCTCCTGGAGAGCGATCATGCGGGCGCGGGTGGAGTCGTAGTGGGTTTGAGCTTCGCGGAAGGCGGTAGCGGTGGGGACGCCCTCGCTAGTGCCGTAGCAGGCAACGTTTGCCCTGTTGTGATGTGACGCGCCGTCCTGGTGCTGTGCTGGGCGGCGCGTGGCCGTCACTCTGTCCGAGTGGCAGAGCGAGTACGGGTACGCGAGATCGACGATGACGAGGGCAGACGGCTGCTGAGGATCATCCGCAGGGGCACGGGGTCGGTGGTGACCTGGCGGAGGGCCCAGATGGTGCTGCTGTCCGCGCAGGGCATGCCGGTGGCGAAGATCGCCGAGGTGTCGTTCACCAGCGATGACCGGGTCCGGGACGTGATCCACAACTTCAACACTGACGGCTTCGACTCGCTGTATCCGAAGTACAAGGGCGGCCGGCCGAAGACCTTCACTCTGCCCGAGCGGCGCGAGATCAAGAAGATCGCCAAGTCCAAGCCGACCGAGCACGACCTGCCGTTCTCGACCTGGAGCCTGACCAAGCTGGCGGACTTCCTGGTCGCCGAGGGGGTGGTCGACGACATCAGCCACGAGGGACTGCGCATCCTGCTCCGCGAGGAAGGCGTCTCCTTTCAACGCCTGAAGACCTGGAAGACCTCCCGCGATCCGAACTACGCGGCCAAGAAGGCCCGGGTCGAGCACCTCTACGCGATCGCCGACGGCGAGGTCATACCCGAGGACCGCGAGCCCGAAGTCGTCTTCTGCATGGACGAGTTCGGCCCCCTCAACCTGATGCCACACCCTGGACGGCAGTGGGCCGAACGCGGTGGCAAGCACAAGGACCCGGACCGCGAACCCCGCCGACGGCGCCGGGCGACCTACAACCGCTACGGCGGAGTGCGACACCTGTTCGCCGCCCTGGACCTGGCCAAGGACAAGCTCTACGGCCACATCAAGCCCATCAAACGGCGCACCCAGTTCCTGGAGTTCTGCCGCTACCTGCGCACGCTTTACCCGCCTACGGTGCGGATCGCGATCGTCTGCGACAACTTCTCCCCGCACCTGACCACGAAAAGATGCCAACGGGTCGGCACCTGGGCGGCGGCGAACAACGTCGAGATGGCCTACACGCCGACGAACTCCTCCTGGCTGAACCGGATCGAAGCCCAGTTCACGGCCCTGCGCTACTTCACCCTCGACGGCACCGATCATGCCGACCACAAGGAGCAGGGCAGCATGATCCGCCGCTACATCATCTGGCGAAACCGCCACGCCGACGACCGGCGCCTACACGCCGTCGTCAACAAGGCAAACGTTGCCTGATCCGGCACTAGCGAGGGCGCCGGGGGTCGCCGCGGAGAGCGTCAGGGCGAGGGCGTCAAGCTCGGTGGCGAGGGCAGTGGGGTATCTGGAGGGTAGGGGGAATTCCTGGAGCTTGGTCCCGGTGAACTCATAGAAACGCTCCCAGTCGTCGCTGGTAAATCCGCCCCCCTCTCCACGAATTCCCTTGTCATGGCTAACCATCTTGAGCCAGAACCCGGCCGTGGAGCTGTTGAGCAATCCAAGCAGCGCCAGATGCTCTTCCGCTGTGGCGTCCTCACGGAGCTTAATTACCTGCGCCGAGTCCTTCACGGGAATCCGGCCGGTCTGCAGATAGAAGTGATTGTGCGTCGTCACTTTTGCGTAGACGAGCAGCTTTTGCGCCTTGACACGGGAGCCGTAAACCTCACGCCACGAGATCCAAGGAATTCCCCTGTCTAGCATCGTGATACTGAAGCGCTTTCGCAACTCCAGTACGTGACGCAGTGGCCACATGAAGCGCAGCAAGTCCTCGATCTCCGCGCCTTCGAGGAGCTTCATATCCTGGTCGTACGGGCTGGTGAGCCAGGTCGCGCCAGCGAGACCCCAATCCCGTACCTCATCGCCATTGGCGACAGCGGTGGGCCTGGCACCTCGCTGGCGGGCGGCAGCAGTGTTCACCGAGCCAAAAGCGTTGTCCTCGCCAGTAACGATAGACAGGCCAAGCTCTTGTGCAGCAGTTCGCAGCCGCGTTCCCGCGCCTTCGACAATCTTCAGGATGTCTGGTGCGGCGCCTCCTGTCAGACTCCATGGATGCCTTGACAGGTCGTCACGTCGGGTGTCGCGAACGCTGATCCAGTTGCTCTCGGAGCCTGGGAAGTCGATCTGTTGAGTGATAGCCCGCCAGACAATTCCATCCTCCGCCTTCTCCGGAGCCCCTGGCTCCCCCTGAACGCTCCGGACGGTGCGGATGGTGGCCCGGCGAGCGCCCGTGTAATCCAGCGGCCGGCCGACGAGGATGACCGTCGGAGTCCCATGCCCCGGGATGTATGCCCCCGACGTGTCAATGATCTCAGTCAGTTCGACCTGATCCCGGAAGAAGCTCTCGATCAGCTTCGCACCGAACTCCCTCTTCATGAACGAGTTCGCCGTAATCTGGCCGACCATGCCGTAGCCGAGCCCGGACTTCTCGTCGCCCCGAACCGCAAGCTCGAAGAAGCGCTGCGCAAATGGGACCGACAGCGCGTACGTACCCGCGCACGCGCTGTACAGCTTGCGATACAGCTCGTTGAGTGTTTTGTCCTTGACTGTGATATACGGAGGATTCCCCACAACCACGTGGTAACGACCACGGTTCAGGATCTGCGGGTACTCGAACAGGTCCTCCGTGCTCAGCGCGTAGTACGGGTCCTCGGCGTCGCCCGATTCCACACTGTCGCCAAGACTCAGCTGCTCGTCGCCGAAGAGTCCCTCCTGCCGGTGCTCCGTCGGCAGCAGCGAGTCACCTACCGCGAGCTGGATCGGCCACTCGTACTGCCGCGCCTCTGCGAACGTCCGCATGCCGCTCGAAGCCATTGCCGCGACCAGCAGCCGGAAGCGGGCCACCGCAACCGCGAACGGGTTGAGGTCCACCCCATGCACGGACTCCAACGCCGCCCGCACTCGTTCGTACGGGCCGACTTCGGGTCGCTGCGACGCCCACAACCGCACCAGGCGCCTGAACGCGCCGAGCACGAAGTGCCCTGACCCACAAGTCGGATCGATCATCTTCAGTTCTTCGAAGCCGAACTCTCGCACTGCCGGGGTTAGAGTCCGGTCGAGGATGAACTCCTCCACGAACTCCGGGGTTTGCAACAGCGCGTACGTCTTGCGGGCCGCCTCGCTCAGGTCCTGGTACAGGTCGCCGAGGAACCGGGTGTCCCATCCCTCGGTGCCGTCCTCGCTCAGCGGATCGCTGAAGTCGTGTACGAGAACAGGGCCGCCGGCACCGCCATCGCCGTCTCCGCTGAGCTCCCGCTCGCCAGCACGCTGCTCCCGCCAAAACGCGAGCAGCGAGCCCGCCCCGTCGTGCGAAAGCGGGATCTGGTAGAGCGGGTTGTGGTCGCGGTCGAAGAGCAGCCGGCCGGCCTGCCCGGCGCCCAGCTCTGCGAACGCCGTCTCCAGCCAGCCTCGGTACGTCGGGTCGGCGTCCTTCTCCAGGTACTCCTCGTACCGAGCCTGCGCGGTCTCGCGCCCAGCTACATCCGGGGCGGTGATGTACGGCTCGGCGATGAGCCGGTTGTCCTCGCTGAAGCGGACGAAGACGGTGCCGAGCACCCAGGCCACCGCAACCTGGGTGATCCGCTCCCCGAGCCAGGCGTTCCACGTCGCCGCCGTACGACCCAGCTTCCGGGCCTGCTCGTACTCACCGCGCAGCCGCGTCCCTACCTCGGGGACAGCTTTGACCTGCTGTTCAAGGTCGGTCTCTGCCGCCTTGACCTGCTTCTGCAGGTCGGCGAGGAGGCTCTTGCGGTCGATCACGGAACGGCTCCTGTGGAGAAATCGGAGTGGGCGGAAGAAGGCCGGTTCAGGAGGGGAAGAGGGTCAGGCGTCCGGTGCGAGGTGTTTGCGCGCGACCCAGGCATCGGGCACGACGATCCACTCGTCGAACCCTGCCTGGTACGGCACGCTCTGCCCGGCCAGCCGCGGTGCTTTCGCCGGGTCGGACTGAGCGACGAGCAGCCACAGTGGGCTGCCACCTTGCCGCGCTTCCTCCGCGAGCCTTACGAGCAGATCCAGCGCGTCGTACCGGGCGAGCACCGCAGTGTCGGTAAGGAGCAGCGGTCCCCGCCCCTGCCTCAGTCGCTCTCGCAGCTGCGGCTCGATGCGCCCCCACGCCTTGTCTGTACGGATGCGCAGCTGCTGGTGAGCCCGGCTTCCGGGTTCGGCAGCGTCGGCCTTGAGGACGGTCTCCCAGGTCGGTCTGGCCGCCTCGCCGATCACACTGCGCAGTTCGTTCACGAAGAGCCCGGTCAACGACACCGGACGCACACCGTACGGCTCGTCCACCAGGTGTCGCACCGCGTTCTCAGCACCCCGGTGGGGCACCGTCAGGACACGGAAGCCGTCCTGTCGCGCCGAGTGACTGAGTCGCTGTTCGGCCTTGACCGCGGCGGCGACAGCCGCGTCCGCGTCGTACTGGGTGGGGGCGGATCGACGGGCCGCCGAGGCTCCCCAGCTCGCCGAGGTAAGGCCGGCGGTCGCGTCCCCGGCCGGACGGTCCGGGATGAGACGGAGCACCTTGTCGTAGCGCGTCGCCAGCTTCAGCTCGAAGCCGGCCTGCTTCAGGTAGCGGACCAGTGCGCTGCCGGTGGGCAACTCGCGTGGCACTAGCGGGTCTGTGCCCAGGTCGGGGAAGCGGGTCGTGACTCGCTTGTGCAGGGCGTCAACCGTGAGGCCCGACAGTCGCTCCTCCTCGACGCCCGGCTGCACGGCTACCACACCGGCCTGGGTGATCCTCAGCGCGCGCACCAGGTCCAGGTCACGCGGGTAGATCTCCAGTCGGGGGGTGAGAGCGGCTCGGGTGGATGCTGCCACCGCGATCTCGGCGGTGCGCCGCTCGTCCCAGCCCAGGTTTCCCGGCGGCCGTCGCACCGCGTCCAGCTCGGTAAGGACGGTACTGGCTGTCGGCAGAGATTCCAGGTCCGCGAGTCGGTCGGCCCGCGCGCCCAGGTTGAGCGCGTATTCCTGTAGAGCGGGCAGCGTCGGCGTGTCCGGGCCGTCCACGCCCTCCCGGACATCGAGGGCGAGCAGGCCAAGCACCGGATCGGCGCCCTTGGGCATCCGGGCATGGAAGTAGCGGAAGAGCGGCGGGGCCTCGTTGTTGTAGCTCTCTCGCTCGACCACGGCACGCAGCAGCGACAGGGCGAGCGCGCGCCGGTCGCGCCGCTCCACGTGCTGGGTGCCGCGCCGGGCGATCAGCGCGTCGGCGAGCTCGATCACCGGGGCCACCCGTCCGCGCTCAGCAAGGAGCTCCACCACCTCCTCGCGCAGCAGCCCAAGGGCGATGTCCTCGTACCAGCGCTCGCGCGCCTTCTTCACGATCTGCGGGATACGGCCTGCGGTCAGCCCCACCGCGTCAGCGACGTCCCGCTGCCGAACCCATGCCAGGCCCTCGGGCAGCTTGCCTGCCTCGTTGGGCAGCCGCAGCAGCAGCCGGACCGCTTCGCGCTCCTTGGCGTTGGAGCGGGCACTGCCGCTGGATGGCTTAGGGACCAGGCGAGCGGCCAGCGCGTCCAGGCTCAGCGCGCCCAGCAGCTGCGGGTCAGTGACACTTCCGCCGCCGGCGGCGACCGATTCGGCGACCGCCTGTTCCAGCTCGGTGATTTCTTGACCGGCTGCCTTGCGGGCCTCCGCGCTGAGTGGCGCGGGGGCCGATTTGCCGAGTCGGAGGTTCCACTCCTTCTGCCGGCGCTGGATCTCCTCCCGAGTGCGCGAGCCCATGCCCGGCGCAGTGAGGAACTTCCTCGCCGAGTAGTCCAGTACGTCCCCGACGGTGTTCAGACCCATGGCGAACAGCTGGGACTGCGCGGAGAGCGTCAGACCTGCCACGGACAGAGGCGTCGTACGGTCAGCCCTGGCCGCCTGCTGGTCACGCACCTGCTCGACGGAAGCATCATCGTCCTCGCGGCCGATCTGCGGCCCGGCTTCCTGCGTGGTCCCTACACTTTCCGCCGTACCGTGCCCGGAGCTCGGAGCCGTTGTCCGCTGCGCATCCAGGAAGAGTGCCTGCCAGGCACGCTCCATCGGCTTCAGGTCCGAGAACCGGTCCTTTACGTCCCGCGCCAAAGCCTTGCGGAAGAAGGCGACCAGGCCGTCGCGAACTGCCGGCTCGAAAGCGTCGGCGGCGAGCTGCGGGTACGGCCATTCCTTCGGATCGGTCTGCCGGGCCGTGACGGCACCGTCACCCCATCGGGGCAGCTCGTTCGACGCCATCTCGTGCAATGTCGCCGCGAGCGCGTAGCGCTCGGCATGACCGTCATACGAGCCGCGCGTGATGACTCCCACGAACGGGTCGAGATAGCCCTCGGTGCCCGCATCGATCTCCTTCGCCGGGTATCCGGCAAGCGAGAAGTCAATCAGCACCAACTGTCGAGTGCCGTTGGGACGGATCCGGATGGCGATGTTGTCCGGCTTCAGGTCCCGATGCCAAATTCCTTCCGCCTCCAAGTGCTCCACCGCACCGAACAGGTACTTCCCGTACGCCTCCAGCTGGTCCATGCCCAGGCGACCGTTGTCCCGCAGCTGACGGGCGACGGTGTCCTCACGCCGCCTCGGTCCCTTCCCGTCACCACGGTCCTGGTCCTTCAACTCTCGGCTGTCACCGACGTATTCGAGAGCGAGCACCCGACGACCCGCGAGAGTCATCGGCTCCCGCTCATAAAGCGCGATGATGCTGGAATCCCGGTGGATGCGGCCCAAGATCTGGGCCTCCCGGTCGAGGACCGCGTGCTTGGCCTCGCTCAGCGCGACCTTCAGCACAGCCACCGGCAGGGTGCCGCTACGCCGCGGCTCACCCGCGAGATCCCTCACCAGGAACGCCCGAGAGGTCGAGCCCGTGCCGAGCCGACGAACAACCTCCCAGCGCCCGGCCAGTACATCCCCGGCCACGGCCTCCAGCGGGTCCTTCTCCGGCTCGCCCCGATCCTCGTCCGCTTCCGATCCCGATCCCGATCCACCGTCCCCGCCCGTGCCTGCGGCTGCGGCCGAGCCGACGGAATCCTTCTCGGAGAATGCCTGCTCGACGTACTCCAGCATCTCCAGGAAGTCGTCGACCGTGGACAGGCGCCGACCCGGCTCGTACGCGGTGGATGCCTCCACCAGGTCGTCAATGTCCGGGTTGAGTCCGTCGACCAAGGCACTCGGACGCAGGCTCTCGCCAGCTTCCAGGCGGGCCATGACCTCGCTCTGGCTTGCCCCTGGTGCCTGCCCGGTGACCAGCAGATACGTGAGGACGCCGAGCCCGTACACATCGAGGCGCACCGGATCGGCCTTGGGAATCCTCAGCTCCGGCGCCAGATAGGGATCAGCCTGCTCCGAGACGTGGAACCCGGACACATTTGTTGGAGCCAGGGTCAGTGGCCGGCCACGGCTGGCGCTCTGGCCTGTAGCGATCTGCCAGTCCGCGATCTGCGGCCAAGGGCTCAGCCAGCGCTGCTCCTCGCTGAGCTCCCGCCCGCGCGGGCCGCGATCCCGCGGAATGATGTGCACTGCGTGCGCCGACAGCGTGCGGTGATGGAAACGGCGTGAGTGCGCGGAGCGCACCGTCTCCGCGAGCTGCCGTACGAGCGCGAGGCGACCCCTCAGGTCCAGCTGCTTCCCGTGCTGCACCAGAAAGTCATCCAGCCGCAGAGTCTCCGGGTGGTAGTCGAACAGGATCGTCGGCCCAGCCGGATGCCCCGACGGCAGGTAACTCTTCAGCTGTACCGCACCCGGGTGCCGGAACCGGCTGAGCACCAGCGCCTCGCGGGCAGCGGCCTGCTCCACCGAACGCCGCTCGGCGTCCGAAGCACCGCGCTCGCTGAGGAAGACCCGCACCCGCGCTAGATCATGCAGCTGGGAGTGACGGCCCAGGTAGTCGGCCCAGGTGGGTCCAGAGTCGAACGCCTTCGCGTCCAGGAGATAGGAGCCCACCTCATGCTGGCGGCGGATCGGTGCGATGCCGAGCTTCTTCAGGGCCCCGTCGACGCGGCGAGACGTCTCTGCCGTTATCCGGCGCCGGGCGTCACCTGGCGGTTCGGCCAGCATTTCCACGAGCTGCTTGATCGTGCATACGCCGTTCAGATCGGCGGCCGGCAGGTTCACGCGGAGCTTGTCATCGGTGAAGCAGACCGCCTCGCCCACCCAGATCTTCGGCCGGTCCCCGGGCCGACCGGAGACGTCGTTGATCAGGCCGGCCAGTTCCTTGGCCTTCCGATTCGCCAGGTGCAGGGGGTTGCCGTGTCGCCGCTGGGTCCCGCCGGGCGTGGTCTGCACCCAGTCGTTGCCGCCGCCGTGTACCGAACCGTGCCAGTCCTTCAGCTCGAGGAGGAACACCCCGGCCGGCGCTGTCACCAGAAGATCGATCTCGCGGACATGGCCGCTGTTCGCGGTGAACGTGAAGTTCGACCAGGCGCGCCACGGCTCCTCGTCCGGCATACGCCTGCGGATCGCTTCCAGGCCGCGGCGTTCGTGCTCGTGGTCGGACTCGGTGACCGTCGTCCACCGATCTTCCAGCATGCGACTCCCCGCCTGTGTCCGTTTGCGCATATTTGCGCGTACCGCGATCCTGCCGCCGTTCGCAGGAACGTCGGGCTGCCCCCGCTGGATGAATCTTAGAGGGCAGGACTGACAGCAAGAGGGAGAGCGGGCTTCCTGGAGGTCTTTGCCCTTCGAGCGTGATCACCGGGTTCCCGCAGGTCAGGTAGAGATTCAGCCACGGAATGTCAGTGATGGCCCCGCGCTGCCGGTTACGCGAAGGCGTAGGAAGCCAACGATGGTGGGGCTTGTGCGGGCCAAGCGCCGAGCAGAGAGCTCTAATGGGTGGTCTCACCAAGGAATGGGCGACGCAGGTCGCGGAGGCCGAGCTCAGCAGCACGCTTCCACGGAGGTGGGTGCATACAAAGGGAGTGGCCAAGCGCGCAGTCGAAGTAAGTCAGGTTTTCGGCCAGGACGCCGGCCTCCTCATCGCTGCCGCCACACTGCACGACGTCGGGTACGCGCCGCGCCTGGCCACAATCGGGTTCCGTCCACTGGCCGGGGCCCGGTTCCTTCGGGACGAGCACGGGGCCGACGAGCGGCTGGTGCGGCTGGTCGCGAATGACTCGTTCGCGCTCCTGGAGGCCGAAGAGCGGGGACTGCGGGAGGAGCTCGCGGGCGAGTTCCCCTTGCTGGAGGAGCCACTGCTGGTGGAAGCGCTCGTGTACTGCGATATGACGACCACGCCCGATGGGGCCGGACCACCGCCGCGGAGCGGGTCGCGGAGATCCTTGGCCGCTACGGGGACGACAGCGTGGTCGGGCGGTTCATCCGTCGGGCGGCGCCGGAGATCTTCGCCGCCGTGGGGCGGGTGGAGGCGGTGCTGGCGGCTCAGCCGAGGTAGGGGTAGGTGCCGGCGAGGTAGTCGCCGATCTGCTGGCGCATGCTCGCGTGGATGTCGTACTGGTCGAGGTCGGCCGGCTGGACGAAGCGCACGCTGTCGGCCTCGTCGTTGATCGTGGGCTCGCCGCCGACGGGTCGGCCGATGTAGGTGTTCTCGTACTGCTGGCGGATCTCGCCGTCGGTGTACGCCACGATGTGGTTCGGGTTGGTGTAGACGCCGAGGAAGCCGGTGATCTCGGCGACGATCCCCGTCTCCTCCAGGCACTCGCGCACCGCGCACTCGGCGGCGGTCTCGCCGATGTCCTGTGCGCCGCCGGGCAGCGCCCACTGGCCCGTGTCACGGCGGCGCTGGAGCAGGATGGCACCGCTGTCGTCGACGACCAGCAGGTTGCTGGCGGGGATGAGGGTGTTGGCTTTGGGAGCGTCGGGATCGTTGTAGTACTCAGTCCTGCCCATGTGCGGCGGTCCCCTCCCGGTCGGGTGTCCACGGCCGTGCGCGGCCCAGACGGCGTCGAAGCTCTGAGCGTAGTTGTCGAACCAGCCGCCTTCGGTGCCCTGCCGGAGGTGAAGCAGCGGATTGGCGCTGGCCGGGCACCCCCACACGTGAGGATTGACCAGCAGGTTCTCGTCGTAGAGGAAGAGCGAGGTGTACAGGGTGGTGTCGTGCAGCCGTACCTCGCACCCCGACTTGCCCAGAAGGGAACGGTAGTAGGTCAGGGAGGCGATCTTCGCCGCGAGCGTGTTGCCGATTCCTCTCGGTACGAAAGCGCGCTTCAAGGTCGGCGTTGCGATCTTTGTGGCCACGTACTTCAGCGGGCCAGCTGAGAAGTTCGCCACGACGAACGACATCCTCGCCGTCCATCGCGATCACCTCGGGCCTGTGGAACAGCGGGGCCTCGCTGCTGTCGCTCGGCACGGTGAACGGCCTGGGACAAGGGGACCGGCGGCATCGGGAGAGATGGAAGGAGACGTGAGTAGAGGGCGAAGACGGCCAGAAAACGACGGTGCGGGGGTGGGCGGGGTGGTCCAGAGGGGGTGTCCTGCGTCGGTACCCTGGAGCGCATGTCTACTGCTCCGGTTCGCGTTCGTTTCGCCCCGTCCCCGACCGGCATGTTCCATGTCGGTGGTGCACGGTCCGCTCTCTACAACTGGGCCGTGGCGCGACAGTCCGGCGGCACGTTCGTCCTGCGGATCGAAGACACCGACACGGCCCGGAACAAGCCGGAGTGGATCGACGGGATCATCAACGCGCTCGCGGCGATCGGCATCCACGGCGAGGACGCGGCCTTCGAGGGCCCGTACTTCCAGTCGCACAACGCCGACCGGCACCGCGAGGCGGCTCAGCAGCTCTTCGCGGCCGGCCGGGCGTACTACTGCGACTGCACCCGGGAGCAGCTGAAGGAGCGCACCGGATCGGACCACCTCGGATACGACGGGTTCTGCCGGGAGCGAGGGCTGGCCTTCGAGGAGGGCCGGGCGCTGCGGTTCCGGACGCCGGACGAGGGCGAGACCGTCGTGGTCGACCTGATCCGCGGGGAGCCGGCGTTCCCGAACAGCGCCATCGAGGACTTCGTGATCGCCCGCGGCGACGGGTCCCCGGTCTTCCTGATCGCGAACGTGGTCGACGACCTGGACGAGGGCATCACGCAGGTCATCCGTGGCGAGGAGCACCTGTCGAACACGCCGAAGCAGCAGCTGCTGTGGGAGGCGCTCGGCGCGAAGCCGCCGGTGTGGGCGCACCTGCCGGTGATCGTGAACGAGAAGCGGCAGAAGCTGTCCAAGCGCCGCGACAAGGTCGCCCTTGAGGACTACCTCGCCGAGGGCTTCCTCCCCGAGGCGATGGTGAACTACCTCATGCTCCTGGGCTGGGGTCCTGGCGACGACCGGGAGATCATGCCGTACGAGGAGCTGGAGCAGCTCTTCCGGATCGAGGACGTCAACACCGCGCCGGCGTTCTTCGACGTGAAGAAGCTGACGGCGTTCAACGGCGACTACATCCGCGCGCTCTCGCCGGAGCAGTTCGCCAACGCCTGCGCGCCGTGGCTCGTCGCCCCGTACGCACCGTGGGCGCCGGAGGCGTTCGACAAGGACCTCTTCGAGGTGGCGGCCCCGCTGGCCCAGACCCGACTGGCCCTGCTGTCGGAGATCACCAGCTACGTGGACTTCCTGTTCCTCGACGAGCCGGTCGAGGACGAGGCGTCGTGGAACAAGGCGATGAAGGCCGGCGCCGGCGACATCCTGTCCGACGCCCGTGCCGAGCTGGCCACCGTCCCGGACTGGAAGGCGGACGACCTGAAGTCCGTGCTTCTCGCCGTGGGCGAGAAGCACGGACTCAAGCTGGGCAAGGCCCAGGCGCCCATCCGGGTCGCGGTCACCGGCCGCACGATCGGACTCCCGCTGTTCGAGTCGATGGAGCTGCTCGGCCGGGACCGCGTACTGGCCCGTCTGGACGCGGCGGCGCCAAGAAGCTAGCCGCCGCCCAGGCGTAGTCGCCGGTCAGGCGACCTTCGCGAGAAGGTCGCCCCAGGCGTTGCCGAAGTAGTTCAGATCGAACCGGGCCAGGGCCTCGTACGCGGCCTTGGTCTCCGTCTGACGCGCGGCCGCGCGTTCCCGGACCTGCGCAGGCAGTCGGCCGAGGTCCGGGGCTGGCTGGCCGGTCAGCGCGGCGAGGTCGCCCAGGCCGGCCACCGGGCGGATCAGACAGGGCAGGCCGAGCAGCAGCGCCTCGGCCGCGCAGCGGCTCCAGCCTTCCCGCATCTGGGGGAGGAAGACGCCGACGTCGCACGCGCACAGCAGCCGCAAGTACCGCTCGCGCTCCACGTCGTAGTGGGCACCATCGAAGCCGATGGTGTTGCTACCGCTGGTGATCACCCGCAGCCCGGCCGCGCCGGCCAGGGCCGCCGAGACCTCTTCGGTGCCCTTCCAATGCACCGCCTTGCCCGCGTACACCCCGATCACATCCGGCGACAGACCGAACTCTGCGCGGCACTCGGTCCGGTCGAAGCCGCGGGCCCGCTCGACCTCCGTCATGTCGAAGGAGTTGTAGATCACCCGGACGTTGCGGACGCCTCGGGCCTGGAGGAAGCCGGCCCAGTAGGGGGCGACGCAGACCACGGCGGCGCACTGGGGCAGTACGCGGAACAGGTGCTCCCAGAGCATGGCCTCGGCCGGGGCGGAGTCGTGCTGCAGCGGCTCGTAGTGGTGCAGGAGAAATACCGTGCGGGCCCGCATCTCCGGCGTGAAGAGCAATAGGCTCAGGTCGTCCCACATGAAGGTGCCGGTGGTGCTGTCGAGCGCCCGGATGGCCGGGGCCAGGCGGGCGAGATGGCGGAGCTTGCGCCAGCGGCGGACGCGGTAGGTGCGCTTGTGGTCCGGGACCGTGCGCCATTCCACGTCGTCAGCCGTCGCCTCATGGAGCATCCGCAGGTAGACCCGGCCGCCGGTCCGGCCGACCGGCTCCATTGAGTAGACGACCCGCTTCACGTACGTACCTCCTGGTGGTGTCGGACGTACTCGGCGTGGAGCAGCGTGTACATGGCCTCCAGGTGGGGGCTGAGGCCGCGGGCGGCGTCGGCGAGCGGGAGATAGAAGTCCTGCAGGCTCTGGAGGAAACGTCGGCGTCGGTCGAGGTTGGGCGAGGCGGCGAGATCGCGCAGGTTGTGAAGGCGGTCGGCGAGCCGGACCAGGAGGTCCTCGGGCGGGAGCGCGGCCTGCTTGAAGCACCAGCGGGTCTCATCGCTGACGGCCTTGGGGCGCTGTTCGAGGCGGTGGTCGGCCGTCATCGCGCGCAGGCGGTCGGCGAACGGGCCGCCGAGATGCTGGACGAGCAGCGCCTCCGATTCGGGGGCCACCTCCAGGGCGTCGTGGAGGAGCGCGAGGAGAAGGGTCTCGACCTGGCTGACCCTGATCTCCGTGGCGAGCAGCGTGATGATGGCGAGCGGGTGTTCCAGGTAGGGCGTGCCCTGGTCGCGGGTGTGGCCGTCGTAGACGGTGAGGGCGAGGGCGCCGGCGACGCGGGCGCGGGACTGGTCGTCCGTGCTCCACGCGGCGGCGCCGAGCACGGTCAGGACGTGGTCAAGATCGATGGGGTTCATCAGCCTCACCTCGTACGAAGGGCCGTGGCACGGGGGTCCGGCACGCGGTCGGCGAGCAGCAGGGTGTCGCTGACCGCCAAGGCGTCGAGGCTCAGATCCGCCGCCGCTGCCACGGCCTGCTCGGCGGTCCGCAGGATCGGCGTGCCCTTGCGGTTGAAGGAAGTGTTCAGCAGCACCGGCAGTCCAGTGCGCCCGTGGAACTGCTTCAGGAGTTCGTGCAGGCCCTGGTGGTCGGCGGCGACGGACTGCACGCGGGCGGTGCCATCGTGATGGTTGACCGCAGCGATGCGGTCCGCTCGGCATCGGCGGACGCGGGCAACGCGGTTCATGAAGGGGTCGCCCGTCGACGTGAACCACTCCGTGGCGTGCTCGGCGAGGACGGCCGGGGCGAAGGGGCGGTACGTGGCTCGCTTCTTGATCGCGTTGAGCCGGTCGCGCGTGGCGGCGTGGCCGGGGTGGGCGAGGATCGAGCGATGGCCGAGGGCTCGCGGCCCGAATTCGAGCTGTCCCTGCACCCAGCCGACGATGTGGTGATCCGCGAGGAGCGTGGCCACCGTGGGCGCCATCCCCGGTCCGAGATCGGTCAGTGCGCGGTACCCGGCCGGCACTGCAGTGGTCGGCAGAGCGCCCGGGCGCGGGCCCCATGCGGCGTCGGTCGGCACGGGGAGCCGCTCCTGGCCGAGCTGGTAGTGCCAGCCGTAGAGCGCGGCGCCCACGGCGGTGCCCGCGTCGTGCGGGGCTGGTGCCACGAAAAGGGTGTCGAAGCCGCTGTCGGCTGCCAGCTGGCCGTTGAGGTGGGAGTTCAGGGCGCACCCACCCGAGAACACCAACGTCGAGGCCCTGGTGAGCCGTTGCAAGTGGCGGGCGATGTGGACGACGGACTCGGCAAAGACCTCCTGGACAGCGGCGGCCAGGTCGGCCCGCTCGTGTTCCGGCCGCTCCGCGACGTTGTCGGCGGTCCAGGCCCGGCCACCGAGCAGCAGCGGTGTGCTGCTGTCCGCCGAGCCCCAGGGGCGATCGATGCGGACCTCACCGTCGTCACCGAGCCGAATCAGCTCGCGGATCTGCGCTCCGTAGCGCTGGGGATCGCCGAAGGCCGAGAGCGCCATCATGCTGCCCTCGGGCTCGTCGCCGGGCGGGATCACCCGCCGCGCGAGGTTCCGGTAGAAGTGCCCGAGGGAGGAGTGGACGCGCCGGGGGCCTGCCGGGCTGGGCACGACGGTCGGCATGCCCTGGTGGAGGCGGTCGATGCGATCGGGTCGCAGGTCGTACCCGGTGATGCGCTCGCGGCCCGGGCCGAAGTCGGAGCCGAGGGAGGAACCGCCGGCGTCGATGACGAGGCCCGCCGCGTGGTCGTGGCCGGAGAGCAGATAGCCGGAGAGCACATGTGCCGTGTGGTGGGAGAGGAGACGGAGGTGTTCACCGAGCGGCGCGGGCAGCAGGGCGGCGAGCTCGTCGCGCTCCTCGGCCAGCCACCAGCCAGCGGCGGGGCTGGGACGCATGGAGGCGGCCCAGACGGCGTCGATGTCCTGCGGTTCGAGGCCGGCGGCCTCCAGGCACCACTGGAGCGCGCGGGTCGGGGCGGCGAGCGTGCCCTTGCGGATGGGGTGGTTGTGCTTGACGCCGCTCCAGCGCTCCTCCTCGACCGCGTAGAGGCGGCCGTCGACGACCAAGGCGGCGCTGGTGTCGTGGTGGAAGTTCAGTCCGAGGACTGCGGGCATGGTGGTGTACCTCCGGTCTGGGGTCAGACGGCGAGGGCCGAGGTGGGGAGGAGGGCGGCGCCGGAGTCGGTGTACTCGTGGCAGCGCAGGCAGAACCGGAAGTGGTGGCCTCGGGACGCGAACACCTTGGCTGTGAAGTCTTCGTCCCAGATGCTGAATTCGCTGTCGTCCTTCGCCATGGCGTTGAAGCAGCGGTAGCAGGAGCCGTCCATCTCGATCATCAGGTGCTGGTCGAGGTAGCGGTCGCAGATGCCGCGTAGCTCGTTGGCGGGCTGGCCGACGTCGACGTGGTGCACGTGGTTGGTGACGTGGATGGCGCCGTACGTGTCACACAGCCTCGCGAGCTGGGTGAGGCGGGTGGAACTGATGCCTTCCAGGACGCTGTTGATGACCACGGTCTTGCCTGCCTCGCGGAGGCGGGGCACGACGGCGTGGACCTCGTCGTAGTTCTCGTGCTCGTCGTCGCAGCCGATGAGGATCTGGTCGTACGAGCGGAGGGTGACCTCCATGATCCGCTTGTTGCGGGCCAGGGTGATGGCGTTCGTGCCCAGGACCATGACCTTGTCCGGCAGGCGGGTGCGGGCCGCGTCGCTGAGGGTGGGGAAGTCCCGGTGCACGGTGGGCTCGCCGCCGTTGATGTGTAGCTGTTGGAACGGGATGGTCTCCAGCCTGGCCAGGATGGTGGAGAACAGTTCCTGGGACATGTTCTCGCCCTGGGCGCCGTCGGCGAAGATGCAGAAGTCGCAGGACCGGTTGCACTTCGTCGTGATCTTGATCTTGGCCGTCTTCAGGATGCGGGGCAGGGGTGCACGCGCAGGCATGGCGGGGACTCCTTGGGTCAGGGGTGGACGTCACCGGGGGTGAGACTGAGGAAGTCCTGCACGGTGGACTTCTGCCGGTGCCAGAGCGCGAGGGTCGCGCGCAGGGTGCCGGCGGTGGTCGGCCCGGCGGGGATCAACGCCGTCATCCGGGCGGCCAGCCGCTGGGCGGGAGTGGCCTCGTCGGCCGCGAGCGCGTTCAGGGTGTGCGCGGCGGCTCGGAGTTCCTTCGCCTCACGCCGGATCAGATAGCCGGTCGCCACGCCGGGCGGCGGGTCGAGGTAGTAGAGCCAGCGGGCGACTCGGACGCGGAGCATCCCGGTGGTCATCACCCAGTCGGTACGGGTGTGCTCCTCGCCCTGGCCGGCGGGCCCCGCGGCGGGAACGCGGCACATCGCAGCCTCCAGGGCGACGTGGGCCGTGCGGAGGAGGTGACGCGGACTCCGCGGACGGGCATCGGGACGATCTTCGGCGTGCCCGAGGAACAGCTCGGCGTACCCGGCGAGCCCGTCCGGCCGCCACTGAGTGAGGGCGGCTGTCTTGCCGGGGCAGCGGGTCCGTGTCGCGAGCGCGGCGGCGGCGAACCAGCACGGGGCCATGTAGTGCCAGGCCGCGCAGTGGCGCCGGTACGCAACGATGTCCTCCGCCACGTTGTCGGTGCTGTCCGCCGCCAGTTGGTACCGGCCGCCCAGCCGCCCGTGGAGGATCCCCCGGTAGAACCGCTCGTCGACGTCGCACCACGACGCCATCTGGGCTCGGGACTTCCAGCGCTGGAAGTCCCGAGCGCTCCCGCTGATCAGCGACCAGGTTGCGAGCTCGGGCGCGGAGACGAGCCGCCCGTCTGCCTCGGCCACGGTGAACGCGAAGCCGGGCGGATGCTCCAGGAGACGCCGGTGGGAGATCTCCCGGCCGACCGCGGAGGTGTGCGCGGCGGCCAGGCGGTGGTTCCACTCCTCCCAGTCCGTCGGGGGCTGGGAGAGGAGGACCCTTACGTCGATGTCGGAGTGGGGAGCCAGCAGGTCGGCTGGCTGCCACTTGTGGGTGAGCATCATCGCGCCGATGCCGTGGGCATCCAACTCGCGTTCGTACAGCGCTCCGAGCACCGGATAGAGGGACGGCGCTTCGACCACCGCCATCACCGTTCCCCCGAGGAGGCGCGGGCGCAGGCGGGCCGGGCCGCGTCCGTGGTGAGGAGAGGCAGCACGGGCAGGACGGGGGTGCCCTCAGGGCGCTCCATCCGGTCCCAGCGCAGGTCGTAGTCGACGTAATGGAAGCCCTGCCAGGCGTCGTTGGTGTTGCGGTCGAGCATGGCGTGGAAGAGGTGGGCGAAGGCGTCGCCGAGGGTGCTTTCAGCGAGGTGGGGCTTCAGGGGAATGTCGCGGTTGTGGAGGATGCAGGGGCGGGCCACGCCCGTGGGCGTGATCTTGATGCGGTTGGCATCGGAGCATGTGGCGCAGCTGGAGTTGGAGATGAAGCCGATCGAGCCCGCCCAGCCGTCCGGGCGGAGGTACTGCCCGGGGCTGCGGACCCCGAGTTCGTCCCTGCGGACCTCGCCGGCGTTGGAGAACCACTCGTGGAGACGGTCTCGGACCTCCGCCTCGTTGATGAACTCGGTGTCGAAAAGCGCTTGGGCGGGGCCGATGTTCTGGAGCTCGATCAGGCGGACGGCGACGGGCAGGTCGCGGGCGAGTTCGGCCACGGCGAAGGCGTCATCCAGGTAGGTGCGCTGCAGAACGCAGTTGATCTTAATGCGCATGCCGAGGGAGAGGGCGGTGTCGAGGGTGCGCCGGGTGATGCGCGGGTCGCCGCCGCCCATGATCTCGGCGGACCGGGTGGGGTCGAGGCTGTGGAGGCTGAGGTTGAGGTACGTCAGGCCGGCGCGGTGGAGCTGTTCGACGCTCAGACCACGGCGCAGGTTGCCGTGGCTGGTCATGCCGATCGCTGCGCCGGGCCCGAGACCGCCCGCCAGGCCCGAGATCACGTCGAGGATGTCCACCCGGAGGGTCGGCTCACCGCCGGAGCAGTGCGCCTTCTTGATCTCCCAGGCACCGGCCTCGGCGGCGATGGCCGCGTAATCGGAGGCGGTCAGGGGACGGTCCTTGTGCCCGTAGTCCGGCATGCAGCGGGGCTTGCAGAACACGCAGTCCAGGTTGCAGAGCGAGTTCAGGGTGAAGGCCAGGTAGGGGTGGTTGCGGCCGGTCGCGGCGAAGGCGGCGGCCAGGTCGCGGTGGCGTGTGGCGGGCATCGGTCAGCCTCCTACGAGGGGAAAGCGGGCAGCGGGCACCTCGGCCAAGCCGTTGAGCGGCTGGTCGGTGAGGTAGCGACGCAGGTTGTCGGCGAAGAACGCGACCGCCTCGTTCATGTAAGTGCGGCTGAGCGTGGAGCTCTTCGGCGTGAGGACGACCCGGGGGTGCAGCCGCAGCGGATGGCGGGCGGGAAGCGGCTTCGGATCGAAGACATCCAGGGCAGCGCCGCGAAGGTGGCCGGCGTTGAGGGCGGCCAGGAGGGCCGCTTGGTCGACGGTCGCCGCGCGGCCGAGGTTGAGGAAGAGCGACCTGGGCTTGAACGCCGTGAAGAGGTCGTGGTCGAAGAAGCGGTCCGTGGCCCGAGTGGCGGGCAGCAGATCGACCACCACGTCGGCGACGGCGACCGCCTGGTGCACCGCCGACGTGTGCATCCACGCGATCCCGCCCTCGGCAGCCACCGGCGGCGTCCGCCGTACGCCGATGACGTCCATCCCGAAGGAGCGGGCCGCACACGCGAGGTGTCCGCCGATACTGCCGCACCCGACGATGGTCATCGTCGCCCCCGCCAGGTCGAAGAACTCCTCGGCCAGGTCGTCCTTCCACCAGGTCCGGTTCCGCTGGGCGAGCTGGCTCATGAACAGCCCGCGTGAGAAGCCCAGGACCATCCCCATGGCGTGCTCGGTCATGGGTCTGCCGTGGAACCCGTACGAGCGGGTCAGAGCCACCCCGACAGAGTGGGCCTCGGCGACGGGCAGATGGTCGGTGCCGGCCGCCGGGGAGGCGATCCACCTCAGATGCGGCGCGCCGAACAGCCACGACGGCTTGAACGTCCAGCCGAAGTAGACATGCGCCTCGGCCAGCTGGTGCGGCACGGCCTCCTCGGTCGCCGTACGGAACTCGACACCAGGGAAGGCGGCCGACAGCGCGCGCTCGTGCTCGGCGGACAAACGCCAGAAAGAGTGTGGGGACTCCAGACTGATCAACACCACCGGCCGGTTCATCGCACTCGGCCCACCGCACTCGACGTCGGCACCAGAGCCCAAGGAGCGATGCGCTCGACAACGGAGCCGATGCTGGCCTCGTAGTCGTGGCGCGAGCGCACCAGGGCAGCCCCGGCGCTGCGGAGCCGGTCGCGTTCGCGGGGCAGGACGGTCAGGGCGCGGTGGAGCGCAGCGGCCAGAGACCTGGCGTCACGAGGCATGGCGGTGAAGCCGGTCTCGCCTTCGACGACGGTCTGGGCCAGCCCGCCGGCCATGGTTGCCACCACGGGGCCCGCTCCAGCCGCGAACGCCTCCAGGGGGATGCGGCCGAAGGGCTCCTCTCGCGAGGGAACTACGACCGCGCGCAGGGCCGAGTTGTGCAGCCAGGCGCGGATCGTCGGGGAAAAGCGGGTGATCAGAGTCGCGTCCAGGCCGTACGCGCGGATGCGCGTCGCCAAGCTCTCCTGGTATGAGGTCGGGCGCTCGTGCTCGTCCGAGGTCACGGCTGCCAGGAGCAGATGCGGAGCGCGGACCCCGCGCTCCTTGAGGATGCGCAGCGCCTCCAGCAAGTCATCGAAGCCCTTCGTCGGCACGGCGCGCCCCATGGCCAGAAGGAAGCCGGCGCGGGCCCTGACGGGCAGGGGTGGCGCGCTGGCCGGCCGGGCCATTTCCTCCTGGATCAGCCCGTTCGGGACGCTCACGATGTTTTCTCGAGGGACCGCGTATCTGACAACAAGGTGACCCCGCATGTGGGAGGAGATGGCACCGATCCGTCCGCCTCGGACGGTCGCCGCCCGCAGGGCGTCTCGCTCCCAGTGAACTCGAGGCAGGTCCTTGGGCCGTGTCAGCGCCGTCGTCGAGCGGGGAATGAGCAGCAGGTCCGTGGTAGGCGACGTATAGGGGGCAAGCCCGAGGAGCGGGATGTCGAGGCCGATGAGAAGGCACCGGCTCGCGCGGTCGGCGATGCGCGCGGCCGCCTCGCCCGCCAGGTCGCACAGTTGTACGGAACCATGGATCGAGTCTGCAGCCGCCTGGGCCTCCGGGATCGTGATGACGTCGGCCTCGGCCTGCCGCAGCATGTGCTGGACCTCGCCGGCCCACCGTCGATCGTGCGCTCCTGCCGCCTCCGGCACGTGCGGGGTGACCACGGAGAGACGGCCCGGCGGCAGCAGGCGGGCGAGGGCCGTGAGGAAAGCGCGGTTACTGAAGCCGGTGCCCGAAGCCGCACCGAAGAATCCCTCGTGGAGGGCGACGATGACACGGGGCCTGCGAACCACCCCCGGTACGGCCGTGAGCGGGGGCGATGGAGTGGCATGGTCAATGCGCACCGTGTGGTGCCTCCTTCGAAGAGAGGTGCGGACGTGGGCATCAGGCGCTGGCGGTCGTGGAATGGGCCTCACAGATGAGTCGGCACCAGGCACGGGTGCCGTGGGTGCCGGTCGTCAGCGACCAGTCGTCGGCCAGGGCCCCGACGATGACCAGCCCTCGCCCTGATTCGGCCTCCTCGCCAGAAATCGGAGGAGACAACGGCGCGGGGTGAGAGGAGCCGCCGTCGGTGACGGTGATCTCGACCTCCAGGCCGCCGGTGGTCGGTGTCATGCGGTCGACACACAGGACCAGGGGCGGCTTGCCTGAGGCAAACGCGTTCGTCGCGAGCTCGGACGTGATCAGCCGGGCGTCTTCGAGGAGGTCCACCTCGGTGCCGTGGAGTGCGACCGCCACAGCCTCCCGGGCTACCTCGGCCGCCTTCGGCCCGTACGGCAGATCCGTGATCAGCGTGGTCGCGTCGGCGCCGCCGATGTCGTCCTGCCTGGTGACGGAGGTCGGTTGTCCGACGTCGCGCTCCAGCACACTGCCCGGACGGCTTCGGAAGGTGCTCGTGTGATGTCTCAAAGCCCACCCTTTTCTCCGTCGGCACCGAAGGCGGCGCCTTCCGCCGGGATCCAAGAACACCGGAGGAGGCCGGTCACGCAGGACCCGATCAACGGGTCAACTCGGTCAACTTCCTTGAGAAGGAGGTGAATCAGGACTACGAGAACGTCACCATGAGGGAGCGCGAGAAGTGATGGACGAACCGCTGGGGCAAGAGGTGGTCACACGTGGCACCGCAGGCAGGAGAACTCAACGTCGTACTGGCGGGGTGCCTCGACGAGCTCGGGTGGAGCCCGAAGGCGCTCGCTCGCAAGCTCAACAGGGTGTTCGGAGCGGGTACGGTGGCCGAGTCGGCGCCGTACCACTGGCGGGACGCCGGCTCACTGCCGCGCTCGCCCTTACCAATGATGGCCGCCTACGTGCTCTCCCAGGAACTGGGTAGACCTGTCTCGGTGGCCGAACTCTGGCAGGGCCGCGTGGGCGACTCCTCGGCGCTCGTTCCGGCCGACACGGATCTCGCGCGGCCCTGGACCGTGCAGGGCATGGAGGCGATCGTGGAGGACTGGGTGATGGGAGGGCTCGTTGACCGACGCCGGTTCCTCGCGATCTCGGGCGCGGGGCTCCTCGCGATCGTCGCCCAGTACCTCAACGGCACTGCGGGGCGCGGACAGTACGCGCCCAGGATCATGCCGTCCGCAGGCGCCGATCCGCTCGTGAACCAGGTCGAACAGCACCTGCCCCTACTCTCCGCGCTCGACGACGAGCACGGTGGAGCACGTCATCTCCCCTATGTAGGAGCTCAGTTCCGTGCGGTCGGCCTGCTGATCCGCGAGGGCGGTCATGCTCCCGCCGTCGCGAGCCGCCTCATCCGCGCGCTCGCGGAGATCGGCCAGCTGGCCGGCTGGATGGCCTTCGACGCTGCCGACCATGGTCTGGCGCAGCGCTACTTCGCCACGGCACTGCGGGCAGCACACCAGGTCAACGACCTGCCCCTGTGTGCCCACATCCTCGGCGACCTCTCCTTTCAGGCCGCGAGCCGGGGACACCCGGCGGACGCCATCACCCTCGGCGAGGCCGCCCGCCGCGCCAGCGACGCCGCGCCGCCGGTCGTTCGGGCATCCGTCCTTTCCCGGCTCGCGTACGCGTACGCCACCGCCGGCCGCGACAACGACTTCGCCCACACCCGCGGGGCCGCCCGTGACCTGATCGCCAGCCGGGACGGCGGCCAGGAGGAGCCTCGCTGGATGTACTTCCTCACCGACAACCACCTGGACTGTCAGGCCGGTTATGGCCTCATCCAGATGGGGCGCGCCCGGCTGAAGGCGGACGGTGACACGAGGGGACGGCGCTTCCTCGCCCAGGGAGCGGAGATGCTGAGTTCCGGGGCGTACAACGTCCCACGCGGCGACCCCAGCCAACGCAGGGCCATGTTCGAAGGGGCCTGGCTGGCCCTGGGCCACAGCGCTCATGGTGACCTAGAGGCCGCTTGCCAGATCGGCCAGATCGTCGCTGACCGCCTCGACGTCGTGCGCTCGCCACGTAGCGCGGCCCTGCTCCACCAGCTCGCCGCAGATTTACGCCGCCGACAGCGCAACGCCCACGTGCGCAGCTTCCTGCCGACCCTTGAGCACGCCCTTGCCGAACACGCCCCGTCGACGCAACCCGGCCGTTAGGGTCAGGATCATGACCGCAGGGGAGCGCGTTGTCGTTGTCGGGGCTGGGGTGGCAGGGCTCACCACCGCCGTCGTTCTCGCCGAGGCCGGAGCCTCGGTGCACGTGATCGCCGAGCAGGTGCCGGGCGTCACCTCACTGGCCGCTGGGGCGACGTGGGGGCCATACCTGGTCGAGCCGAAGGACATGGTCGACCAGTGGGGACAACGATCCCTGGAGATCTTCCGCAAGCTGGCCGAGAACCCGGCCACAGGCATCCGGCTCACCAGCGGCATTGAAGCGTCCCGCACGGCCGAAGCCCCGCCGGACTGGGCCACCACGCTGCCCGGCATCCGACCGTGCAAGCCGGCCGAACTGCCAGCAGGTTTCACCGCCGGGTACCGATTCACTGTGCCGCTGATCGACATGCCCACCTACCTCGGCTACCTCCTGCGCCGGCTCGACGCCGCTGGAGGAACGGTCGAGCGGCGGCACCTGGCCTCGCTCGCGGACGCCGCGCCTGCTCCACTGGTCGTCAACTGCACGGGCCTGGGTGCCCAGGAACTGGTCCCGGACCATGGCCTTCGGTCCATCCGCGGCCAGCACGTCGTTGTCACCAACCCGGGGCTGACCGAGTTCTTCTCCGAGGACACCGGCCTCTCTCCGGACCTGCTGTGCTTCTACCCCCATGGCGACACGGTCGTCCTGGGCGGTACGGCTATCGACGGCGAAGGCAGCCTCGCCCCCGACGACATGGCAGCGGCCAACATCCAGGCCCGCTGCGCCGAGGTCGAACCCCGCCTTGCTGAGGCCCGCGTCCTGGAACACCGAATCGGCGCCCGCCCCACCCGATCCGCAGTCCGCGTGGAGGCCGAGCGTCGAAAGGATGGCACCGTCGTCGTACACAACTATGGGCACGGGGGTGCTGGCGTCACGCTCTCATGGGGCTGCGCCGAGGAGGTTCGGATGCTGCTTGACCTGAAGTGATCTCAGGTCGCTGGTCGATACGTCTCTTACTCCTCCCAGCGCCTTGAAGGAGCAGACGTCCCTGGCGGCCCCACGGTTCGCCAGTCCTGGGCGTGGGGCCTTTGTCCCGGACGGGTGTGTCCTCGCCCTCCTCGACCCCGACACCGGCGCGACCTGGCTACCCCGCGGCACACCGGGACCCCCGGATCACGCACACCCCGAGACTTTATTGATCCGTGAAGCCCGTAAGGCCACGGCCGAGCTCGCCGGCACCCGGTACCTCGGGTACCTGCACGCCCCGACGAACCCTGTTCACGCGTCCGCTACACCGCCACCCCATGAGCCTCGGCCCCACCCCTGTCGATCCAGCCATCGGACCCACCTACGCCCGCATCCTGGCCACCCCGAAGGAGGCCCTGGAACTCTTCGATTGGGCGCCGCCCACAGCCGAGCAGCTCCAGGCGGTCCATGAGGCCCGCGTCCTCCTCAGCATTCCCCAGGCCGGTCGCCAGCCCGTCACCGAACTCGCCGGCCCCACCTCCTGGTAGCGCTCCTACCTGCCAAAGTCTGGAGGAGGCCACAGAGCAGGACTCCGCAGGCTGCTGAGTGGCCTTCATGCTGTGCGTCCGTCACTATCTGCCTGGGACGGTTGGGACGGCGCTGGCCCGCACAGTCAGAATCGACAGACTGCTGAAGGTGGAGGAGGGGACATTGCCGGATTTCGGGGCGATGCTCGGCGGTATCGGCCGGGGGGTCGCGGCGGTCGGCCGGTTGGTGTGGGCTGTGGCGACCTCGCCGACGATCGCGAGTGAGTACGACGCCGAGATGCAGATAAGCCGGTTGTCGCAGTTCATCCAGGACGAGGTGCCAGAAGAGCTGCACGGGCGGGCGTGGGGTCTGGTGGCCGACGAGCTGCGTCGAGTCGACGCGGAAATCGAGCGAATGGTAGAGGATGCCAAGGTCGAGGAACAGGCAGCCACCGACGAAGACTGACATCCAGGGAGCGGTGGGCCACGAAGAGGCTGGCATTCTGGCCGAGGCGGCCAGTATGGCGAACCCAGCCCAGGGGGTGCTGCGCCGCCGACAGGGAGGAGGCCCTGGCGGTGACGCGTAGCCGCCAAGGCGGCGGCGTCCTAAGCCGTTCTGCCTGGGGCCGAGCCGCCCTGCATGCCGTGTGGATCCTACAGACGGGATGAGCGTGTCGAGGATGCGCTGGTATCCGGCACGCGCGAGGGGTTCATCAGCCCAGGCTGGATCAGCACGCTCGTTGATGAGGTCGAGGATCCGGCCTGGTGTCGTCGACTCCACAGCCCATGCCTTACGGTCGGGCACAGCCCACCAGATCTCCTTGTGTTCTGGATCGAGGCCGAGTCGGACGGGGCCGAGGTGACGTCCGAGCGCGTCGAGACGGTGCAGGCCCGTGCCTGCGGGATCTGCTATCAGGGCCGGCTTGGGACTGTAAATCGTTCGGGTCTGTTCAGTAGTCGGTGGTGACGGTGAGTGCTCGCCTGTGATCATTGAGCGTGCATGATGCGAACACGCTTGTGGGAACGGCGTTTTCGGGGCTGTCGGCGTTGGTCATTGAAGGTGTGGCGGACGGTGGGGAGGTAGTCCGGGTTTCGGCTCGGACTCGGGATGTTCCCGTTCCCTGTCCGGTGTGCGGGGTGGTGACGGGGAGGGTCCACGGGTATCACGGCCGGACGGTGCGGGAGGTGCCGGTCGACGGCCGGCAGGTCGTGGTCCGGGTGCGGATACGACGGCTGGTCTATCCGGTCCTGGGCTGCAGGCGGCAGACCTTCCGAGAGCAGGTCCCCGGGCTCCTGGAGCGCCATCGGCGCCGCACCACACGTCTGACCGGCCAGCTTTCCGAGCTGGTCAAGGAGTTATGCGGCCGGGCGTCCGCCCGACTCGCCCGATCTCTGGCCGTGCCCGTGTCGTACGCCTCCGCCCTGCGGCTACTGCGGCGGGTGCCCGTGCCGGAGGTGCGGGACCCGCGGGTGATCGGGGTCGACGACTTCGCCCTGCGGCGCCAGCACAGCTACGCCACGATCATCATCAACGCCGAGACCGGTGAGCGAATCGAGGTACTGCCCGGCCGTGAAGCCGCCACTTTGGAAGCCTGGCTGCGCGGGCATCCGGGCATCGAGGCCGTGTGTCGGGACGGATCGGCCACCTACGCCGAGGCGGTCCGCCGAGCCCTGCCCAACGCGGTCCAGATCAGCGACCGCTGGCACCTGTGGCACAACCTCGCCGAGGCCGTCCGCAAGGAGGTCGCCGCGCACAGCACCTGCTGGGCGAAAGCGGGCCCGCCCCCGGCCGAGGGGAGACAGGCCGCCACCACCCGCGAGCGCTGGCAGCAGGTCCACGCCCTGCGCGAGCCGGAGTCGGACTTCTGGAGTGCGCGCGCCGCCTGAACCTGGCTCTCAACACCGTCAAGCGCTACGACCGCGTCGCCGAGCCCGAGCGCCTCATCCGCGCCCTCAAGTACCGCCCCACCCTCGTGGATCCCTACCGCGATCACCTGCGCCAACGCCGGCTGGAGAACCCGGCCGTCCCCGTCACCCATCTCCTCCAGGAGATCAGAGAACTGGGCTACACCGGCAGCTCGAACTGCTCGTCCGCTACATCAACCAGGGCCCGCGTCAAGGCCGACCGGCCCGCACTCTCGCCCCGGCGCCTCGCCCGCTACCTGCTCACCCGCCCCGACCGCCTAGCGGACCACCAGCGGGAACGCATCGAGGCCGCCCGCACCGTCTGCCACGAGATGACCGCTCTGGCCGACCTCATCCACCACATTGCCGTGCTGCTGGATCCCGCCGACGGCAATGCCACCCTACTGAGCACCTGGATCACCTCGGCCCAGGCCGAGGACGTGCCCCACCTGCATGCCTTCACCCGGGGCTTCGAGAGCGACCGCACCGCAGTCGACGCCGCCCTCACCCTGCCGCACCACAACGGCGGTACCGAAGGCGTCAACAATAGAACCAAGCTGATCAAGCGCCAGATGTACGGCCGCGCGAGCTTCCCTCTCCTCCGCCACCGGATCCTCCTGAGCTGATGGCACCCTCCGTCACCACCGACTACGGAACAGACCCGCTCGTTTGACAGACCCCGTCAACGCCTTACGGATGGGTCATAGGTCGTGTTCGTCCATCAGGCGCATCAGGTTCCGTTTGCGCTTCTGGGTGGCGCGCAGGTCGGTGACGTACGTGGTGAAGTCGTCCGGCGTGCCGAGGTGACGGTGGCAGTCGCGGATGCTCAGGAGCAGGCTGACGAGCTGTTCGTAGGCGTGGTTGCCGGTCTGGCAGGTGAGCGGGGCGGCCAGGCGGTGGTAGACGGCGAGGGCACCGGCGGGGCGGGCGGTGCGAGATCGGTCGGCGAGGGTGAGCCACTGGCCGTCGTGGGCGCCGTGCTCCGTGGCCGCGCGCCAGGCGGCATCCATGTCCTTGTCGTCCAGGAAGACGTCGACGAGGACGCGCCCACCGCAGCCTTTCGCCCTTTCCGCGTCGGTGCGCAGCAAGGCCAGAGCCTTCTCGCGCTCGGGCGGCCAACATGCGGCAATCCTGGCTGCGGCGCGCAGCTGCTGGTAGGTAAGCAGGCTGCGGCGGGCGGCGAAGTGGTCACGGCGCAGGGTGACGGCGTCGGCGAGCCGGCCGGTTCGGGTGTAGCGGTCGGTGAGGTGGTCGACCAGGGCGGTGTCGACAGTGGCGAGGTCCTCGGCGTCGCGGATGCCGCGCTCGGCCCACTCCAGGGCTTCGGCGGGGCGACCGGCGGTGTCCAGTTCGCGGGCGATGGCCAGGTGGGTGTGACCATTCGGCTCGAGGTCGGCGGCGTGCACGGCGATCACCGTGTCGACGTCCCGGCCCGATTTCGCCAGGCGCTGCAGCAGGTGCTTCTCGGCCCAGCCGGTGCGGTTGGCCGTCCATGCTTCCGTCGCGTACCGGCGCAGGGCGATCAGTCCCTGCTCGCCGAGCAGGCCTTCGTAGTCGAGCGGGTCGATGTCCGTCAGGTCGGCCGTTTCGTCGAGCGCGTGGGTCACCAGCCAGTGCGCGAGTTCCTCGGGCTCGGGCGTGGCTTGGTAGCAGGCGTCGCGGTGTGCGTCGGCGAGGCCGGCGCCGATCTGGCCGAGCCAGCCGTCGGAGTCGTCGACGCTCTCGGCCACCCCGGCCAGCAGCCCGATCGCCTCCCGCGACAGTGCTATCGCGTCGGAGGCCCGGCCGGAGCCGGTCAGCGAGCGGATCGCGGACACCGCCTGCCCGGCCTGGTCGGCGTAGGCGCGGGCGTCGGCGTACTCGACGTAGCCGTACTGGGCGAACGGGTCGATGTCGAGCAGCTCACGGATGCGGAACCGGATCCCGGCCAGGTCTCCGCGAGCACTCGCCGCCCGCAGCTCCAGGCGGCGCTCAAGCTGCTGGTCCTCGGCGATCTCATTTCGTACGAGAGTGAGCAGTTCCTCCCGCGACAGGGCGGACAGCCAGGTATCGAGGCTGCGCGCCCGGTCCCGGGCCGACTCCCGCAGACGCGGGAGGTCCGCCTCCTGGGCGATCACGGTCAGGCCGAGAGCGACCAGGTGCTTGCAGAAGTTGCCCTCCTGGCCGTACGGGCAGTCACACGTGCCCGCCGGCCCCTTCCTCTTGCGCCCACCCAGGACGAGCTCCGTCTTGTACCGTTTCGTTCCGTGCACCGACGCCCTGATCCAGCCGTCACCGAATTCCACACCTGACACCGCGTCGACGTAACCGAGCCCGCGCCCGAACGAACGCTCGCCGGCCAGCACCCTCAGCTTCGCCTCCGTAAGACCGCCCAAAACTCTCCGCGCTCCGCTCCGGCTCGGACTCCCCCACCAACTGCGCTCACACTAACGGCCGCCGGATCGAACAACCCCAGGAATCAGTACGGCGCCACCTCCGCACGTCGCTGCTGCTTTCAGCAACTCGCACGCCCTCCAAGTCCCGCCGGCACCGCCGCCCGGCCGACGGATCCTCCTCGCACCGGACCGTCAACGGCTGATTCCCTGGGGCGCCTCACGCCCCGCCTGTATGGTCGTCGACCACCCCGGCCCCCTGGGCCTTCCCCGAGAGACGCCGCATGACCCAGCCCGCCGCTGTGAACCGGACGAAGGCCTCGCGCACGGTCTCCCTGGATAAGCACGGCGTGACCTCGGGACTGATCAAGGTCAACCTCAACTGGACCTCATCGCAGGCCGCCGCCCATCGGGCGGCCGACGAGGCCCATGGCCTGCCCGGCCAGATAAGGGCGTCGCTACGGTCGGCCGCGGCCAGGCATATGGATCTCGATCTCGGCTGCATGATCCTCCGCCCGTCACGCAGCCATGATCCGAAGGCAGACCATTGGAACGGCCAGTCAATGACGTCAGCTTGCGGTTCTTGAGTGGGTGGAAGTCGGGAGTCCTGCCAGCGTATGGGAGACCAGCTCCTACAAGACCACCTGTCAGGCACTGCAGAACCGGGGCCTGGTCACGGTCTTCCGGAAGGGCGGGCAGTGGAGCGTCGCCCTGACGAGCGCGGGCCGGCACTACCTGGCGCGCGGCACGTATCCTCCCCGCGGGTCACGCCCGCGTAAGGCTCGGACTACTCTCCTCAACCCCCAGCCGCCCGAGCGCGGGGGGCCCTGCATCCGCGCGCAGGCCAGGCTCTCCCCCGCAGCCTCGCGTGACGTTCACGGAGCAGCTGCTGCAAGAGCTCGCGGAGGCCGACGTCCGCATCGTCACGAGCGGCAGCGGTCCAGACTTGGAGAAGTGGCCGCCCGCGTCGCTGCGGAACGCAGATCCGGAAGGGTCCCGGAGACGAAGGAGCTGTACGGCGGTTGGTGCCAGGGAGGGTACGAGATCAAGCTCGTCGACATCCCCGCTTGGCGCCTCGCCGTCCCCGAACCGTCGTCGACGGCCTCGATGACGGCTTCATGGTGAAGATCGACTCTTAGCCACGGCCGGGGGCGTGACGCCCGGACGGCGACGTGTCACGCCCCCACCACCGGGTGCATGGCGCCCTGCTACTCCGCAGGCCAGAAACGGACAAGGTAGCGCTCCACGCCGTCTGCGGTGCCCGTCTCGGCAGACTGGCGCTCGGCCTCCGACCGGCCGGCCGAGTGCACCTGCACGTGCCAGCGGCCTGCCCCGTCCGACAGCGGGATGTCCTGATCGGCCCGCCCGAGGCTCATCGACCAGACGGCCACGATGCCACTCGTGGAGACATACTCGCCCTCTGCGTATTCGTCCCACTGTCCGCGACCCTCGTCCGGCGGTCGAACGTCCCACACCTCGACGGTCACCGCGGCGGTGTGGGTGTGGCCGGCGCTGAAGATGTCGATCCGGCCGGGGAACAGCGTGAGGAACTGCCCGAAAACGGAGTCGTCCGGATAGGGCACCGGCAGGGTGGCATCGTCCGACTCCTGGAGGCAGAAGCTGTGATAGCCCACATCGGCCCCGAATCGGGCTGGCGGTCTGGCAGGGAGTGACACTCCAAGCAGGACTCCGCGCCGATCGGGCCCGCCTTCGCGCACAGGCACTGGCCGACGCCACGAGAAAAATTCTGGACACGCGCCGCAAGGAGCGTGAGGGACTAGCGGCCACCGTGCGGACAGCGATGGCCGAGCTGAATTCGCTCGAAGCAAGAATGCAAGCCGGAACCATCAGCCGCAACGAGGCCCTGGCCATCGCCACCCGCCATCAGGTCATGGCCAGAACATGGCTGGCCAGCGGCGAGGGCTCCCAGGAGCACGCGGACGCCATGATGGACGCGCTCGATCAGGCAGTTGCCGAGCTCAATGCGGCCACGAAGCGCTACGACTCGCTCATGGGCGCCACCCTCCGCCCGAACGTCGCCGCGAACCGTGCAAGCGCCCGCCTGGCCACGCTGGCACTGAGCATCGCCGGAGACAGGGGGGCCGAGTTCAGGGAGCAGTGGCAGGCAGACCTAGCCGGCGCCCCGGAAGAAGGCATCACCGTCACGCCGAGGGCGCGCCTCCGACACGCGGCCGGATTCGTGGTGGCAGCACTAAAGCTCCGCCTCCGCCTGAACGTGCTCGTTGAGCACATGTGGCGGCCGGTCGACTGGGTTCTGAGCAGGGATGAGCGGGTGCGCACGACGATCACCGCGGCCGTCGGGGCGCAGGCCGTCTACATCGTGGGCGACGGTGGGCTCGACGCGCTCGCCACTGATGTGTGGGAGCCCTGCGCCGTCTTCGGTGGCGCACTGTGGCTGGCCGCTCGCTTCCTGCGAAAGCGCCGCGGCATCGAGATTGCCGGGCATCTACCTGACGATCCCGAGCAGTAGAGCGCCGAAGGCCCCGACCGTCACGGTCGGGGCCTTCGGCGTGTCCACGCGCCCGCCCTCGCGTTGGACTCGGCATGGACATCTACGAGCTGCTCGACACCGCTGACCCACGGAAGCCGCTGCTCACGGTCGGGGAAGCTCACGCAGTGCTGGCCCTGCTGCGGCAGGTCGTCGACGGCGAAGGGCAGGATGCCGTCGCGGCGGATGAGCTGGCCGTGCGTCTCGCGCAGCGTGTCCCGGCACCCCCTGAGTAGGCGGCGCTTCCCGGTTCGTAGGATCCGGCCATGGCCGACAACTCTGCTCCCCCGGAAGAACTGGTGCGCCTCCAGCGCGAGGCGAACGCAGCAGGTCGGCAGGCCACGGCCGAGGAGTACAGCGCGGAGGTCTGGAGGCCATGGCTCACGGCCGCTGCTGCGGCGCAGAGGGCAGTTGCCGAGTACGCGTCAGAGAAGAATTTGGACCGGGTCGACCTGGAGATGGCGGTCAAGAAGGCCGCCCGCGAGGCGGACGCCTAACCGGTGCGGTACCCGCCCGCCGGTCGCTGTCCCCGCAGGGGGTCGGCGGGCGGGCCCGGTAGCAGCCCGTCGCAATCAGTGGATGGGTGCCTGGAGTATCGCAGCGGCCTCTGACAGCGGCCAGCTACGGCCAGGAGAGTTCGCTGTCGTCGAGCTGGTCGACGAGGACGATGCGGACGCCGGGGGTGTCGCCATACTCCCCGGTCCACGCGGCGCGCATCCGGTCCGCCGTGTCGTGCTTCTCCCACCAGCCGTGCATGGCGGGCTTGCCGTGGATCGTGAGTAGCAGGTGGTGGCGGCCGGTCGTCATGCGGGTCTCCTGCGAGTCGTCATGCGAGCCGGACCCCTCGGTGGCGGCGGGGCTCGACGGTGACCGCGCCCTTCGCTGCGAGTTCCCCGAGCTGGTAGTGGACCGTGGAAGGTCGCAGGCCCGCCGAGGCTGCGAGCTCCCTGACGGTGGGCGCGTCCCCACTGGCGGCGATGGTCTCCCGGATGTGCCGGAGGATCCGGACCTGAGTGTCGGTGAGGTGGGGGACTTTCTGCCTGGACATAGCCCCAGTAGAACCCTTGTTCGATTTCAGGTGCAAGCTGGAGAGGTGACCGACCTTCCGCCCGCCGGCCGATCTGCCACGCCTCCGGACCCTAGAGACGTGGATCATGCAGATCCTCAGCTGGGTCCGGGAGCGGATCGCGGACCTGGAGCGCCAGGATCGTGAGCGCCGCGCGGGCGAGGAGCGGCGGCGGCCGCCAGTGCCAGCCTGGGTGATCGAGACGGGGATCGGGGCCGACCGGCCGCGACCGTACGTCCACGTCGGCGGGTGCCACATGGCCGGCTGCCGGGTTTACCCTGCGGCCCGGGAGGAAGCGGCGGCCGCGGCCGCCGACGGCGTCGAAGCTTGCACCCACTGCCAGGCGGACACTCTCCTCGGAAGGGTCGGCTAACGAGCCAACTGCCAGGCGATTGCTCCGCTTGCGGTCGCCCATTGGCGGCCAAAGTCTCTCCTGCCCGCCAAGGTTGACGCGCGAGCGGGCAACCCTTCGAAACCGACACTCAAGATCGAAGGGAATCCGATGTACAGCGGCAGATACACCATGTTCCAGAGCGACGCCTTCACCTTCGGCCTGGAGGTTGATGGCGGCTCGTTTGGCGGTCAGTACAGCGGCAGAGCGACGGCGACCTTCTCCACCGTCATCTTCGGGCAGGCCACACTCACGGCCCCGTTCACCGGGTTCTTCGACGAGGACAGAATGCACACCGCGTTCACCGTCGACTGGACGAAGGCAGAATCGGAGAATCCGCTCGGAGTGTCCATGTGGCCCTACTGGAAGATGGGTCGCTTCACCGGTTGGGAGAGCCGGCTGCCTCAGGACGAGCCGACGCCCATGCCTACCGCCTGGCCCATCACACGGGAACGCGTCTGGGTCGGGCACATGTACGAGGTCATCCAGCCCCAGATCCAGCGCACCTGGTACGCGCACGGGCCCTCGGGCGACTAGGTTGCGGCGGCGCGGGGCGACGCGGAACGTTTCACCAGGTGAAAGGACTCACCTGCCTGAGTGGCTCTCACGCAGGTAGTTGGCTTCGCGGACGGCGCGGCCGGTATCCACGTCCTCGTGATCAAGACCTTCCTGCGCGGGCTCACCGCGCTCACCCTCGCTCTTGCCCCGCTCACCGCTGCCACGCCGGCCCAGGCCCTGGAGGCCGTGCCGCTCGCCGACGCCGTCGAGCTGCTCCCCGTCGTCGTCGAGGACCGCACCGGCTACACCCGCTCCAGCTTCAAGCACTGGACGAGCGGGGACGACCCGGCCGACGGATGCAACACCAGGGCCGAGGTGCTCCTCGCTGAAGCCACACTGGCGCCCGAAGTCGGCACCGGCTGCGCCATCAGCGGCGGATCCTGGACGTCGTACTACGACAGGCAGACCGTCATCCATGCTGGCTCCCTCGACATCGACCACATGGTGCCCCTCGCTGAAGCGTGGGACTCGGGCGCCAGCGCCTGGACGGCGGCCCGCCGGGAGGCGTACGCCAACGACCAGGGGGCAGCGACCAGCCTCGTCGCCGTCACCGCGCGGTCGAACCGACCGGGGCACCGGAGGCGACCTGGCGGGCGATCTCGGTCAGGTTCGTCTCGGCCGCGAACCGCACGCGCCCGTACAGCACGGGCAGCCGCAGGATCGCCGCGTCCGGGCAGGCCCTGCGCACTGCGTGCTCGGCCAGCAGCTTCCACCGGCCGTAGGCGTTCAGCAGATTCGGGAGGCTGCCGGGCCGGTAGGGCGGCGCCGTCCCGTCGAAGACGTAGTTGCTGGAGATGTGCACCAGCCGGGCCCCGCACCGGCGAGCGCCCTCGGCGATCAGCCCGGCCGCATCCACGTTGCCGGCGCGGGCCCTCTCCGGTGCACCAGCCCACACCGCGGGGCGGCGCTCGCCCACGCAGTTCACAACAACGTCCGGTCGCACCCGGCCGAGCAGGCGCGCGATGGCGTCGGCCGACGTCGCGTCGACCGCGACCAGGCCGCCGGCGGTCCGGCTGTAGGCGGTGCCCGTCACGGTCATGTCGCCGAAGGCCCGCATCACGGAGCGGCCCAGGAGTCCGGATGCACCGAAGATCACTACTCGCATCCCTCACCTCCACGTTCCTGCGAGGTGAGACAGACAAGCGGAGGCGGAGGCGTGATCGCGAGGGGTCGCCGCGGTGTACCCGGTGCACACACCAACTCGGCGTACGGGCACCGACGTTGCGGCCTGGTGTACGTACACCAGGCCCCATTCGTCCCATCTTCTGGCGGCCCCCTGAGCGGTGGTACCTTCCGACCAGGACCCCGCCGGACTTGGAGTGCCCATGGAGCCAGCAGCGGTTGACGCCCCGCCGGCCAACGTGCTCGGCGCCCTGTTACAGCAGCTGGGGATGCGGCCGGAGCAGCTCATCGCCCGCATCAACCAGCGGCGGGGCCGCCGCGGCTGTTCCCCCCTCAGCCCGAAGGCGGCCTACCCCTGGCTTCGCGAGACCCCCTCTCTCCCGCAGCCCGATAATCAGGCGGACGCCCTGGCCGTCCTCACCGCCAGGGCTGGACGGTGCATCACCGCGGCCGACGTCGGATGGGGCCTTCACCGCCCCCGGACCCGTCACCGTCACCTCGACGCGCCCGGCGACGCCCCCCTGGAGGCCCTGCTCCAGGAGATCAGCCAAGGAGACCTGATGGACCGCCGCAACCTGCTCATGCTCACCGGAGCCGCAGCCACCGCCCCCGCCCTCGCGCTGCTGCTCGGCCCGATAGCGGAAGCCTCCGCCGCCCCTTCCGGTCAGCTGAACGAACGGCTCGTCAGGTCGATCGAAAGAGCAGTTCGCGACCTGCGGGAGATCGACGACTCCACCGGCAGCGCCAGCGGCGACCTCACCTGGGGCATCGGCATCTGGCAAAGCGCCTCCCGGGTCGTGGCACAGGCCCGCGGCCAAGGGCCCCTCACCGACCGGCTTCATGCCGCCTACATCGAGCTGACGGAGCAGGTCGGCTGGATGTGCTTCGACGCCCGCCAGCACCCGCAGGCCCAGCGCATCTACCACACCGGCATGCGCCTGGCCCGCGAGACCGCCACCTCACTGACCACCCGTCACGCGACCGCCAACCTCGTCGCCTCCACCGCGTACCAGGCCGCATGGCTGGGTCACCACAACGACGCCGCCGCACTCCTCGACATTGCCGCACGGACTCCAGACCTTCCGTCCGCAGCCGCCGCAGTGATCGCCGACCGGCGTGTCTACGCCGCGGGACGCCGGAACGACCGTGACGCGGTCCTCCGATTCCGCGACGAGGCACTGGGCCACCTCGGCTCTCCCGACGAGCGCACACCGTGGTGGGCGACCTGGCTCACGAAGGACTCTGTGGACGCCGCCACCGGCCGAGCTTGGCTCGCCTGCCAGCAGCCGTCACGGGCCGTCCCCTTTCTGCGCAGCCGCGTCGAGGCGACCGCAACCGACTACCCGCGCGACCACCTCCACGCAGTGCTCGACCTGGCCGACACCGTCCGCCAGTGCGGCGACGGCGACCAGGCACGCGAACTCCTCGACCAGGCCGAAGGGCTCATCGGTACCGTCAGCTCCCAGCGTATGATCCACCGGTTCGACGCCCTGTCGTCAGCCGTCGCCGCCGTGTGAAAGCCGGTTTCGACACCGGAGCCGCAGGCGAGTGGGTGGCATTGATCGACCCGACGGGCGATGCACCCGTCGCCGGGCCCCGCGAGGGCCCTCGGACCGCTGCCCGTCGAGGGCGGCTTCGACCCGGCCACCGGACTGCGCGGACGCGAGATGCGCCACACGAACCGCGCCTCCCGGCTCGCCCTGCGGGCCGCCGAGTTCGCCCTCCACGACGCGGGCTTGACCGACGCCCACGCGAAGAGCACGGGCGTGGCCGGCTCGACCGCCGTCGTGGTCAGCACCAACCTGGGCAGCGCGGACAGCGTCTGCGAAGCCGCCGACACCATAGCCAGGGAAGGCTTCAGGGGCCTCAGCCCCCTGAAGCTGCCCCAGACCTCGAGCAACGTCATCACCGGCTGGGTGGCCATCGGTCACGGGCTGCGCGGCCCCAACCTCACCGTCTGTAACGGCACCGTCATCGGTCTGGACGCCCTCGCCTGGGCCCGCAACCTCATCGTGGCCGGGCGTACCGAAGCAGCCGTCGTCGTCAGCGTCGAACCGGCCCCCGGCAACGCTGCAGGGCGCTTCGGGCGTCAATGAGCGCATGGCTGCCAGGGACGACCAGCCGGCTGAAGTGTCGGCCGCGGGTGCGTCGACGCCACGCACCGCAGGCCCCTGCACAGGGGGCGCCGGATCGGGCTACAGGCCGAACTGCCGTGTCATTCGGGTAGAGGTGCGAGTCCCGGGGCAACCCCCAGCCCGTGCCGCCGACCGCAGCCCGGCAGGCGAAGCACCGCCTCCCGGCGCAGAAATGCGCCATCAGCAAGTGGTGCAAGGCATCACCCGGGTTGGGCCGTTCGGCCTACCGCAGCAGGCCGCGGCGCAGGTCGCGTGTTTGTGTCGCGAGGTGCGGCCGGATTACGGCGGGCCTACCCCAGTAGGAGGCACTCGATGCGCATATCCATCCTCGCCTCCGCCGTCGATCCCGCCGTAAAACTGTCGATCACCCTTAGGGAGGCATGAACACCGGCGGCGTCCTCGCCGCCAACCGCCAGGGCACCACCGGCACCGCCATCAGTACCGCCGGCATTGCTGCAGGCAGCGTCCTTGTTCTCGGTGAGGCAGGTCTCGCCGGTGGGCGCACCGTCACAAGGCGGCGTCAAGGTGCGCACCGGATCTGAAGGCCGGTTCCGTTTCAGCGATTCCTTTCATGAGTGCTCGCCGACATCAGCGGCGCGCCGAGACGATGCGTTAGCAGCTCGTGCTCAACCGCGCCGGCTACGACACCGCCAAGCAGGACGCCACCGAGAACCGCGCCGTCTACTCGCCCAATCCCGCCGCAATCAGCGCCACAGGGAGCGGCGCCGCCCAACCGGTGACCCGTTCAATGCACGTGCCTGGACCGCATTACCGCAACGAGTACAGCAAGTGGTAGCCGACCCATCCCCACCTCCGTGTAAGGAAGCTTCGTGGCCAAGAAGAAGGACCTCAGCAAGGGTGACAAGGTGTCATGGAAGAGCCATGGCCAGAACGTGCCCGGCAAGGTGAAAAAGAAGATCACCGACCGGACCCGCGCGGCGGGCCGGGACGTGGACGCTTCGAAGGAGGACCCTCAGTTCGAGGTGGAGAGCGAAAAGTCCGGGCGCACCGCCGTGCACAAGCCCGGTGCCCTGCGCAAGAAAGGCAAGAACACCTGATGGCCCCGCGCGAGGACGACCGGGACCAGACGCTTGAGGAGTTCGACGCGGCGGTAAACATGACCGCCGGGCAACTGGAGAAGTGGCTGGAGTCGGACGAGTCGAAGAGCGTCGGGCAGAGCGACGGCGGGGAGAGCGTCGGCCACAGATCCGGACGACGGATCGTCGAACTCCTGCACACGAACAAGAGCGACCTCAGCGACGACGACCTGGCCCATATGCGCAAGGTCACCGGCTACGTCCACCGTCACCTGAAGCAGCGCCCCGACGGCGACATCACCGGCACCCGCTGGCGGTACTCCCTGATGAACTGGGGCCACGACCCGAAGGAACCCTGAAGTCTGGCCGAACGCGAAGTGCCACGGCCCGGCGCTCCCCTGCCGTTAGTACGTCCGGGCTGGCGCCTTGACCCTTGATCTTGGACACACGAGACACTGTGACTATCTGAGAACGGACGTCTCGTGGTCATGAAGAACTATCCGCCGGAGTTCAATGCGGACGCGCAGGGGCGGTTCAGGCTGTTCCGTGGCAGGCACAGGGCACGGTCGGGGTTGTAGTGCACAAGGAAGACCGCCGGGCACCTGTCGGTGCCCGGCGGTGTGGTCCGGCCGGTCAGCCGACCGGTCCGTAAGGAGTGGTCACCGCGCCCACGGGTCGAGCCCTTGCTCCAGCAGGCGCTCCTCTTCGCTTTCGCTCAGGAAGAGCGCGGGATGCTGGCCCCACAGCGCGAGGTCGCTGAGCGGGCACGCCGGGAACTCCGCCCGCAGGACGCGGACGAGGAACTCGGTCATCCCGCAGTCGTGGCGACGCCAGACGCCCTTGCCCCGGTGGTAGACGAGCACCGGCCAGGCGGCCGGGTCGTCAGCGGAGGCGTCCCAGCAGATGATGTCCGCCGCGGCGTCCGAGCCCCAGGCGATCAGCCGCGGCCGTGTCTGCTCCAGCTCGGGCTCCTTGGGGAAGTTCGCCCAGGCGTCCTCGGCGGTGAGGGTCTCCACGAGCATGCCGCCGTAGGGCGAGGTCAGCTCGTCGGCCTTCGGTTCGGGTACCTGGACCTGGAAGAAGTTGTCGATCGCCCCCGGCCCCCACACCTCCATGAAGGAGCGGTAGTCGGGCGGGAATGCCGTGCCCCACGATGTCTCCATGGCAGCCCAGTCGACGGGCGCCTCGGGTGCCGTGGTGGGCGGCATGAGATCCCGCAGTGTCTGCGTATCGGTCATCGCGGTGCCTCCTTCTCTTTGTCGGGGACCGTCATTCCATCGATCCCGTCGGTACCTGGCGGCCGGTGTTCTGGTCATTGAACGTGCCCAGATTGCGGCCGGCCAGGGTGTTGGAGATGAACGTGTCGATGGATATGCCGGCGCTTCCGTCCGGGTTCGATCCCTGGGCGTAGATGGCGAAGCCGGTGGGTACCGTCCGGCGGCCACTATAGCGAGGGGTCACCGAGTAGTAGACGTCCTGCCCAGCCTGCACGGCCGCGGCGATGTCCGCCTCGTACTTGGCCATGTTGTTGTCGCCCTGCTGGGACCCGATCTGTTTGGCGTTGGCGCCGCGGGCGCAGGTGGCGAGGTTCCGCGGGTCCGTGCCCGAGCCGGTGAGCTGGTTGGCCAGCAGGTGGCAGGCGTTGATGTTCTCCCGGATGGGCCGGGCGCCGAGGAAGCCGGCGGTGCGCTGCGCCCACCGGTAGCCCGGTGGTGTGAACACGCGGGTGTCCGTCTCCGAACCGGAGTGGGAGTCCACGTAGTCCTTGGTGAGGCAGGATGTCATGCCGGTCGCCCGGCTGCCGTTCTTCTGGTCCACGTCACCGAGCTTGACCCAGCCCGATCCGCAGTTTCCGCTGTCGTCGTCATCGTCCGGCGACGGCCTGGGCTGCGGCTTGGGCGTGGGCTTGGGCTGCCTGGCCCGGTCAATGGCGTCGTTGATGCCCCGGGCGGTGGAGGTCAGCAGGTCGCCGATGCTGTCGGCGAGGCTCGGGCGGCCCTGCTGCTCGGCGACCACCTCGTCGGTGGCGACCACGGCCACCGCGACGAGGGCGATGACGATGGGGATCGCGATGGCGAAGTGCCCGTCGACCTCGACGTTGCTGATCGGGTTGCCGCCGGTGAAGGCGTAGCGGTTGCCGGTGAACGGGTCGCTGCCGAGGCCCATGTCGGCGAGGGCGCCGTTGTACATGTCCCGGGTGGTGAAGCGGTTGAGGCCCGGGTCGTAGTTGCGGAAGCCCATGTCGTAGGTGCCGGACTGGGCGTCCCACCGCTTGGCGTTGTAGCGGTAGGAGTTGTACTCCTCCTTCGTGGGATCGGCGGCCTCGGGCTTGTCGATGCCGGTGAACTCGGAGGTGTCGTTGCTGCCGTAGGCGGTGTAGCCGTAGGTGGCCTTGGTGTCGCCGTTCTTGTCGGTCAGGGTGTCGACGTCGGTGTGGCTGTTGTAGCCGTAGAAGCCGTCCTCGGTCGTCCCGTCGTCGTTGTGCTTGATCTGGGAGAGCCGCTCGCCCCACGGCGAGTACTGGTACGACCTGGTGAGCTTGCCGGCGACCTCCTCGTTCAGCACTTCGCCGGAGAGGCCGAGGTACGTGTACTCGGTGGTCTTGCCGTCGGCTGTCTTCGACGTGGTGCGGTCCAGCGGGTCGAAGACGTACGTCGTCGACTTCATCGCGCCGGTGCCGTCGCGCTGCTGGGACTCCACGACATGGTCGAAGCCGTCGTAGACGTTCCGGGAGACGACCTGGCCGCCCTGGGTGACGGACTCGGTCCGGCCGAAGGGGTCGTAGGTGAAGGTGGACGCGGTGCCGCCGGTGGTCGACGTCTGCAGCCGGTTGCGGTCGTAGGCGAAGACGGTGGACGTGCCGCGCACGTTCTGGCTGACCACGTTGGCGTTGTCGTCGTGGACGTATGTCTCGGTGCCCGCGCCGTTGCCCGTCTTGACCGCCTTGGCGAGGCGGTCGGCCGGGTCGTACGAGTAGTCCGTGGTGGAGTCGAGGTACGCCGCGTGGTCGTCGGCGTTCATCTTCCTGACCACGTCCTGCGCCTTGTTGCCGTTGGCGTCGTAGGCGTAGGCGTGGGAGGCGACGAGGGTGCCGTTGCCCTTCTTCTCCGTGGTGGTGCGGACCGCGCCGTCCAGGTAGTAGGCCGTGTCGACGGTGTTGCCGTTGGCCTTGGTCTCCCGCGCGACGGCGCCGCGGTCGGTGTAGGTGTACGAGGACACCTTCGGGGACGGGTCCGTCGGGCTGGTGCCGACGGAGACCGTCCTGACCAGTTCACGCGTGTCGTAGGTGTAGCGGGAGAACTGGTCGTCGTGGGTGACTGTCTCCGGCTGGCTGTTGGCGTCGTAGGTGTAGGTGCTGGACTTCTTCTCCTGGCCGGCGAGCGCCTCGGTCACCTGCCTGACCTGGTTGAGGCCGGTGTAGGCGATCGTGTAGGCGTCGACCTTCGCCCCGGACGAGGTGTCGTCGATCGAGGTGAGGTTGCCGTTGAGGTCGTAGGCGTAGGCGAAGGTGTGCTTCTCGGTGTCGGACTCGGCGGACGTGTCGCGCACGAGCTTGACGCCGTCGGCGACGACGGTCCCGCCGCTGCTCCGGCCGAGCCGGAGCTTCGCCTCGTTGCCCTGGGTGAAGGCGTAGGAGCCGAGCCGGACCCAGGTGCCGGTCTCGGCGGTCTGGTCCTTCGTGACCTCCGCCGTTCCGCCGCCGTGGGTGACGGTGTACTTCGCCGCCGTGGTGGCGCCGGTGACCTTCGGGTACTTCACGTACGCGGTGTACGTGCCGTCCTTCGGGATGTTGAGGGTCCAGGTGAAGGCCTCGGTGCCGGTGCCCGCCGCGTGCGTGCGGTGGTCGTAGCCGGTCTGGCCCGTGGCGCTGCCGGCGGTCCAGGTGCCGGTGGAGGAGGTGTGCTGGGTGTCGGAGTTGTCGACGAGCACGACCGCGCTGCCGACCGGCACGCCGTCGTCCGTCTTGGACTTCAGCCTGCCGTTCGGGTGGTAGGTCCAGCCCATGGTGCGGCTGGACGAGCCGCCCGCCGAGGTCAGCGTCCGGGAGGTCTGCTGTCCGATGGCGTTGTAGTCGTAGGAGGTGACGATGTCCCACGGGTCGGTGGACGCCTTCGTCCAGCCGTTGTCGAAGTACGCGAAGACCGTGTCGTTGCGGACGCTCTGGCCCTCCGACGGCGGCATCGAGGTCCGGGCCACCCGGCCCACCTCGTCGTAGTACGTCTGTGTGTAGACGTCCGGCTTGTTGTAGCGCGGATCGGCCGGGTCGTACGGCTGGAACTGCTTGAACGGGCGGTTCAGCGCGTCGTACTCGGTGCGGGCGGTGAAGTCGTCGGCCGTGCTGGTGGCGGCGCCCCGCGGCGAGATCGCCTTGGTGGTGTTGCCGACCTGGTCGTACTCGTAGCGGGTGGTGCGGTACGTGATGTCCGAGCCGGAGCCGGAGTGCGGTGCCCTGACCTCGGTCTGGCGGCCGCGCTCGTCGTAGGTGATGTACGAGGTGTTGTTCTCGGCGTCGGTCGAGGAGACCAGCAGCGAGTCCTTGTCGTAGGTGCGCCTGCTGGACTTGCCGAGGGCGTCGAGGACCTCGACCGGCCGGTGGTTCAGGTCGAAGACCGTCTTGGTGGTGTAGTCGGCCGTGTCGGCCGTGAGGTTCTTCTTCGGGTCGACGACCGTGACGACGTTGCCGACCTCGTCGTAGGTGTAGGAGATTTTGTCGCCCACCCCGTTGACCACGGAGACGAGCTGGTAGATCTCGTCGTAGGTGTTGGTGGTGGCGTAGTCGGACGGGTCCGCCGGGGTGGCGAGGCCCTTCGGCTCGGTCGTGGTGCGCAGGTGACCGGCCTTGTCGTAGGAGTAGGTCGTGGTCCGCGCGGGCGCCGTCGGCGAGTCCTTCGGGGCGGTGCCCGAGGTGATCTGGTCGGCGGCGTCGTACACGGCGGTGGAGACCGCTCCGTGCGGGGCGGTGACGGTCGTGACGTTGTCGTTGGCGTCGTAGATGGGCGCCGGAGTGGTGATCAGCTCGCCGGTGGCCCGGTCCTTGGGCACGGTGGAGACCAGCGGACGCCCGAAGGTGTCGTACTCCTGCGTGGTCTTCGTCCCCAGCGCGTCGGTGACCTCGCGGACCTGGCCGCGCACGTCGTAGACGTAGGTGGTCGGCTCGCCGAGGGCGTCGGTGATGGTCGCCGGGTAGCCGGTGGCCCCGAAGTCGCCGTTGACGGTCGCGTTGCCGTTGGCGTCGGTGGCCTTCGTGAGCTGGCCGTAGGAGTCGTACGCGTACGACGTGGTGTAGTCGCCTGCCGTCGTGGTGGCGACGCCCTTTGGGTCGGTGACCGTCTTCAGGTTGCCGTAGGTGTCGTAGCCGAACTGCCACCTGCGGCCCTCGGGGGACGTCTTGGTGAACAGGTCGGCCGAGAAGCCGTCCAGCCGTGTCTGGTACGTGTACTGCTGCGAGTTCGCCGGGTAGGTGCCCGGGGCGCACTCGGCCGCCGCCGGCACGCCGGACTTGTTGTTCTCGGCGTCACGCGACCAGAGTGGGTAGCCCGTCCGCTGGTCGTAGCAGTACGCGGTCTTCGCCCCGTTGGCCTCCTCCATGTAGGTGACGTTGTTGTCGGCGTCCCACGACATCTTCGTGGTCTGCGACTTGGCGTTGACTGTCTGGACGGGGCGGCCGAAGTCGTCGGTGGTGTACGTCGTGCGCCGCGTCTCCGCGTCGGTGACGGCGGTGTCGGTGAACTTGGCGTTCGTCGCGTTCACCGCGTAGGCGAAGCCCGTGGCGCCGTTCAGACGGTCGGTGATCGTCTGCGTCCACCAGTGGTACTTCGGGTCGTCGCCCTCCTTCGGGAAGTAGTAGCCGAGGGAGGTGGCGTTGCCGCGCGGGTCGGTCGCCTTGACCAGCTTGACGTTCTTGTTCCCCTGCGTGGCGTCGTAGGTGAATCCGAACACCTTGGGCTGGGCGGAGCCGGCGCCGTCCGTGATGCGGCCGAGCAGGCCCTTGTCGGTGTAGTGGAAGTCGATCCTGCGGCCCGAGACGTCCGTCATGGACTTCACGTGGTCGTAGATCTTGGAGTTGTTCAGGTTGGAGCCGGTGACCTTCGCGCCCGTGGCGTCGATGTACTCGTAGGACGCGTCACCCTTCTTGAAGTACTCGACGGTGAGCGACTGGCGGCCGGCCGGGTCCGTGACGTAGACCAGGAACTTGGTCGGCTTGTTGTTGGACTTGCGCTCCTCGTACGTGAACGTCTGGGTGTTGCCGTTCTTGTCGACCGTGGACGTCAGATAGCCGTCGCAGCCGAAGAGGAAGCGGGTGCCGTCCGGGCGGGTCAGCGTCCAGGCGTCCGGGACGGGGTCCTTGGAGGGCTTGCAGTCCAGGCCCGCCTTCATGGTGACCTTGTAGTGGACGCCCGCCGGGGCCTTCCAGGTGCCGTCGCCCTGCTTGCGGAAGACGTGCGTGGTGCCGTCGCCGTCCGGGAGGCGGATCTCCGTCGGGTTCGGGTTGGGGTGGAAGTCCAGCGGCGCGCCGAGCCGGACCGGGCCCGCGGCCTGCACCGACCAGCCGTGGCCGGCGACGGTGTCGGAGGTGTCCTGGGTGTTGTAGGCGAACCGGACGAAGGTGCTGAGCCCCCGGCCCGGGTTGCTGAACGCGTTGTACTGCCAGACGCCGTTGCCCGAGGCCAGGTTGTTCATCAGCGTGGAGCCGGCGCCCGTGTTCTTGCCGGTGTAGCTGTAGAACTTCTCCAGGCCGAGGCTGTTGGAGGTGGGGTCCTCGACCGCGACGTTCTGCTTCAGCGACGGGATGCCGCCGGTTCCGGCGGAGAGCCAGCTCCCGTCGGAGATCCTGCGGACGTCCCAGCCGAGCGTGTACTCGCCCCGCTTGTTGCCCGAGTCCGAGTTGACCGGGGTGGCGACCTGCGCCTGAATCGTGGCCGACTTGCCCGGCAGCAGGGCCGGGATCGCCGTCCTGAGCTGGTTGCCGCCGGTGGTGACGTCGGTGCCGTCGGGCAGCTTCCAGGTGTAGGACAGCTCGCGCTCACCCGCGGCCCACGCCGTGGACGTGGTGTTGGTGACGGTGAACTCCACGCCGTAGGTGGTGTTCGGGGTCATCCGGGACGGTGTCTGCGGCGCGTAGTAGGTGTCCTCCGTCGTGGAGTCCACGTAGATCACCCGCAGCAGCGGGCGCAGCTGGGGGTCGGGCGCGGCGGAGGACAGGAAGATGGAGCGTTCCTGCGGACCGGCCGTCGTCTCGTCCTTCAGCTTGATCAGGGCGCCCTTGTTGGCCGTGGGCGTCCTGACCCAGCCCTGGGTGAGGGACGTGGCGTCCCACCAGTGGCGGCCGAGGTCGGTGGTGAAGGCCGGGACGTAGTCGGAGACGACCGCGGAGCGGTCGCCGCCGGCCGTGGTCCAGGCGGTGGTGGAGGTGGCGTTGTTCCAGGTGGCCTGGGTCTCGGTGAAGTCCCGGGTCAGTCCGTGGAGGTCGTACTGGGCCTTGGTGGTGCCGGTGCGCTCGGTGAGCGTGGACCACAGGAAGACCCGGCTCTCCAGCACCGTGGCGGTGGCGGGAATGGTCGTCGTGGGCCACTTGAGGACCGAGCGGGTCTTGCCGTAGGTCGCCGAGTTGTTGCCGACGGTCAGCCAGTCCTGGCCTACGGTGCCCTGCTCGATGGTGTTCAGGTTGGTCGTCGGCTTCAGCGACGACAGGGTGGTGTCGGTGACCCCGGCGCCCGCCTGGATCAGCCGCATGGTGCGGCCTGCCTTGGGGATGCCGACGACACGGGTCGGGGAGCCGAGGAGCTGCCCGTCCGCCGTCCTGACCGCGATCTGGTAGTAGTACGACTTCCCGATCTCGGCGCTGCTGGAATCCGGCGTAGGGACAGCCGTGGTGTCCGTGTACGCGGTGACGGTCTTGGCGACCGGCGCGACCAGAGTCGCGGCGGACGGGGTGAACACCTGCTGGGTGGAGCGGTGGAGCTGGTACTCGGAGATGTCGAGACCGGCGTCGCCCGTGGTGTTCCGGTACGCGGCCCAGGACAGCTCGGGGCCGGTGCCGTGCACGACCGTCGGCGAGTTCAGCGAGGTTCCGACCTTGCCGAAGGTGACGGTCAGCCGCGGGACCGTAGAGGTCTCGCCGCCGTAGTCGTAGTCCCCGGCCTGGTACTGGGGACCGCCGAGCGGGGCGGTGGAGGTCTCGTCGACAGCCTTGACGACGAAGCCGTGGTTCACGGCACTGCCGGAGACCCACTTCTGGACGGTGTCGCCGACCCGGAAGTTGTGCCAGTTGTTGTACTCGCCGACGTCCTTGCGGATCTGCGCCGGGTTGACCAGCCGGACGGCGTCCGCGACCGTCCGCTTCGTGGCGTCGCCGGTGTCCCCGAGGACGATCTTCCCGGCGTTGCCCTTGGCGAAGTCGATCTGCGCGGTGCCGAGCTGGCGCCAGCCGGTGGTACCGGTCGCCTGGTTGACCGTGAAGTTCGCGGCCGGCTCGGCGGAGGTCACCGTGTACGGGGCGGCCGTCGCACCGTCCGTCTGCACCGGGGTGTGGACCTCGACCTTGTAGTCGGCGGCCTCGGGGACCATCGGCTGCCAGGTGTAGGACTCGCCCGTGGCGGTGTTCTTGTTGTACGCGTGGTCACCGGCGTTGCCGGTGCCGCTAACCCGGGGCCACTCGCCGACGGCGGCGGTGCCCGTGTCGCCGTCGTCCAGGGTGACGGTCGTCGCGGACTGCTCGCCGACCAGCGTGCTGGTCTTCTCCCACGTCGCCGTCGTCTCGTCCCAGGCGCCGGTCGCCCGGCGCACCTCGACGTCGACATCGGTGGACCCGGTGGTGTGGACCTGGTCGAAGTACAGGCTGAGCTGCGCCGTGTCGATCGTCGAGCCGGCCGGGATCTCGTCCAGCGGGAACTTGATCAGCGAACGGGCGATGCCCGTGCCGCTCGTCTTGCCCGCCGACATGTCCCAGGTGCTGTTGAAGTTCGTCGTGGGCGCGTCGGAGCGGACCATGACGTCCTGGGACGCGGTCACCGAGGGCGCGATGGTGATCGTGGGATCGATCACCACCGGGTACCGCCGCTCGGGCGCGGAAAGCCACCTGGCATCGGGGGTGACCGTCAGCCGCCACTGCTTGCCGTGGCGGCTGAGGTCCTGCGAGACCTTCGGGCTCCAGGACGTGCCGTACGGGGACGCCTTGTCCTTCCTCGCGTCCGTCATGAACGCGGGCGGGATCACCAGCACCGGGTGGGCCGGGTCCTCCCCGAACAGCGCGATCGAGCCGTCGCCGCGCTCCTTCGGGACGAGGTCGCCCGTGTCCAGGGAGAAGACGAACTTCACCGGGGAAGCGGGCCGTTCGGCAAGGGTGATGTTCTCCTTCACCCGGCCCGCGCCCACCTCGTAGGAGACGTCGGCGCCCTGCGCCAGACCCCGGTAGGTGACCGTGGCGCCCTTGGCCGTCGGCGCGACGCCGCGCGCGGCGCCCTCCAGGCCGAGGGTGACCGCCCGGCCGTCCGCCGTCTCGAAGCGCAGCAGCTTCGCGGGGTCCGCGCCGAAGAAACTCCGGGCGCTGTTGGCCGTGTTGGAGAAGGCGAAGCCCTTCTCCCGCGTCGCGCGGACGGTGGTGTCGATCGGCTTCCAGGCGGAGCCGGAGCGGTAGGACACGGGCGACGCCGCGAGTTCGGCCTCCGTCCGGCCGTCCGACATCTGCCAGAACCGGGCCTGCGGGGTGCGCAGACCGGTCAGCTCCTTCACCCGCTCGGCGGGCGGCAGCTTCTTGCCCTTCGGCAGCTTCTGCCGGCTCGGGATCTCCAGGCTGCCGCCGACCGGCGGCTTCGGCTCCTTCTCACCGTCGTCGTCCGAGAACCAGCCGGCGATGGTGTCGACGACGCCCTTGTCGTCGTCCTTCCCCGCCTCGGACGGGGCCGCATAAGCGACCTGCGGCAGCAGCGTGCCTGCCACGGCCGCCACCACCAGACAGGAGATATATCTCCTGTACGAAATTTTCACGTCACTACCTTTCGGCATCGGCGGGCCTGTTCCGCCGAATGCGAAATGGGCACACCGAACGAGCCGAGACGGAAATTCCCGCTCGGCCTGAACATGGCTGCGCCACACAGCGCATCCCGGTAAAACGCCAGGTCGCGTGGGCAGCAGCGGATTATTGATCATCTGGCTGACGCCGCGTCAACCCCTCGGACAATCAGGGCAATAGACCACCGGAAGAGGGGTGGTTGTGCCCCGGTTTCTCCGGTCGCTCGCGCGGCGAGTTCCGCGTGGTGTATAAACGCCCGGTCCGTCGCCAACCGATTCGTCGCACGTACCGAAAGCCGGGGCCTTTCATGCCGTCAAAGGAATCCACGCCGTCCGCGCCGCCAGTGGAGAGGCACCCCGGGGCGGGCCCCGACGACGGGCCGGGGCAGCCCGGCACGGACACGGGCGAGGGCGCCGGAGCGGGTGACGGCACCGGCGAAGTGGGCGCGCCGGAAGGGGGGCCCGAGACAGGGGGGCCATCTGCAGACGGGGGTCGGACCGGGCTCGCCATCGCCGGGGCACTGCTGCTCGCCTGCGGCGGACTGGTGGGCTACGGCCTGCTGGACACCGAGGAGCGGCCGAAGCCCCGCGCGGTGCCGACCGCCGAGGTGACGTACGAGGTCACAGGAGAGGGCCCGGTCGAGATCGCGTACCTAGCCCGCAGCGAGTCGGGCACGGCGACCGTGGTCCGGGACGCCGAACTGCCCTGGCGCACCACGGTCCGGGTCCCGCTCGGCCAGGAGCCGTCCGTCGCGATCACCCTCGGCGAGAAAGGCGGCCGCGCGGTCTGCACCCTCGCCGTTCGCGGCGAGCATGTGCAACTCGCCACAGCCTCGGGCGGTTACGGCCGCGCGACCTGTGCGGGCACGCTTCCCCCGGCGGCGAACTGACCGCCGCCGGGGGATCCCTCGCGGGGACACCGAGGAGCGTCAGCCGTGACGCGTGCCCGGCGAGGGACGACGGCGCCCCGCACGCGGCGCCCCTTCGTGGGGATCTCCAGGGCGTGGCGCAGGGCCATGTGCGAAGCCCGTACGCACGCAACGGTGCAGTGAGCGTGCCAGGGCACCCGCTCGGGGCACGGATCCCGCCGAGTACTTCCAGGCCTACCGGGGTGCATCGCGGCGAGGACGGCTCCTGTGACTAGCAGTCCGAGGGCGGTGAAGGTGCCAGAACCGGCTTGATCGGCGATCGCGCGAGCAACCGGGGCAGCGCTCCGCGCTTCGCTTGGAAGCGAGCTCCGGCGCTCCGCGCCTGCGCGCGAAGGCGTGCGATTCCTCCCGGCGCTAAAGCACCGGGGTTCCTAGCAAGATCAGGCTGATCACGCACACCTGACCTTCGCCATCCCTACCAGGAGGCAACCGTGCCCGCCGAGGACACCAACACCCGGGCCTGGCAGGTGTACGGCCAACGCCACGTGGCCCGGGCTTTCACACCGCCCGTCCCCGACCGGCTCGGCTGGACGCCTTGGGAGGGGATCGAACCGGGAGCGGAGGTCCTCGGCGATGTCGCCGGCCGCCGTGTCCTGGACACCGGTTCCCGGGGCTGGATACCACGCCGTCCAACTCGCCCAGGCTTACGGAGCCCGCGTCACCGGCATCGAACTGTCCCCGACCCAGCACAAGCCAGCTTGCGTACCGCGTTACCCGTCGCGGACGCACATGCTGCGGCTCCGGCCAGAGCACGCTGACGAAGGCGCCAACCTCACCGCACGATGCGTCCTCGCACTCCCAGCGCTCCTCACCTGACCACCTCGGCCCGATCCCCCGGCGAGCGCAGTACATGTCGGGCACGGGGGTCCAGGTCATCACCGGGGGTGTGGGGCAGAATGATGTTCGAAGCGTCCCAGTCCGGGATGCTCGTGGATGCCGAGCCGCCGTGGACGGACTCGGGTGAATAGAAGGATCGCAGTATGGCCAGCGGCACCGTGAAGTGGTTCAACAGCGAAAAGGGCTTCGGCTTCATCGAGCAGGACGGCGGCGGCCCCGACGTCTTCGCCCACTACTCCAACATCTCCGGCGGCGGCTTCCGCGAGCTTGTCGAGGGCGAGAAGGTCAGCTTCGACGTCACCCAGGGCCAGAAGGGCCCCCAGGCGGAGAACATCGTCCGCGGCTGACCCCACGCCGCCGACAGTCATGTGGGGGTGCCCGACAGTCACGGCGGGCACCCCCACATGCTCGTCTCGCGACGCCTGGTGGTCATCCGGCATTCCAGCGGGCGACCAGCTGCTCCTTCCAGCCCTTGGGAGGGGGCCAGGGAACGCCCCAGTCGGCAAGTTGCGCACGGCTCCAGCCTCCCGCGGGAGAGCGGGAAGCCTCGATGTCCTGCGGCGAGGGCAGGACGAGGGGCCGGGCGACACCTTCGACGGAGCGATCCCCACGGGACCTCTCTGGGGTCTGCGTGGCCGGTGCCGGCCGGGCCCCCGCTCGGTCCGCAGGTGGGCTCCCTCGCAGCCTGAACGGGCTGGTACGCCACTGCCACTCCCTACTCAGGATGAGGGCGGCCAGGTCCAGCGAACCCATCGGGAGCACGCCTGCCGCGGCGCGGATCTGCGGCCAGCTCAGTTCGTGCCCCGCGGCCAGAGCAAGGGAGAGTGCATTCTCCAGGCGCGGGTCGACCGCCTGCTGTTCGAGGAGCCGGCGTGTGCGAGAGCCATCCGTGGCCACCAGGCCCCAGCCGCGGAGACGGCAGAAGTCGGCGGTGGCACGGTACTTGGCGATGTTGATGGCCATCGCCATCTCGTACACCGGCTTGACTTCGATGAGGATGCAGCTGCCGTCTGCGGTCGCCGCGAGCAGGTCCGGGTAGTAGGTGCGCTGTCGCCCGTCGTATTCGTAGCTGATGGCCAGCGGCTGTTCCTGGTAGTAGGTGATCTGGGAGGCGAAGCTGAGCAGTTGGATGACGCGCAGTTCTGTCTCGGACTCGTACGACACGGCCCGGTCGAGCTTGGGACAGTGCCATGCTCCGAAACGTCCGCGGGTGAGGTTCTCCTCTTCGCGGAGCACTTCCAGTTCGGCTCGAGGTGGCGCCGGACTGCGATCACCAAACCAGTCCACGTCGGCTGCGATTGCTGACCAGCGCCGCGTCGATCGGTCGATGCGGCCCGCTCGCACCGCCTCCCGGCGCACCTCGTCGTGACGCAGAGTGCGTATGGTCAACGCTTCTGCTGCGAGGTTCTCCGCACGGACCTTGTCGGCACCGGCAAGGCGCGCCAGCAGAGGCACCGCCTGCCGGGGGGCGACGGACGGCAGCAGCATGTCCGCCAGGTCGAGCAGCCGTTCCGCGGCCGGCGGCTGAGCCCCGGGCCCCTCTCGACCCACGCAGCTCAGCTCGCTCAGCACCTGCCGCAGCCTCCGGGACGCCGGAGAGGTATTGCGCACGAAACGGCGGATCGCTCTGGTCTGCAGCTGGCGGACCCGCTCCCGGGAGACGCCAAGGCCCTCGGCGGCCGTCTCCAGCGTCTGCGCCGGCTGATCGTGAAGCCCAAGGCGACGGCCGAGAACATCGCGATCCCTCGGCTCGGCCAACTCGTCCACCGCTGCGGCGACCAGTTCCCGCAGCACCAACACCGTGTCGGGGTCCCGCGCATCGATCAGGTGCCAGTCGCTCGTCAGATGCACGGCGCCAGGGCAGACACACTCAAGCAGCCAGTCGTCCAGAAGGAGCGTGCCCGCTTGCCGCCACAGCCGTCGGGCCGCTGTCCGGCGGTCAGTCTCATCGGCTGCAGCCAAGTCCCAGACGACCCGCCGGGCAAGGAAGGCTTCGCGCCGCTCGGGCCGCAGCACGTGTCCCGTGGCACCCTCCCAGTCCGCCATCACCCCGGTCACCCGGCCCGTCAGATCCTCCGTCGGCACATCGCGGGAGTCCGGCGCGGTGCGCAGCGACCGGCGATCCTGGTGCCGTCGAGCAACCGCCACGCTTCTCCACGGGTACGACGGCTCGCGATCCAGACGCGTCTTCAGCCACTCAACCGGGTCGTCAACGAGCGCGCCGTCCTGTGACACCGACAGCTCCACTCGTGCACTGATCGCGGCCGGGGTTCGGCCGTGGCGCTCTGCCAGCTGTGCAAGATTCAGCCCCTCGACCACGCCCGCGACAAGCCTTTCGTCCTCCGCCTCGCTCCAGGCACGGCCACGCCGAGATCCGAGTACCTCGTCCGGCACGTCGCTCCCTTACCACTCTGAGGGCCGCGCAGGCATAGTGCACCTGAGGGGTCATACGCTCGCAGCCACACGCTCCAGCGATCAAATGTGCCTTGCCCGCTCCCATCCTGTCCACAGCATCCCACGCATCACAGACCCCAGCCCGGCCCCCGCCACAGCCAGCGAGAATCGACTGAGGCCCCACCCGTGTGCGTCGACATCGATCCGTGAGTGTTCGCCGCACCGCGTTCCTCACGGAGGCTGGGTCAGACCCGATCAGCGCGGGGGCACTTCCAGGTCGATCGGCGGCAGCCCCCAGTGTTCTAGGGTTCCGTTGCAGTGCTCCGCCAGGAACTGGACTGAACCGCCACCGTAGTGCCACCACGCCCCGCCACGAGAAGCCACCGTGACGATCCAGTCCTGCGGCGATCCTCCCGTCGTACTCCACATGAACTTGTCGCTGTCGCACGACTCACCCCAGGGCAGCAGCCCACCAGGAGCGGGGTGAGCCAGCAAGCCGACACTGGGTTCCAACCAGGCATCGGTGAGTACTTCAATGGTGTCGCGGCTGGCCTGAAGCCAGCGGTCCTCTTCGTCCGGCTCGGGAAGACGAACCAGAAGGAAGGCACCGACGTCGAAGGTCGGATACCACTCAGCAAGGTACTTGTAATCGGAGGGAAGGCCAGTGCCCAGGCTCTCCTCGAGCCCGGCCCAGTCGATCACTGCCCCCGCCCTCCGACGGAGGTCGGCCAATCCGGGGACGGCACGCTCCAGCAACGCAAGCGCCTCTTCCGGATCGGCTATGCGGCGCTGCGGCGTCTGTATGCCGACGAGATCGTCATCCATGGGACGCAGCGTGCCACACGCATCCGACGTCGCACGACCGCTCCAGAGCGTAGGCAAGACGCTCCTAGCGGTGCCGGTCACATACGCGACCACGACCGTCGACGTCTCACTGTGGGCCGCGGTGAAGGGGGCCGCCGTTTGCGCCCACCGCAGCGAGGCCGCCCGCCCGCGCCCCCTGCCCGGCTTGCTCGCCCGTCTGCCCGAACCGGAACGCAACGAGATCATCAGCGGCCGAGCACTTCACCCGACTCTCCCCCGGCCCCGCGCCGGGGCGCCCGCACCTGCTCGTCGTCTGACCGGCCAACCGCCCACAGCGTCCGGCCCGCACGATCGGAGACGAGATGACCACCACGCCCACCCCTGACGCGCCGCCCAGCACGTCGATGAGCGACGAGGAGTACGGGGCCTTACGCACCTCAGCAGCCATGTGGGCCGGAACGTCCGCGCGCTGATCACCGATCAGCGCGGCCGGGTCCTGATCCAGCGCGTCGACCACCCTACGACCTGCCTCCTGCAAGGCGGGGCCGTCGACGAGAATGAGTCCCCAGCTCAGGGCCGCGCGGGAACTGCGTGAGGAGCTCGGCGTCACCATGGTCGTCGGCTCGCCGTGGACTGGGTCAGCGCAGACAGCCTCACCGTGCCCGGCCCCCGTCGCAGTGACGGGGGCCAGGCTAATGAGGCCCATTCGGCTTACGACCGCGTGACTCAGTTGCCGATCCGGTCGGTCACGGGCTCGCTGCACTCGTCGTTGCCCAGGCCGGGCCCCGTGGTGCAGACCCAGATGGTGATGGTTCCGTCTTCGCGCATGTCGTAGTTGCAGGTTTTCGAGACCTCCGGGGTGGTCACACTGCAGGAGTCCGAGCGGCCGTAGTTCGTGTACCACTCGACGGAGCTCGTGCGGCCCTCGTAGTGCTCGACCCAGACCTTGTCGCCGTAGCTGATGAATCCGCCATAGGCGTAGCCGTTGCCGACCACGGCATCGGCGTGGGCCGATGTCGAAAACCACAGGACGGTCGCGACGGCGCCGACGGCGGCCACTGCGAAGCGGGAGACGTTTCTCATGGAAGTCCCTTCTTTCACTGGGAGTCGGTGATGGTTGATGTCAGGCGTAGGTGATGTCGGAGGCGCAGCGAGCGCCGCTCTGGCCCGGGTAGGTCTTGCCGAGGCACACCCATACGCGGACCCAGGCGACGTCGGAGTCGGTCGATTCCCAGACGATGTCCTGGCCGTCGGAGGTGGAGGTGTCGTCGGTGGCGAGCGGCCCATAGAAGAAGCCGGGGGTGGTTACGTACGCGCGGGCGGCGACACCGTCGGCCTGGTAGTCCTGGACGTAGTTGAAGTACGAGTCGTTGAAGTCCGCGCTGGCGCTGTTGATGCAGACCGTTGCCTGGACGTGTCCGCCGCTGAGTCCGGCGGAGTTCCGCACCGTGGCGGACAGGGTCTCGCAGCCGGCCGCCTGGGCCGAAGCGGGCAGGGCCACGCCGAGGGCAGTGAAGGCCAGCGTGGCGGCGCCTACGGCGGAGAGGGCGCCTCGGGTGCGCCGCGAGATACGGGCGGTCATGAGGATTCCTTTCGTTTCGGAGTGTGCTCGGGGTAGTGGGAGGTGGTGTTGTGCGTGGCGCGTCCCGCTCGAGTCGCCTGCGCGGCGATCCGATGCGACTTCCGTTCCCGCGTGGTCCGGTGGCCCGGGGCCGGATGCGCTCCGCGTACAACGACGCCGAGCACGCGTTCTGCGGGGAAGTAGCCGATCAGCCGCGAGTCGAGGCTCAGCCGCTGGTTGTCCCCGACCAGCACCACCTTGCCCGGGGGGACGGCGTCCTCCTTGGCCTGCGACAGCGATGGAAACCCCGCACGCGGCACCGGGTCACCGGGTACGGCCTCGACGCGTTTGATGAGCCAACGGCGTCGGGACATCCGCGCGTTGTCGGCTCCGGCCGGCAGTGGGGGGCCGAGCCACTGGCCGTCGACTCCCGGCTGCTCCACCACGACGACCTGTCCCGCCGCAGGGGTGCGGATTCGCCGTACCAGGACGCGGTCGCCCTCGTGGTAGGACGGCTCCATGCTCCTGCCGCGCACGGTGACCGAGGCGATACGACGGGCGAGGAGCCGACGGGCAACCAGTAGGACGCCGAGCAGCAGCGGCAGGATTGCGTACAGCAGCCCGCGCTCCGGAGTGAGGTAGGCGCCTACGGTGATCGTCGCAGCCGCCGCCAGGGCCAGCGCGCCGGTGACGGCGGCGGACGAGCCGGAACGGCGGCGGTGCGGGTCCTCCGGCCGTGGCACTGCTGCGCGGGGAGCCGGCCCGCACGACGCATGACGTACCCGAACCACGCCCTGATCCGTCCTGGGTTCGAGGGTCATCGCTCTCCGATCGGTTTGAGGACCTTCGATGACGGGTGCCGGTATCCGGCTGCCTGGAGCATGAACAGCTGGGCGTACCGGCCATCGGCGGCCATGAGTTCCTCGTGCGCGCCCTGTTCCACGATCCGTCCGTCGGACAGCACGACGATGCGGTCGGCGTCGCGGACGGTGTTGAGACGGTGGGAGATGAGCAGACAGGTCTGCCCTGCGCCGTACCGGCGCAGGGACGTGTGGACCTCGTGCTCCGCCTCGGCGTCGAGTCCGGCGGAGGGTTCGTCGAGGATCACCAGATCCCGCTGCTCCCGGATGAACGCGCGCGCCACGGCGAGTCGCTGCCACTGCCCACCGGAGAGCATCACCCCGGTCGCGGGGTCGTCGTCGTCGGGCTCATGGACGAACAGGCGGGTCAGCAACGTCTCGTAGCCTTGCGGCAGTTGGTCCAGCACCTGGTGCATTCCGGCGCGGTCCGCGGCGGCCCGTATGCGGGCCATGTTTCCCTGTGCTGGGGCGTCCCCGAGCGAGATGTTGTCCGCCGCAGTCATCTCGTACTGCACGAAGTCCTGGAAGGTGGCGCTGATGCGCTCGCGCAGCTGGGTCACGTCCGCGTCGCGGATGTCCACCCCGTCCCAGAGGATGACGCCGCGGGTCGGATCGTAGAACCGGCACAGCAGCTTGATGAGTGTGGACTTGCCGGCGCCGTTGAGTCCGACGAGTGCGAGGGAGCCGCCCGTCGGGATGGTCAGATCGACATCGCGCAGGATCCAGGGGTGGTCGTCGGAGTAGCGGAACCATACGCCGCGCAGTTCGATGCCGCGTCGCAGCGGGGGCAGTGCGGTGGGCGGGACGGTCACCGGTAGGTCCGGTCCGGCCGTGGTCACCGCCACGTAGTGCTCGAACAGCAGCAGTGCCTGGTAGGCGCGGGCAATCTCGGCGGCCAGCATGGTGATGGCTGTCTGTACCCCGGCGACCGCGGCGACGAACACCGTGACGTCGCCGATCGAGAGCTGGCCCGCCCGAGCCGCGGAGATGACCCACAGCAGCCCAAGGCCGGGGACGACGGCCGCCAACAGCCCGAGCCCGCTCTGCACCCGCGTCTCGCGGACGTCCAGCGCGCGCTTCTCGGCGTTGACCTCGCGCCGGTCGTGCAGCATACGGCCGCGCAGCAGATCACCGATCCCGAAGAGCCGCACTTCCTTCGCCGCCGCGACGGTCGACATAAGCTGCATGTAGGTGAACTCGCGGCGTTCGGTGGGAGTGACCGCCCAGTGCATGCGTGCACGACGGCGCGACAGTGCCATCTCCGCGAGGAGTACGGGGATTCCGGCGGCCAGCACCAGGGCTGGCATGAGCGGGCTGAGGATCATCAGCACGCCCAGGAATCCGATGATCGTGATGAGTGCCCGAGCCGCGGCCAGAACGCTGTCGAGCAGCTCGTTGGGCTTGGTCCCGCCGGTCTGGAGGGCGAGTCGCAGCCGGTCCAGGAAGCGAGGGCTCTCGAATTGGCCGAGCCCGGCCTGGCCGTTCAGCGCTCCGAAGAGGCGGTCCTGCGCTCGCAGGCCCACCCGCCGCGCGGCCTCCTGCCGCAGGTACCGCGCGACATGCGGCATGACCGTGGCGACCGTGCCGACCGCCGTCAGTCCCACTCCGACGGCTATCAGCGAAGAGGAGCCGTCCGGGGCGGTCAGCGAGTCGAGCAGCACTTTGGTCAGCCAGGCGGTCGCGACCGGCAGCGCACCGCCCGCCAGCGTCAGCACGGCATACGACGCGGTCAGCCCGGGAGCCACCGTCACCCCCAGCGCAACGGCCGCGCGGACCGTCCGGCCGACGGCGCGCAGCGACCTGGCCCGCCCGGGCACCTCCCCGGCAGGGTCCGGGCCGGACGGTGCACCCGTGCCACTCCCGGAGGACCTGCCGGACGGTGGGCTCATATCCTTCCCAGACGGCCCCCCGCCCCGTCGCCCGCTCACGACGCCAGCGCGGCCGAGCGCGCCACCCTCACCAGGCGGCCGTCGGCGTCCGGTGCGACCCACAGCATCGTCGGGTAGCTGGACGCCCGGAAAGCAGCCCCCAGCGGCCCGCCGGAACCCTCGACCGCCACGCGGGCGACCGGACGCAGATCGGCGGCGAAGGAGCGGGACTCCTCGGTGTCCCCGACGACGACGGCCAGCATCTCCTCGCCCACGTCCCGCAGCCTGTGGGCATAGCGCACCAGCTCGGGCAGCTTCTCCTTGCAGGACCCGCAGGTCGGCGAGATAAAGGCGACAAAGGTGGCGGCCCCCAGGGTGTCCCGACTCAGCGGCGCGCCGTCGACGTCCGTGGTCCGGAACCCACCCACCGTCTCGCCCACACCGAGGCCTGACGCGCGCTCCATCGCGGACAGCAGGCCACTGTGCTCCCGCAGCCGCTTCACAACTCCGAGCGTGAGGACGAGGTCGACGGCACAGAGCAGTCCGACGAACACGACCGCCGTGATGAGGAATGGCATTTCTGCTCCTTGAGTTCTACCAACGCGGTTACCGCCCGCTCCGGACCGTGCTCGGCGGGGCGTGAGGAGTGGAACGGAACAGTTCGAGGACGTCGTCGAGGCGAACGACCAGCGCTCCCAGCACCAGGCCGCCGAGCGCGGCCAGGACAGCTCCCCCGGGGTGCGCGCGCAGGTCCGTCGCCGCGACCGCACCTGCCACGGCGAGGGCGGCCAGTGCCCCGTTCCTGGCGATGTGACGTCGGCCGAGCACGGTGGCCGACGCGCCGAAGCAGTGACAGGGGGCCGCGATACCGCGCCACACGACAAGAGTGACCCCGGCCGTGAGGCCGGCCAGCAGCGATGCGGCGACGACGAGCCCGGCGACGTTGAACGCGGGGGCCGTCGGCACCACGAGCAGCGCGCAGACCGCCAGTTCGGCGGTGACCAGGGCCGGTGCCATCACACCCGTCAGACCCGGCAGCAGCCGGGTGGCGCGCAAGGAGGCGACGAAGCCGGCGTAGGCGGCCCGCCCCGCCGTCTTACCGAGGAACGACGTCAGAAACACCGTCCCCAGCAGGTAACGAACACCGATCTCGAAGTACTGCATCAGGGGCCTCCCCAAGATCCTGCGACCGGTGCCCGGCGGTCGCAGGCCGGACACCGCGGTCTCAAGTCCCGGAAGCCGGCCTTCGTACGGAGGCCGGCTTCCGGGACTCGGGCACCTCCCGCGTGCGCCGTGGTCAGGTGCCCTCACCACGGACGCGGCACCGGGGCGCTCCGGTCAGCACTCGGCGCAGCGGCAGTACAACCACTCGCCGGGCTTGTCCACCGCGCCCTCGGTGCACCCCTCACAGGGAGCCCAGCAGCCGCCGCACGCCGAGGCGCACTGCCAACAGCTGGGCCATGAGCCACAGCCCGCCGCAGCCTCGATCCGGGGAACGAAGATCCCGAGCAGCGCCGTGCCCAGCGCTTCCAATTTTCGGTACATGACCACTCTCCTGAGGTCCGGGTACGTGCTGCTCACAGTGGCCGGGCGAACGTCGGCAAACCTTCGGAAAAGCTTGAATCCGCCTAGATCCGCACGTCGGTGGCACCCAGAGTGAGAGGTAAGGGCTGTCTGTTGACCCAGGGGGTGTGATGGCCACGCGCTTCGGAATCCTCGGGACCATCGAGGTACGGCGGCACGGGGTCCTTGTCGACGTGGGGCACGCGATGCAGCGGCGGGTGCTGGCAGCGCTGCTCGTCGACGCGGAACAAGGAGTGTCCGCCGACGCGCTGGTGGAACGGGTGTGGGGGGACACCGAGCCGGGGCACGGCCGCCCGAAACTGTACGGATACCTCTCCCGGCTGCGGCACGCGATGGCGGCCGACGGCACGGCCATCACCCGGGAGCGAGGCGGCGGCTACCGGCTCGCGGTCGAGCCCTCAGCGGTGGACGCACACCGCTTCCGTGAACTGTCGGACCGGGCGCGGAGGACGGGCGATGACGGGCAGTCGGAGGCGCTGTGGCGGGAAGCGCTGGCGCTGTGGCGGGGCAGTGCGTTCGCCGAGGCGGACACCCCATGGTTCAACGCGCAGCGCCAGCTCCTCGACAGCGAGCGGCTGGCCGCCCAGCTGGAGCTGGCCGATGTGCGGCTGCGCCTGGGGCAGCACGACGGAATGGTGAGCGAACTGGCCACCCGGGCGCGCTCGTATCCGCTCGACGAACGGGTGACCGGGCAACTGATCCTCGCCCTCAACCGGTGCGGACGCCAAGCCGAGGCGCTGGAGGTGTACGAGCGCGCTCGGCGGCGGCTCGCCCACGAACTGGGTGTCGACCCCGGCGCGGCGCTGCGCCGACTGCACGAACGGATCCTCGCCGGCGATCCCGAACCGGCCGAGCCCCGCTCCACCGCACCGACCGCCACCCCACAACCGACCGGCAAGAGCAGCACGGCGGTCAGACCGCCCATGGTGCGCCAACTGGTACCCCGGCTTCTCCCAGCGGACCCGTCACTCTTCGTCGGCCGGGAGAGCGAGGTGGACGAGGCCCGTCGGCTACTCGGCGCGGAGCAGCCCGGTCCGCCGACGCTACTGATCACGGGCGCCGCCGGAGTGGGCAAAACCGCCTTCGCCATACGGACCGGGCATCTGCTCGCCGCCCGCTTCCCAGACGGCCAACTCCACGCGGACCTGCGGGGCTTCGGCGACGAACCGGCCGAGCCGTTCACCGTGCTGGGCACCTTCCTCCGTGCGCTCGGCACCCCCGGCGGTGCCGTGCCCGCAGAGCTGACGGACCGCGTCCATCTCTACCGCACCCTGCTGGCCGGGCAGCGAACCCTGGTCGTCCTGGACAACGCCGCCGGTGTCCAGCAGCTGAGCGACCTCCTGCCCAGCGGGGTGCGCTGCGCCGCCATCGTCACCAGCCGCACGACCATTGCGGAACTGTCCTGCTCCAGGCTCCCGCTAGGCGTACTGGACTCCGGGACGGGGCTCGACCTGCTGCGCAAGATGCTCGGCCGGGACCGGACCGACGCGGAGTCCGGGCCGGCCCGCGCCATCGTGGACACCTGCGGCGGCCTTCCGCTGGCGGTATGGGTCGCCGGTGCGCGGCTGGCCGCCCGGCCGGGCTGGCCCCTGGCCAAGATGGCGCGCGCTCTCGCCGACGAGCAGCGCAAGCTCGACGAGCTGGCCGTCGGCCATATCGCCGTACGGGCCAGTCTCCAACTCACCTATCAGCAGCTGACCGCGGCGGCGCAGCACGCTTTGCGAATGATCGCCCTGCTACCCGAACCGAGCTTCTCCGCCTGGGCGCTGGCCGCGCTGCTCGACGCGGGGCTAGCCGAGGCGGAGGCCGTCCTCGACGACCTGGTAGAGGTGCATCTCATACAGATCGAGTCGGCGGACGCCTCCGGGATCCGCTATCAACTGCACGACCTAGTGAGGCTGTTCGGCAGGGAACGGGCCGAGCTGGACGTCCCCGAACAAGATCGCGAGGCCGCACTCACTCGACTGCTCAGTGCAAGCCTGCACCTCGCTGACCTGGCCGCGGACGCCCTCAAGGTCGACTTCCAGGGCATCTCACAGCTGGACCTGGCCACCTGGCAGCCGCCCGCGACCGAGTCCGCCCAGCTGCTCGCCGATCCACTGGCCTGGTTCACCGACGAACGCCGATTCCTCATCGACGTGACGGAGCAGGCGCTCGACGGAGCGCAGAATGTCGCACCCGCCGCCGGGCTGGCCACCGCCCTCACCACCCTCTTCCAGGTCGGCAGCCACTTCGACGACTGGGAGAGGCTCCAGAACCGGGCCCTCACAGCGGCCCTGAGCAGCGGCGACCGCCACAGCGCCGCGAAGGTCCACCGCTGCCTCGGCGAACTCACCACCATCCTCGACCGCTACCCGGAAGCACTGCACCACTTCAAGCAGGCCCTGCAGCATGCCGAGGGCCAGGAACCCACCTACCGGGCCAGTGCCACGGCGGGGCTCGCCTATGTGCACCGGCTCCTCGGCCAGTACTCCTCCGCCATCCACCATTTTGAGGAGGCCGCCCGGCTTGCCGAATCGGCCAGCAACGTCAACTGCCTCGTCTACGCGACAAACGGCCTCGGCGTCATCGACCTGGAGCAGGGCCGAGTCGATGCCGCCGTCGAACGGTTCACGAAGTGTCTGCGAGTCAGCCGGGCCGCAGGCTACCGGCCAGGGGAAGCCCAGGCCCTGCGATGCCTGGGCCAGAGCCATCGGGCACTCGGCTCCCACCCGGCCGCCGCCGACGCCTACCGGCGGGCCGCCGCGATCAGTGAGGACCTCGGCGACCGGCTCAGCGCCACACACGCCACCTGCTGGCTCGGAGACGTCATGGTCCGGCAGGGCGAGCACCGGACAGGGCGCCGCCTGCTGGCCCAGAGCCTGTGGACCTACCGGGAGTTCGGCAACCTCTGGGGCGAGGCCGCGACGCTGAACGCCCTCGCCGAGGCCCACCTCGCGGTGGGCCGCTCCGCCTCCGCCCGCAGACGCGCCGAGGCCGCCGTCAGGCTCTGGCGGCGGATCGGCTCCAGCAAGTGGCTGGCCGTCGGCCTCGACACCCTGGGCGCCGCACACGCCCTGGCCGGTGGCCATTCGGCCGCGGCCCGCGCCCGCGAGGAGGCGGACGAGGTACGGAGAGCTTGAGGCGGTGGCCTGGCGGCCTGACGGCCCCAAAGGGTGAGCCTGGCGTTGCCCCGGTCGGTCAGGGATGTGGGGATGAGCGGCTCCCTCTCACGCCGTGGAGCGTCTTCCGCTTCAAGGTGGTGGTCGTCCTGGTATGCGAACCGGGCCCGCGGCTGGCGTGGCGGCCACGTCGATGGTGGTCATGGTTCGTCTCTCGGGTACAGGGCCCGGCGCGAACGGAGCGGAATTGCCTCTGATGCAGCACTCCGCAGGTTCCAAGCAAGCGCGAATCAGCAGGTGATGAGCATCCGCTCAGCATCCTTCCGCACTGCGCAGGCGATCCACCAGCCACTCTTGCGCTTCACGATCAAGTCTCCGGCTACCGAAGCGGACGTTCCGCTCAGCGCCCTCGCCCAGCGCCACCTCGACCTGAAGAACGAGTTTACGCGAAGGTCAAAGAGCGGGGTCAGCCGACTGACGTCGAAGTGCGGCTGCGCAAGCAGATCGTCAAGCTGAAGGACTCCAGTCGCCCGGGCCGGGGACGGTTGCGGCGGTGGCCCCGGGTGCCCCGTAGACAGGGCGGGGCAGGCAGCGGGGCCCGCCGCGGCCTTTGACGAGCTCGTCGCCGTCAACGGCGGTCACGGCCACGCCGGCGTCCCTCAATCGGCGCAGGACGTCCGCCGCCATGCCGTAGCCGATGACTCTCCGATCACCGACGCAGAGGTAGTTGCACGCCTGCTGCAGCCACGACTCGTCCCGGCTGACCTCGACGACCGTGATGCCGCACGCGGCGAAGAGGCCGAACAGATCTACCGGACGGCTCCCGCACCGGTCATGCAGCGCAGCGGAGAGCACACAGGGCGGGTGGGCGACGACCACGTCCTCGGCGACCGGCAGCAGCCCCCCGTCCAGGTTCATGCGCCAGGGCGACGGCGATCACCTCGTCCGCCAGCGCCGGCACGAGCTGCCGCACACCCGTCTGTGTGGTGCGGCGTCCCTCCCGCGCGTACGGGATGACGTCGCCTCCCTCCACGTACACGTCCTCCGCCTCATGCCCGCCCTCGGCGGCCCATTCCACACGGGCAACCCCAGAGTCTCCAGCGCCCGTGACAGCACCGCCGTCTCCGGCCGCCGTAAAGGACGGGCCATCCGGGCAGGAAGGTAGAGACCAGGCGCCCAGGGAAGAGTGATGGCGGAGTCGCGGGTGAACATGAGGTTCGGGTCGCCCGCTGCGACCTCGCTCCACTCCTCCTCGTCGAGGAGCTCGCCCAGGTAGCGGACCGGGATCCCCGTGTTCTGGATCGCCTGGACGAAGGCACCGTGCTGGGTGGTAACCGCCGATGAACAGGACGACTTGACAGCAAAGTGAACGGCCACGACGCCCCGGGCCAGCTCCCCGGGCACCCGGACCACCGCACGCCCACCAGTCACGCTCCTTGCCGCCGCAGCCTCCAGCTGCCGCTCCTGTACCCGGATCCCATCGCCTCAGCTCAACCCTGGCCGCTCCCGCTCAGGAACTCTCGGGCGCCGCGGAGCCGGGTGCGCAGCCTCTGTTGGGTGGCGCGGCTGTCGAGTCGGACGTCGAGCCCACCGGGCAGTCCTGCATCAGCGCGGCGTGCGGCAGGCAGCCGAGCGGGGTCGAGCCCGTCGCGGCAGGCGATGAGCTCGCCCAGCTCGTAGCGGCTCAGGGCGTCAGGACCAGCAAGGTGGAAGACTCCGGCCGCGTCCGAGAGCGCGATCTCCCACAGGGCTGCGGCCAGATCCTCCACGTGGACGGGGCAGCGGATGTCGTCGGTGAACAAGGCGCCTTGCCGGGTGCCATCTGCCAGCGCGTGCACCAGCTGCTCGTGCTTGGAGCGGCCGTGCCCGATGATGAGCGAGGTGCGGGCGACGACCCCGTCAGGGCACAGGAGACGTACAGCGGTCTCGGCGGCCGCCTTCGCCGCCCCGTACGGCGTTAGCGGGTCAGGAAGACAGGACTCGTCGTAGCAGCCGCCGGCCGTTCCGGAGAAGACGGCGTCGCTGGAGACGTGCACCAGCCGCATGGAGCGATTCGCCGCGGCCTGGGCAAGTCGCACACCGCCTTCGGCGGTGACCGCCCAGTCCGCCCCGCCGCTCGTCGCGTTGATCAGCACGGCCGGAGCCCCCATGTCGAGGACCTCCTCCAGACGGATGGGATCGCGAAGATCAAGGTGATGCCACGTCGCCCTGCCGTCGTCACCGGGACGGGAGCGAAACGTCGCGGCCAGACGCCCGACCGTGGATGCCGCCTGTCGTACCAGCTCGGCACCCAGGAACCCGCTACCGCCGATGATCAGCACAGTCATGCCGCCTCACCTTATGGGCGACGGGTGCCGCCGCGGGGGTGCTTCGACGGAACCCGGCGCAGCAACGATTGAGCGTCGCGGAGCCCTGTGTGCGGGCCTGCTGGCGGGGGTCGTACGCACACCGGCTGGGGGTGATCTGTCGTCGGGCCCAGGTAGGGCGCTGCTGATCCACTCTCACCGAACGAAGGCGTGGAGCGGCAAATGACGTCCGGGTTCCAGCCCCGGACGTGGGCCACATCGACGCTGGTGACGAAGCATCACTTACGAGACAAGGCATGTCCTGGCCTGATCCGACGAGCAAGTCTATGAGGCCCCAGCCCGGTACGTCTCCCCGCTGGAGATCGCCCCCGCACAGCGCCGACGCTGCCGTCGACTTCACTCCCCTGGGTGCCGCCGGCGCCCGGCTGATCGCCCTGCGCCTGCCTCACGCCCCCCGCCGCTGCCAACCCGATCATCCACCCTGGAGATCAAGTACACCTCGCTCCCCCGGTCCCGGTTCACGTTCCTCGAGGCGCCCGACAGAACGTCGACACTTCGGTCCGGCCCCGCCACGGGCTCGAAGAGCGGGCCACGTCGCCACACCGTCTGGAAGGTCTCCATCAACCTGGCCGAAGATTGAGCGATACGGCGGGCGATTCCTCCCTCGGGAGAGTGGCCCTTGAGCGCGGTTCCTCTGCCGAAGTGTGAACGTTCGCTTGGATCACAGCATGAATTTTCGACGCATCACCACGCTGCTCGGCCCTGTCGCCGCGGCAGTTCTCCTGTCCCTCGCTGTTCCCGCGTCCGCTCAGGCCGCAGAGGGAAGCCTCACTATCGACGCCACCACGTACCAGGACCCGGCGGACGGCTGCCTGAACGTCGGGGGACCCCCCGCGCCGCGGCACTTCATCGCCAACGACACTGACACCCTCGTGCTTCTCTATGCCGACGCCGACTGCGAGGGCCGCCCCGTTCACGTCGTACCGCCCGGAGATGGCGACTTCACCCCGTTCGAATCCGTGCGCATCGGACTGCCCTCCTGACCCCATACCGAACGCGAAGGCGCCGACGTCGGAGGAAACACGGGCAACCGGTGTAACACCTCGTCAGCCCTGCGCAGTCGCTCGCTCCATGGATGGCCCCGGCACCTGCCGGGGCCACGCCCTATCCGGGGCCCGCGCGAGTTATTTGCGACGATGGCTACCGCCGCATGATCAGCAAGCACCTCACCATCATCGAGACCCTGTCGCCCGGCTCGCCGGATCTTCTATGGTCAGCGGGGCGGAAATGCTCCAGCGCTACCCGCGGCGGCGGTGCTGTGCAACGGCCCGTCGTACAAGCTGGTGCGTCACTGCGTTGGAGACGTGGCTTTCTGACCTGCGGGTTTGTGTCAGGCGGTGGTGTTGCGGTCGGAGACGAGGCTGGCGGCGGTCGCCTCGTAGGTGGCGGGCAGGTTCTCTCAGAGCGATGACATCGGATCCCCCGCATGTCCGGCTCGACCAGGGCCAAGGGCGCGGACCGCAGTCGCGGATCTTCACGGCCGCCCGCTTGCGCCCGCCCGCTCGATCACTCACCGCCTGGGCTGCGGCTGGAAGGCGTTCTCTTTCGGTCATGCACCACTTCCACGTCGATCCCGAGGCCGCCGCCGTGCTGGATGGCGCTGGTCTGGTGGCCGCCATCGGCCCACATTTTGGTGACACTCAGGTGAGCCACCGCCAGCTCGGTCAGGGCCTGCTTGCTGCCGAGTCACCGTGTCGCCCTCGTGCTGGTGAGAGCCCTGGCGATGGCCTGCAGGTGCAGGGCGTGGCCATGGGCGGAGGGGTGGATGCGGTCGGCGGCGAAAAGTTCCGGTTGTGTGCTGTGCCGGGGGTCTCGTAGGGGGATGGCAACGGCTCCGGCTCGTCTCACCGCTGTGGTCTGGAGGTGTTCGAGGCGTCGGCTGCGGCATGAGAGGGGGATGCGCAGGTAGTTGCGGACGGCGGGTACGTGGCCTACGTCCCAGCAGGTTCCGACCAGTACGTGCCAGCCGGCCTGGCGGAGTTGGGTGACCTGGTGGGCAAGCTTCTTCGCCGCGAGCCTGAGGGGGGTGCCGGCCACGATGTCGTTGCCGCCGACGATGATCAGGGCGACTCCCGGGGGGTGAGGGTGACGGAGGGCTCTGCGGAGCTGGTGCTTCATGAACCCGGTGGTGGTGCCGGGCCGCGCGAGGACCCGCAGACGTACGGGGCGGCTGGTGGCGTGGCTGAGGGTGGCGGCGCACTGTGCGCCGAGGGTCTCCTCGACGGTGGAGGTGCCGACGGAGGCCGCGATGGAGTCGCCCAGGACGAGCAGCGAGAGCGCGGGGCCCTCGTGGTCTCCGTAGGTGCCATCGGCAAGAGGGAACGCCGTGTGGTGTTGGGGGCGGAATCCATTGCTCACCAGCGCGCGGGCGATGAGGTCCGCGGCGATCCGCCGCGCGGCGCGGGTCAGCCGGCGGGAGTCTCGAAGGATGGGCATCAAAGCTCCTGCGCCAGGGCGGTGGGGCGCCGCTCCCGGAAACGGATGGATGTCCGGTGGAGGCGTTCGGTGTAGGTGAGAAGTTCGCCGCGGCTTCGTTCTCCCTGGGGCCCAAGGTCGGTGCGCTCGTGGATGCGTAGGGCTCTGATGAGGGGAGTGAGGACATCGTTGTGGAAGATCTCCAGGTCGTACCAGCCGGCCATGGTGATACGGGCGTTCATCTCGGCGAATCCCGGAATCGTCTGGCCGGGCATGCGGAACCCCTTCACCGCTCGCCACAGGCTGGCCATGGCCTGGTCGGGAATGAGGTCGAGGAGGGCGGCGTAGAGGTCGCGGTAGAAGACCATGTGCAGGTTCTCGTCCTGTGCCACGCGGGCGAAGAGCCGGGCGCATACGCTTTCGCCGCAGTGCAGGCCGGTGTTGCGGTGCGCGACGCGGGTGGCGAGTTCCTGGATCATCACGTAGGCGAGGCCGTGCAACGGGTCGGAGGGCAGATCGTCGGGGCGTGGCGGTGTGGACATGTACCGCATGCGGGCGCGTTCCAGTGCGATGGGGTCCACCGCGCGCGTGGTGTGGATGTAGGAGAGCATCACCGTGCTGTGCCGGTCTTCTTCGGCGGTCCAGCGGTGAAGCCATTCGTCCCAGGCGTTGTCCCGGGGGGCGTTGGCGGCGAGCCGGTGGTGGTAGACGGGGAGGTTCTCTTCGGTCAGGACGCTCAGGACGAGCGCTGACTTCGCTACGGGGCTGAGCGCCGACTGCGCGTCCTGCCAGGACGCTCCTTCGAGCGGGCCGTCGTAGTCCTGGCCGCGGCTCCAGGGGACGTACTGGTGGGGAAACCACTCCTGGGCCATCGACAGATGGCGGTCGAGCAGGTTTGCCACCACCGGTTCCAGTTCTGTGAACCAGTCTGTGGAGTGCTGCGGCACGAAGAGAACCCTTCTCAGAGTGTCGGCGGATCCGGAAAGGCCATGGCGCGGCGCCGCCTTTCCTCGTCGTTCGTGGAGCAGTGCGCGCTCCGGAGCGGGCTCGCGGTCCGGCGTCCGCGCTCATTGAGGTCGGGGCGGCACCCCCCGGTGGTTCAGGCTCGGGTGATGACGAGGGCCGCGTTCTGCCCGCCGAAGCCACTGGAGACGGAGAGCGCGGCGTCGATGCGTGTGGGGCGCGGGATTTTGGTGACGACGTCGAGGTCGATGGCGGGGCCCATGCGACCGAGGTTGGCGGTGGGCGGGATCAGCTGGTGCTGGAGGGTGAGAACGGTCAGGGCGGCTTCGATCGCGCCGGCCGCGCCCATGGAGTGTCCGATGACGCTCTTGTTGGCGGTGACCGGCGGCGGGCGGCGGAAGACCTGGTGCAGGGCCTGGGCCTCGGTCTTGTCGTTGAGTTCGGTGGCGGTGCCGTGGGCGTTGACATGACCGATGTCGTGGGGAGCCAGGTCCGCGTCTGCCAGCGCCGAGCGGATCGCCTGGGCAAGGCCGTCACCTCGGGGGTCGGGTGAGGTGTAGTGGTAGGCGTCGCAGGAGGATGCGTGGCCCGCCAGGTGGGCGAGAGCGCGGGCACCGCGGGCCCGGGCGTGGCTGGTGGTCTCCAGGACGAGGACGCCTGCGCCTTCGCCCAGGACGAAGCCGTCGCGGTCCGCGTCGAAGGGCCGTGACGCGCCGGCCGGATCGTGACAACGCCGTGAGAGGGCCTGCATCTGCCCGAATGTCACCGAGCACATGACAGAGCTCGCGCTCTCGCTGCCGCCGCTGATCACGATGTCGCAGGCGCCGCTACGCAGCAGGTCGCAAGCGACGGTCAGGGCGGTAGTGCCGGACGCGCAAGCGCTGCTGGTGGTGAAGCTGGGGCCTTTGGCTCCCAGGTCCAGGCTGACCGCACCGGCCACCATGTTCGGCACGCTGCGGGGCAGGGCGAAGGGGGAGACTTTGTCGGCGTGGCCGTCTTGGAGGCGTCTGAATTCCACGGGGTAGGTACTCAGGCTGTTCGCTCCCACGCCCAGGACCACGCCGACCCGAGGGGCGTCCCAGGCCTTGGAGTCCAGGCCTGCGTGGGTGACGGCCTCGCGTGCGGCAATGACGGCCATCTGTCCGAAGCGGTCCAGGCGCATGCATAGCCGGCCGCCCAGTCGCCGCCGCGCATCGAGCTCGGGAACGCGGCAGGAGAAGTCCACGGCGAGACCGGCGAGTTCGGGATCACTCGTAGCGGTCGGGACGCCGGTGCACATGTGCTCCCAGGTAGCCTCCGTGCCCATTCCGGCGGGCGTCACCATGCCCAAGCCGGTGACGGCGATCGGTTGGCTGCTCACAGCTGCGCACCGGGGGCGGCAGCGGGCGGCGCAACGGCCTGACCGGCTGGGGCCGATTCGGCGAGGGTGGCGAGTTCGGCGAGGGTGATGTCCTGGCGGATGTCGGCGGCGGCCAGACCGAGTCGTTCTTCGACGATCAGGGAGAGTTCGACGAGGGAGAGGCTGTCGAGGTCGAGCTGGTCCAGGGTGGCGCCAGGGGTGACGCGGTCGGCCGGGACTTCGAAGTCCTTGATGAGGCAGTCGGTGATGATCTGATAGGTCGTGGTCATCGGCAAAGCCTTCGCAGTGGGTGGAACCCGCGCAGCAGGGGCGCTGGTCGGGCACGGGAGGTTCGGTCAGCGGGAAGGTCCGGCGGCAATCGGTTCGGCGGGCTGGGCGGCGGCCCGGGGCGGGCAAACCCGTTTGGGCTCGGAGGCCGGCAGTTTGCGCCACGACAGGGCGGCGGCCAGTAGCGCCGCGCCCGCGCCGGCGATCGCTGCGGCCGCCATGCCGTGGATGAACGCCGCACCGGTCTCGTGAACCAGGACGGACCCAGTGCCTGCACCCGGGTGACCGACGCCCGTCAGCAGGTCTCGGCCGTCCTGGTCGCGGAGCAGGATCTGCGCGGCCGGATTGGCCTGGAGGCGGTCTTCGAGCCGCACGGTGAAGACGGTGGACAGGAGCGAGCCCAGGACCGCGACCCCCAGGGTGGAGCCGACCTGCCGAGTGGCATCGTTGAGGGCCGAGCCGAGGCCGGACTTCGCAGCGGGCACCGCGCTCAGCACGAGCTCGGTTCCCACCGGTGCCACCAGTCCGCTGCCCACCCCTACCAGTGCCTCAAAAGCCAGGATGTGGGCGTAGCTCGAACCGGTCTCCAAACGGGCCATGACGGCGAACCCGCCTGCGACCATCACCAGACCGGCCGTGACTGGCACGCGTGCACCGAAGCGCCTGAGCAGCGCGGGCGCGAGAGCAGCGCCGGCCGCCAGGGCGAGTGACAGCGGGATCGTACGTACGCCCGCTTCCCAGGGGCTGTGTCCGCGGACCTTCTGCAGATAGAGGGTGAGGATGAACATGGCGCCCATGCCGCAGAACGACATCGCCGCCAGAGCGACGCAGGCCGGCCCCACCGGACCTCGCTTGAAGAGCACGGGCGGAGCCATCGGCCGGGCGGTGCGCACTTCCCAAGCGGTGAACAGTCCCAGCAGCACCCCCGCCACCGCGAAGGCCCCCAGGACCGTCGTGCTGGTCCAGCCCCGGCCGGGTGCTTCGATGACCGCCCAGACCAGGACCAGAAGCCCGGCACACGACAGAGCAGCGCCGGGCCAGTCGAGTCTGCCCGGCTGCACGTCGCGGGACTCGGGAACCATCCGCAGGGCCACAGCAGCCAGGACCAGGGCGAGGGGGACGTTGATCCAGAACACGGCCCGCCACGTGGAGTGCTCCACCAGCCAGCCGCCGGCAAGAGGGCCGGCAAGCGCGCCGATGCCTGCGACTGCCGCCCAGAGCGAAATCGCACGCCGGCGATCAGCGGCGTCGGCAAAGACGTGGACGATCGTCGCCAGCGTCGCGGGCATAAACAGCGCGGCGCCCAGCCCCATGCCGCAGCGCGCGACGATCACCTGCTCCACCCCGTCGGCCCGCGCGCCGAGTACCGACGCGAGCGCGCACACGACCAGTCCGACGACGAACGCACGCCGACGGCCGTAGGTGTCACCCAAGATGCCGGTGGCCAAGACGCAACCGCCCAGGGCAAGGGCATAGCCGTCGACGATCCACTGCGTCTGGGCCATCGAAGGCCCCAGATCTTCCTGAAGTGCGGGGATCGCGACGTTCAGGACGGTGAAATCCAGCCCCAGAAGGAACAGGGCAGAGCACACCACAGCGGTGCTCGCCCAAGCCCGCCAGCGGGACACGTCGCCTGTCTCCTGCGCGTCAGGAGAGCCGGCTGGTGCGGCGGGCTGCTCCGTACAGGGGCTGGTCTGTCCGCTCACCCGGACACCGGCGCGGCCGGGGCCGACGCTCGGTCCTCATGGCCGCGGCGTTGACGGGCGGCCAGTGCCTGAGCTCGGCGCTCGACGAAAAGCCCGGCCCGGGCATCAAGGCCCTCGAGGTGAGCGGCCAGACTGTCGCGGGCCTGTTCGCCTTCGGGGCCGAGCCCTCGGAGGTCGAAGATCTTGAGGTTGCGCAGAAGCGGGATGAGGACGTCGTCGTGGTGGATGCGCAGGTCATACACGCCGGCGACAGCGATCTGGGCCGCCATCGGGGCGAAGCCCGGCATCGCGTGGCCCGGCATCCGGAACGACCGCACGTTCTCCTCCACCGCCACCAGGACCTGGTCCGGGACGATCTCAAGAGCGGAGCGCAGCACGTCGCGGTAGAAGACCATGTGCAGGTTCTCGTCCTGCGCGATCCTCACCATCAACTGTTCGCACACCGGGTCACCGCTGAAGCGGCCGGTATTGCGGTGGCTGATGCGGGTCGCGAGTTCCTGCAGCGCCACGTACGCCATCCCGCTCAGGCATCCGCCGGCGGGGGATTCGAAGCCGGTGCTGACCTGGGCCATCCGGGCCCGCTCCAGGGCGACGGGATCCACCGCACGTGTCGCGTGGAGGTAGCCGCGGATGGAGGCGGCATGCCGGTCCTCCTCGGCGGTCCACCGGTTGAGCCACTCCCCCCACGCCCCCTCGCGGGTCGAGTTCATCGCCAGGGCATGGTGATAACCGGGCAGGTTGTCCTCGGTCAGAAGGTTCACGATCAGTGCCGAGCGCGCGGCGGGGTCCAGGCGGGACTGGTCCTCCTGCCACGGCTCGCCGCCCAGCGGGCCGTCGAAGTCCCGGCCCGTGCTCCACGGCACGTACTGATGCGGAAACCACTCCCGCGCCGCAGCGATATGGCGGTCCAGCAAACCGGCCGCGACCGGCTCCAGTTCGGCAATCAGGCTTGCATCGTCCCGCTTCAATCTCGTCACGGAGCAAGATCGTTCCGCGCTTGCATTTGAGTGGCAAATCCCGTTTCACCCGTATGGCTCCATTCACCCTGTTTCGGCCTTGGCAAGCGCCGCGGCGGCAGGACACGCCGCGCAAGACAATCCTGTGCGGCTCCCAGCCCTTCCCAACAGCAAGTTCCACCACAGGTGCGCGCCTGGGCGCTCAGACTCGCCCGGCCGACAGTGCGACCCATCCGTGGCGCAGTCGCCCCGGCGGGCGGCCCAGTCCCCCCTGGGGAGCAGCCAACGCCGCCACCATGCCCGCCTCATGACCGCGGCTCCCGCGCCCGGATTCCGCCAGGCGGTCTGCGGGTCCATGTCGCATCCCCGTGGGCGGGAAGGAACCATCGGCCTCCACCGCAGTGCCGGCAGCGCTGCCTACGCTGCCACAGCCCGCCGCCTTCACCGCGCCCCGAACTGCGGCTGCATCAGCAGCGGCCTCGCTTATCCCGGCGCGAAGGGCCGTTGCACGAAGGCGGAACGGGCAGAGCGAAAGGCGAACTATGGCCCGCATATACACGATCACGACGGATACTGTCGGTGCGGGGAACGGCCCGCAGACTGAAACCGACCCCATCGAGGCGCTGGTGCAGTGGGCCAGCCTCGACCGCCCTGGGCTCCGCTACAACGTCCGCTTCGACAGTTCCCCGGGCCTCGAGCAGCCCGTGCAGAACTTGCTGTGGGACGCCGCACGGCGTCACCGTGAGCACCCGGGCGGCGAAGCACGGGTGAACGAGGCCGTGGCCGAATGGCTCCGCCACCAGGCCCGCCCGCTCTTCCCCACGGACCTCGTCGGGGGCTTCGACCCGCTGGCACTGCAACGAGCCGGCGGCGCCTGGATGCTACGGACACAGACGTCCGTACCATCCGGCGCGCTCGCTCGTCTGCTGCCCGAGGCCGGGGAACAGGTCCACCACGGCGCACGCGAGATGGGCGACGCCCTCGACGCGGCCACCACCCGCGGCGGGCCCGGACCGCGGCTGAGAGAAACGGCGCTGCGGGAGCTGCACGGCCATTGGCAGAAGCTGGCCGGCGCCGCCGCACTCGTGCCCGAGGCCGTCGCGCCAGCCCGGCAGATTCTCGACCGGCTCATCGCCTCGGAACCCGACGCCCCGCACCCACCCACGAGGGACGCACCAGACGCAGGGCTGCGGACCGCTGCCGCCCGCATCTGGTGGCTCGCGCGCGAGCACCAGCGCGATCTGGCCCAGGCACTGCGCTGCGTCGCCGACCCCTCGGGAGCAGCCAGCCACCCTGCACGTCCGCTGTTCGCCGCCCTGCCCAACTACCTAAAACAGCACCCGCGTACGGTCGACGACCTCCTCCACTGCGCCGAGGCACTGGGCAGCACCCTCGCCCAGCTCAATGAGCACGCCTCCTACCCCGAGGACGTACGGCGCCCCTTCAGCCATGCCGTCGACGCCGCAGCCCTCACCCTCGGAGTCCAGGGTGCCGCCGTCGCGGCCAACGCGGCACTGCCGCTACCAACGACCGTCACGGCATCAGTGCAGCCGCATACCCCCACCCAGCAGCAACAGCCGCAGCCACAGCGGCCCTCAGGCCAAACCCGGTAACGCAGGCACCACATTGCTGAGCACGGCCGGCACCCTACCCACAACGTCCGCCCAGCAGATGGTTCGGGAACGGGTACTTCCGCATGACGAAGCCCGCTCCGTCGACCTCAGCACCGCGGCCGCAGCAGCCCGTCAGTAACTCCAACCACCCTCGTTACACCGTTCGAATGACAGACCCTCTTCGACCGCAGCGAGATCGCGGCCATGATCGCTGGCGCCAAAGCCGGCCCCTTCGATCACCTGGGATAGGACCATCCACCGGCCGTTCAGAAGACGGGGACACTGAGAGGGCGGTTCGTGAGGCGATGTCCGTTGGGTCTAGCTCGTTCTGACTGAGAGGGCCGTCCTGGTCGCTGTCGGCTGCTGGTGAGCGACCGCGTGTCAGTGTTGCCGCATAGCATCCACGCCATGCGTGAGTTCTTCGTGGTCGGCGGACGGAAACTGTCGTATCTGGACTTCGGTGGTCCAGGTACTCCGCTTTTGGCCCTGCATGGGCACTACAACGAGGCGTCGGTGTTCGCGCCCTTGGCTGAGGCGTTGGCGCCGCGGTGGAGGGTGATCGCGCTCGATCAACGCGGGCACGGCGAGTCCGATCGTGCTCAGCGTTACGAGCGGGACGACTACGTCGCTGATGTCGCTGCCTTCCATCGGCATCTGGGCATCGGGCCGGTGGCGGTGCTGGGCCACTCGCTGGGCGGAGTGAACGCATACCAGTACGCTGCCCGGCAGCCGGATCGGGTCCGTGCGCTGATCGTCGAGGACATCGGCGCGGTGGTGGACAGTGACTGGTCATTCACCTTGCGCCTGCCCCGCCATGCGCCGTCGTGCCAGGAATTGGTGGCCGCGCTGGGCTCGACGGCTCCCTATCTGGAGTGTTCCTTCCGTCGGTCGGAGGACGGCTGGGGATTCTCGTTCGACATCGAGCACACGGTGGCGTCCCAGAAGGCACTCAATGGTGACCACTGGCAGGACTGGACGGCGGTGGCCTGCTCCACTCTGCTGATCCGTGGAACACGCAGTGATGAGCTTACGGCCGCCCATGCCAGCGAAATGATCACCCGTCGCGCCGGCAAGGCCCGTCTCGCCGAGCTTCCTTCCGGTCATGTCGTGCACCACGATGCTCCGGCCCAGTTCGCCACCGCTGTCGAGGATTTCCTGTCCGATCCGGGCTGATCCCCAGAAGAACTACACCCATGTCCGTTTCCCGGTGAGGATGGCGCAGAACTTCTGGTCGCAGGGTTTCGGTCGGCTACTGCTTCCTGGTGAAGCTGCCGGTGTCGACCTCGGTCAGGATGTCGAGCTTGACCAGGCGTTCAGCTGCGGGTGCCTTCGATGTTCTTCGGCAGCAGTTCGTGGTCGAGGGCTTCGCAGACGTCACGGGCCCTCAGCGGGCCGGCGGCCTCGTTGAATACGGCGAGGATGCGGGGGTAGTCCGGGTGCTCGGGCAGGTCCGGCGAGGCCGTCTGTGCGGGGACCCGGTCGGCGAGGGCGGTGACGGTCTTCCGGGTGATCGTCAGGTGCTCGAGGTGGGTCTCGGCCTCCCGCAGCCGGGCCTGGGGTTCACCGATCTGGGTGCGGAGGCCGTCGGCCATGACCCGGGCGGCGTCCTCATGGAGGCCGAGCGCGTCAGGCAGGGGCTGGATGTTCACAGCACCACCAGGGTCGGGTCCTCGGCGAGCCCGCTCACGGACCTCGCAGCGCAGGAGTTCGTGGATGACCTGGTCGTTCCCGTCGTCCCGCCAGGCGCCGAAGTAGTAGTACGTCGCGCTCTTGGGCGGCAGATCGTGCGGCAGGTAGGCCCACTGGCAGCCGATCCGACTCTGGTAGAGGATCGCGTTCACGATCTCCCGCATCGCGTAGGCGCCCTCATGGCCGCTGACTGATCGGTGCCGGTCCTTCCACGCCGTGATCACCGGCTCGATCAACGACCACTGCTCGCCCGATAAGTCGCTCGGGTACGGCTTGCGTTCACTCACCTGGTCAGAACTGGATCTTCAGTACCCCGCACGGCTGCGATTGTGGCGGTGAGGTGGTACGTGGGGGCGATGAGGTTGAAGCCGACCCAGCGGAGTTGGAGGGCGTTGATGACCTGGGCAGCCTGCTGGATGCCGAGACCATGTGACTCAGCATCCAGGACGCCGACGTTGTAGCCCTGTGCGTGGGCGTAGGTGGCGATGTACGCCATGCCAAGTACGGGGAGGGTGTCGTCGTTGAGGCGGGGGCGCCGGTCGTAGCCACGCAGCGGGGCGTTACAAGGAGGGCGTCGAGGGCGCGTCCCAGGTCTGCACCGGCTATCAGGTGACGTCTGCGCTCACGCTGCTGACCGGTTCAGCGAGTAGGAGGGGACTGCGGGGCGGGAGTGCACACTGCTTCCCGGGCTGCCATAACGTCATCGCCGTACTCGAAGGCCCATGCGCCGACAGCGTCGATGGGAGCCAGCAAGGTCCGGCCCAGGACGGTGAGTTGATACTCGACCCGTGACGGTGCATCGGGGCGTGCCTGACGGTCGACCAGTCCGTTGAACTGCAGGCGCCGCAGAGTCTCCGTGAGGACCTTGGAGCTGATGCCCCCGATCCGCTCCCGTAGATCGACCGGTCGCATGGGTCCATCGCGCAGCGCCCAGAGCACCACGGCGTTCCAGGTGTTGGAGAGCAGGTCGAAGGCGAGGCGGGCGCGGCAGTCGGCGAGGAAGGCGTCGGTCGTCACGTACCAAATGGTGCCCGAACCGCGCTTTAGCGTGGGTGTGAACGGTGGAACCAGGCAGGGAGAGGGAACGCGTGATGAGAATCGGTGTGCTGGGAACGGGCAACATGGCTGACGCGCTCGCCACCCACTGGGTGCGGGCCGGGCACGAGGTGATCATCGGGGGACGGGACGCACACAAGGCGAAGAGGCTCGCGATGCGTATCGGAGGCAGCGCGAAGCCTGCCAGCCTGCGCGCGGCGGCCGAGTCCGGTCAGGTGGTGTTGGCCGCGCTGCCCTTCGGGGCAGGAGTGTACGTGGCACGGGAGCTGTGCACGGCCCTGGAGGGCAAGGTGCTGCTCGACTGCTCCAACCCGGTCGGGCCGGGCTTCCGCCTGCTGACGGAAGGGGGCCCCTCGGCCGCGCAGCAACTGGCCGCGGCGGCACCGGGGGCCCACGTGGTCAAGGCTTTTAACCTTTGCCACGAGGACGTGTGGCGCATGCGGCCGCCTGTCTTCGACGGACGACCATTGGCCGTGCCGGTCTGCGGGGACGACGAGACGGCCCTCGCGCGTGTACGCGAGTTGGTGCAGGACGTGGGCTGTGAACCCGTGGCTGGCGGCGGTCTCGACCGGGCGGGACTCGTGGAAGCGACCGCAGCGTTGTTCATCGCACTGTGGGTCGGAGAGGGAGCGGACGCCCAGGCAATCGCTCCTCCGATGGCATACGCGGCCGGACCGAGCCACCAGGAATCGGAAGGCGGCACGGGGGCTTTCCGTTAGGGATTCCTATCGTGACATCAGCGGCGGAACGGCGCATCGTGTAGGCCAGCGGAGGGGCGTTCGAACGGCGGTGTGGGTGTTGCTGCAGCTGATTGCCGGTGCTCGGTTGAGTCAGGCGAGGCTGCATCAGCCCGGCACTCATGGTGTGAGGTGCCTGAGCCGGGTTTCGATTTGTGCGCGTATCGTCTGGGTTCGGTTCGGCGTTGCCACTTCGTTGAGCATGCTGAGCAGGTCGGGGGCAAGTACTGCGGCCTCGTCGGGCGGCAGCTGCATCCACGACCAGGCGGCGTTGCCGGCAGCAACCTGTGTGCGGCGCCTGCCCGGGCCGAGGGTGTCGTACCAGGTCAGCGCGAGCCAGGTCCACGAGGCAGTCGCGTGCGCGTAGTCGCCTTCGAGCACGGCTAGGTCGGCGCGGAACTGGGCGGCTTTCAGCGTCCTGGATGCGGTGTCGCCGAGTGTCGCGGCAAGGCCTTGGAGGATGGCGTCTGCGGCGGGGACGGCGGTGTCGAAGTCATGTGCTCGAGCGGCTGCCTGCGCAGCCGTCAGGCGCAGGGCGAGGTCGTCCGTAACAGGCGCGGTCGGCACAGTCGGTGTCTCAGGGACCGTGGGGGTAGTAGGGGGCTGGGTCGTTCCGTCGGGCATGACCTCGAAGTCGACGACGGAGCCGCTCCGGTCGTCCCGGACGTTGGCCAGGAGGGGGGTCCCGCTCGCGGCTGCTTCCATGTGGAGGATCCGTAGGACGACCTGGGAGGGGTCGACTCCGTCGGGGATGACCGTGGGCTCGCCGTTGATGTGGAGCCGGCCGTCGCGCGAGATGTGTACTGCGTAGGGCAGGTTGCTGTTCATGGGTGGTTGCCACCCGGGTGAGGGGTGGCGTTTTCCTTCCGTGGTTCAGAGCGAGAGGCCGCGGCTGCGGAGGTAGTCGACGGGGCTGATGTCGGATCCGTAGGCAGGTCCGGTGCGGGTTTCGAAGTGCAGGTGGGGGCCGGTGACGTTGCCGGTTGCTCCGGATACGCCGATCTGCCGGCGGGCGGTGACGGCCTGCCCTTGGGTCACGGTCATGGAGGAGAGGTGGGCGTATTGGGTGTATGTGCCGTCGGACATTTTGATGACGACCTCGTTGCCGTATGCGCCGCCCCATCCGGCCTTGACGACGGTACCCGTGCCTACCGCTTGGATGCGCGTACCGGTGGGCACGGGGAAGTCGATGCCGGTGTGACTGCCTGAGGACCAGAAGCCGCCGCCTGCCTTGTAGGGCGTGGTGATGCGGGAGTTCTCGACGGGCAGGGCCCAGGCGCCGGTGCTTTTGCCTACCGCGGTCCGGGCGGGGTCGCAGCCCGACGTGGTGGTGAGTACGGCGTTGCCCCAGCTTTTGACGACGAGCTCTCCGGAGGACTGCTCCCACTTGGCGTAGGCATCTGGAAACCCACTGCGCTGTACCGCCTGCGCGACCTTGGCCAGTGGCTTGGTCTGCCAGTTCTCGATCTTCTCGAGGCCCTTGTAGAAGGAGTTCGAGGCGTACACCGCATCGGTGACCTGCGCCGGCGTTCCCCATCCCTGCGACGGACGTTGCTGGAACAGGCCGAGGGAGTCACGGTCCCCGAAGTCGATGTTCTCCAGGGTGGATTCCTGCATCGCGGTGGCAACGCCGATGACGGCTGCACGGGGTGGAAGCCCTCGACTGCGGGCCACGTGGGTGATGATGCCGGCCCACCGCTGCTGGGAGGAGTTCCAGGAGGGGGTGGTCTGTCTCCCTTGAGGGTTGAGTGGAACGGTCACCTGCCCGCCGGGCGTAGCAGGGGGAATCGTCTGTGTGTCCGCGGCGATCTCTATCACGGTGCTGCCGCAGGCGTCGTCCCAGCCTCCTTGGTTCGGTTTTCCGGCGCCCAGCACGAGTGGGATGCACAACATCCCGGCGAACAGTGCGGCGAGGCTTCCCGCGCCGACGCGCATGCCTGTGCTCATTATCGGTCCTCAGTCGTCGATGCGCGTCCCGCCACGAGGGACGGGAACCGCATTTCCCGTGCCAAGGGGTGGGCCCGGTACGCCGGGCGTCCCAGGGCTGCGAATGCGCGTCTGCGTAGCCGGTGGAGCACGGCTAGCGTCTGCGCCGAGTAAAGACAGCAGGGAATCGACAACTCACTCGGAATTGTATGACACTGGGCGGCGAATGCGTCAACGCATACGCCAGAGAGGCAGGCTGACAGCTTCTCAATTTATAGAAGCCCTCTCAACTCTCGCTTGGTCTCTCTTGATTCCTCGCTGTCGATGACGGGATGTCCAGGTCCGCACAGCGGACTCGGGCTGGCTTCGCAGCCTGGGAGGATTCGTGCACACGACACAGCAGGTACTGGCGGCCGATATCGGCAGCCTCGTAGGGGGAATCAATCCCGACTGGGGTGTTTTCGGAGCTCTTGGGACCAAGGCCCGGATCATCGTCGCCGCGATTATGGCGGGCGCCATTCTCTTCCTTCTGGGAAGCGCGGTCGTCGGCGCCGTGCATATTCGCGTCGGGAATCAGCAGCACAACAGCATGGAGACCAAGAAGGGGCAGACCATGGTGGCCAGCTCCCTCCTCGGCCTCTTCACCGTCGCCTCCATGGCGACGCTCTTCACCATCGTCTACGGGTTTGGAATCTGATGAACGGGACTCCGAGGAAGGCGGGCACGCGCAGTCTCACCCCGCAGCCCACCCAGGTTCCGGGAGCGGACGGCCGCTCCCCCTGGCGAAGGGCGACGATCGGCGGGATCGGCTTCGCCGTCGTTCTCTTCATCGGCCTGCTCTTGATGCTGACCGGCGGGAGGAAGGACAAGGAGTCCGTCGACGCACCGACCCCGAACTCGATGGCGACCAACCAGGCGGGCGGTACAGGCCCTGGCGTCAAGGCCACGTCCGTACAGAACGGAGTGCCGGTCGGCTATCCGCAGACCCAGGAGGGTGCGGCCGCGGCCGCGGTCAACTACCAGACCGCGCGGTCGAGCCCGGGCTACTTCACGAACAAGGCGCTGCGTCACCAGGTGCTCAAGACAGTGATGACCTCGGCCGCGCTGCCGGTGCAGCAGCAGACGGACGATCAGACCGCCCAGGGTCTGATGGCCGCGCTCGGAGTGACAGCGCAGACGGCACCCGAGATGGTCATGCGCGCGGCCCCACTCGGCACCAGCGTGAGCGGCTTCTCGTCGGAGACGGCGACCGTCAAGGTCTGGATGACTGAGGTCGTCGGCGTGCCGAGCGAGAAGTCGGCCATGCCCGTCGCGGCAGCCTGGACCACCTACACCCTGATCCTGCAGTGGCAGAACGGGGACTGGAAGATCGCCACGATCAGCCATGCTGACGGCCCGACTCCCCTCGTGACCGGGGATTCGGCGCCATCGGCGACGGTCGACATGCAACAAGCGAACAGGGAGTTCGATGCTCCGCGCTACGCAGGCTGACACACTCCGCCGCCGGGCTGTGCGGGCACTGGTCCCCGCTCTGCTTGCCGCCTCCGTTGTGGTCGTCGGCCCCGCCGCTCCGCAGGCCCAGGCCTTTTCGAGCCTCTGCAACGCGCCGGGCGGCACGTACATGTGCGACAAGGCGGAGGCCGGCGCGAAATGGCTCTACGAGAACAGCGGAGCCAAGGGCGTGGTCGATGGCGTGAGTTCCGTTGTCGACTTCGCCAGCGACCCCTTCGGCTACATCGAGGGGAAGCTCCGCAACGGGACGAAGGGAATGTTCGACGCGTTCGGCGAAGAACTCACCGGCAAGGAGTCTTCCGGTCCGGCTGACGACAAGCCCGAGGACGGTAAGGACAAGCCGAGCGAGAAGGGCACGGGGGGCTAGCTGATGATGGAAATCGACTGGGGAAACCCAGGTTTCCTGCGCCTCTACGGCCTCGTATTTGCGCTCTCTGCGGCGTTCACCGCGGTGATGTGGCTCATATCGGTCGTGAAGCGGGCCGTGCGCGGAATACCGGTCGGCCAGGCCATCATGGAGAACGTCGGCTATCTGCTGATGTCCGTCGTGGTGGCAAGTTTCTCGCCCCTGGTGGTGGCTCTCACAGTCGATTTCGTCGACAGCGCAGCCGAAGAGATCCTCGGCGACTACGTCGCGGAAGTGTTCGTCGGTGGGGCGGCCGTCTTCACCGCCCTCGCCGCGCTTTCGGTGTTGATGCCGGTCGCTGGCGTCGTCATCGCCATTCCTATCGCGCTGGCGATCCTTGTAGCCGTGTTCGGCCTGTGGATCATGCTCGTGGTGCGGAATGCGCTGATCCTGATGGGCCTCATTTTCGGCCCGATCGTTTTCTCAGGACTCGTCGACAAAGACCTGTGGGGCCACACGAAGAAGTACATCGGCATCCTGGGCGGGATCATCGCCAGCAAGCTGGGCATCTACCTCGCCCTCGCACTGGCCGGAGCCCTGCTCGACGGCATCGCCGACAGCACGGACAGGATGACGATCCCGCAGGCCATCGGCACCAGCCTCACCTTCCTCGCTCTGCTGTTCATCGCCCTCTTCATGCCCTTCCAGATCGCGAAGTGGATCCCGTTCGTGGGCGATGAACTGCAGTCGATGCACCAGACCAGGCAAGAAGCCGGTCAACGTGGCCGGGCCGCCCAGGCCAAAGGGAAACAGAAGCAGAACGACATGGCGCAGCAGGCAGCCCAGAAGCAGGGCGCCAGCATGGCCGGAAGTGCCGCAACAGGACCGGCAACGGCCGCGGTTGCTCTCCAGCAGGCCGCAGACGACGTGCGCGATCAAACAAAGCAGGCCGCGATGGACGGCGCCAACAACGCGGCCGGCGACGGAGGGCAGTCAAGCGGTGGCAGCCCGCCCCTCGAAGACGGCCAGAGCAACTCCCCCAAGCAGGGTTCGGGCAGCGGCCAGAAAAGTCGCCGCGGCACCAGCAGCCGCAGCGGCGGCCCGGTGGGCGGCACCGGACGGCGGCAGGGCCGGGAGGCAGCGCCTTTCGGCCCTGCCCGTCCCTTCGCTCCCCCGCCTCCGCGCGCTGGCGGAGGCCGGCCCCCGGCACCGCCTCCACCGTCGCCGGAAGGCGGGCAGACACCGCCCACGCCGCCGTCTCCTGCCCCGCCCCCTCCCCCGCCGTCGGCGTAGCCGGCACTCCCACGCCCACAACGCTTCACGGAAGGAGTCGCGATGGACCGCCTCTTCTCGTTCCCTCGACCGCGTCCACGCGGTCTGCTGGGGCGCCGCTTCGAAATGGACGAGCAGCTGGTTCTTCTCGGTGGGATCGCCCTGTCGGTCGGGCTTCTGGCCGCGCTGCCCGGCATCCCGCTGAAGATCATCGGAACGCTGGGAGCCGGCGGAAGCTGCCTCTGGGCGACGGTGATGCCCTACAAGGGACGTACGTTCCTACGGTGGTTCGAAATCCGGCGCTCCTACCGGCGGCTGTTGCGCAACGGCAAGCTCCTGTACCGGTCGACCGCCCCGCTGGCCGGGCGGCGCCGGGACGGGACGCCTGAACCCATCGCTCAGCCCGTCGGAGTCCCCGAGGCTCTTGAATGGATCACGGCGAAGACGTCCTACGGGGACATCGCCGTACTGCTCCAGCCCACCGAGGCGATGTTCGTGGCGTGCATCGAGGTCGAAGCCGCCAAGAACTTCGGCGGGCTGGACGGCGCGGACAAGGAAGCGCTGATCGGGGCCTACGAGTACCTCCTGAAGGAGACCGCGGAGGCCGGCGGTCGTATCCAGTACGTGCAGTGGCTGGCGCGACTGCTGCCCACCGACCCCAACGCGCACGCACACGACGCGGCCGCGCGACAAGATCCCTCCGCCCCGGCATGGCTGAACGACTCCTACCACCAGCTCCTGGACACGGTCGCGGTCTACGCCGCAGACCGCAGGCTCTACCTCGCCCTCGGGATCCCCTACACCCAGGAACTGGCAGCTGAGGCACTGCAGTACCGCACCCTGCACGACGGCTACGGCGAAGTACTGGGCAAGGAAGTCGACAACTTCATCCGCGGCCTGTCAGGCGCCCAACTCCGCTGGGTGCGGAACATGGACGAGCCGGCACTGGCCTCCCTCATCCACCACAGCTACGCGCCCGACCACTGGATCAACGACACCCGCGGCATGGACCGCTCCACCTGCTGGCCCGCCGAGATGGACGCCCGCGACCCCTCGCGGATGGCAGCCCGCAGCTGGGAAGGCGCCGACCCCTGGTACACCAGCACCGCCTGGGTCAAACAGTTCCCCGTGCTGCCCGTCGGCGTGAACTTCCTCGCCCCCCTGCTGCTCTACGTCTCGGACGTGATCTGCACCGTGGGAATCACCATGCGACTGGTACCGGCAGACAAAGCCCTTGAGGACGCCATGGCCGACGTCACGAACGAGGCGGGCCAGGCCGACACGACGCCAGGGAAGATCACCGACCCCCGCGAGGAACGCGAACTCGGCGCCTCGTCGGCGACCATGCACGACCTGGCCAACGGCGCGGCCGGCATCCGGCTGACCGGATGGGTCACCGTCACAGCTCCGGACCCAGAGCTGCTGGTCCAGCACCGCAACACCGTGCGAGCCGCCGCAGTGAAGTCCCAACTGGCACTGGAGTGGTGCGACGCGGAGCAGCACCGTGCGTTCGCCAACACCCTGCCGCTGGTCACCGGACTGCTGAAGGACTGACCCGTGCTCGAACTCATCCGCTCCCAGAGCCAGACCCGGCGCCGCGCTCTGCGCACAACGACGGCCACCGCGTCCGGCCTGTATCCGGCCGTCGGCGCACCGTCCTCCGACCCACGCGGCGTCATCATCGGAAGAGAGATCTACTCCGGGAAGGCATACATCTACGACCCGTTCGTCCTCTACGACCCCAGCGCCCGCGAGCGCCTGCCCAGCGGTCACGTGCTGGTGCTGGGCAAGTCCGGCTTCGGCAAATCCAGCCTCGAAAAGTGCTACGTGCTGCGGCAGCTCCGCTTCCGGGACCGGTCCTTTTGCATCCTGGACGCCCAGGGCGAGGACGGCGTCGGCGAATGGGATTCCATCGCGCGCGCCCTCGGCGTCACGCCGGTCCGCCTGATCTACGGGGGCGAGGAAGGAGAGGGCGTCCGCCTCAACCCCCTGGACCCGCGGATCCCCTCCCAGTACCAGTTCAAGATCCTCTGCTCGATGGTGGAAATCATCGCAGGCCCCCTCACCTCCGAGAGCGAGTTCGCGCTCTCCAACGCCCACACCTCGGCCCAGGGCCGTGCCGGACGCGAGAACCGGGTGGCGGTACTGTCGGACATCCACGACGACCTGACGAACCCGGAACCCGCGATGCTCGGCAAGCGCCAGGTCGGCGCGGAGCAGATGGTGGCCTGGGGGCAGCCGGCCAGCCTCGCCATGGACCAGCTCTGCAGCCAGACCCGCGACCTGGCGGGCCTGTTCAACGGCCCCACCACCCCGGGCATCGACCTGGACGCACGACTGATCGTCTTCGACCTCACCCGCCTCCCCCGCGAGGGCGAGGCCATGCCCCTGCTGATGAGCGTCATCGGCCCCTGGCTGCGCTACGCCTGGATCCAGACCGGCGACAGCACCAAGCGCACCCTGATCGTCGAAGAGGCATGGCACATCCTCAGCCACCGCCCCGTGGCCCGGCTCTTCGAAGAGTTCGTCCGCTACGGGCGCCGGCTGGGGCTGTCCTTCTGGGCCATCCTGCACCACCTCGGCGACCTGATGGTCGATGAGGCCCCAGAGGCCGCAGCCATCCTGAAACTCACCGCCACCCGCGTGCTCTACCACATGGACAAGGCCGAGGCCGACGTGACAGCCGACTACCTCCAGCTGCCCGACTGGGCCCGCGAGGCACTCATGGACGGCGCCAGCCGGTGCTCCCCCGGCCGCGCCGTCTGGCAGGTCGGCAACCGCATGCACCTCGTCGAGCACATCCGCAGCCACACAGAGAACGCGCTGACCAACACCAACCGCAAGATGACCGAGGTCGCCGCGAACACCCAGACACCCGATGCGCCGCTCATGACCATGCGAAAGGGCGCCACCTGATGCCAACACTCCACCCGCGCCCGACCCTCCCGCGACGGGAAGCGCCCCCTCGGCCGGCCTGGCGAAGCGCCCCAGGAGGTGTCCGGTAATGGCCAAGGTCGTCACACCACACTCAGGCAGCCGCCTCCACCTCTACAAAGACGCCTGGTGGATCGCACTGTGCATAGCCGCGGTCGCGCTCACCGTCTGGGCATGGATCGCGGCGCTCCTTTCCGGGTTCCTCGCCCACAGCTCCGTGGCCCTCATCTCCTGGAACGAGACGGCCGCCGCGATCCCGCACCTGCTCACGGCCCCGCACCGGCCTCAGGACGCTTTTCCGACCGAGGCAGGTGTCGGCGGACCGTTCGCCTTCTATCCGCCCTTCCTCGTCATCGCCTTCCTCACCAGCTGGGGCGCCCGGGCCGGATGGCGCCGGTGGAGCAGCATGCGCGTCGAAGGCACCGACGGTCTGGCCACCCGTGCGCAGCTGGAAGAAGCGATGGGCGAGAGCAAGGCCCTCTCACGGCTGGGAGCCCTCCGCCCCAGCCTCACCGCAACGCGCCCGCTGCCGCATAAGGCACCCGGTGCACGAAGCCTGCTCCCCCGGAAGGGCGGCACCCTCAAGCCCCAGGTCACGGACGTGCCCGTGAGTGAGGTCGCCGTCTTCTGCGGGACTGCGATCCCGACAGGCGTGGGGCTGTACATCCCCTTCGAGGAAACCGTCCTCATCGTTGCACCGCCACGAGAGGGCAAGACCTCGCAGCTGATCATGCCGTGGATTCTCGACTTCCCCGGCTCCGTCCTGGCCACGTCCTCCAAGACGGACGTCCTCTACGCGACGGCAAAGTCCCGTGAGAAGCACGGCCCCGTCATGGTCCTGGACCCCACAGGCCTCTCGAACTGGCCCCTTCAGCTCCAGTGGAGCCTTGTCGACGGCTGCGAGGACTTCACCGTGGCCCGGAGAAGGGCCGAGACCCTCACCGGCACCGCGAAGAGCGACGAGGGAACGAAAAACGGCGGTTACTTCGTGATGAACGCCCAGCTGCTGATGACCTGCTGGCTTCACGCGGCCGCTGTCGAAGGCCTCAGTGCCATGGACATCCTCCGGTGGGCCACCGCCCCCACAGAGCGGCAGCCGGTCGACATCCTGGCCTCCCACGGCCAGGAGAACCTCGCCCGCGCCCTGGCAGCCCAGCACGCGGCCGCGCCGGAAGAGCGCTCGGCAAGCTGGCGCACCGCAGAGCAGAGCATCCTGGCGCTGTACGACACCAAAGTCGCGGCCATCTTCGGCAACTCGGCCCGCGACGAGAAGAACTTCAGCATCGCGACATGGCTCACCGAAGGCGGAACCGTGTTCCTCATCGGTGAGGAAGACGAAGGCAGCTCGCTGGCACCGATCCTGGCCGCCTTCTCCAGAGCCATCCTGGACACCGCCAAAGTGATTGCCGCACGGATGCCGAACGGCCGGCTCGATCCCCCGCTGGGCGTGCTCGGCGACGAACTCGCCAACGTCGCGCCGCTCCCCCAGATCCCGTCACTGATGTCCGTATCCGGGTCGCAGAACATCTTCATGGTGGCCGTACTGCAGAACTTGGCCCAGGCGCACGAGCGATGGGGCGACCTGGGCGTACGCAAAATGTTCGCGGCCGCCACCATCAAGGTGATCTTGGGTGGCGTCTCCGATGAACAGGAGCTCAAGACCTACAGCGCGTTGGCCGGCGAGTTCGAAGAGGACACAGAGTCGGTGTCGGACAGCGGCGACAGCACCTCCGTAAGCATCTCCACACGACGCAGGGCGGTCCTGGAGCCCGGCGACATCCGCCAGATCAAGGAGCGCGAAGGACTGGTCGTGCACCGGCGTACCCCCGTAACGCGAGTGCGCTTCGAGCGCATCCACGAAGGCCCGCGTGCCAAGGAGATCGCCGAGGCAACAAAGGCAGCACTGAAGAAGGTGAACAACCATGCGAGCTGAACCCGCCAGCACGCCCTACAACGCGCGGCGCGGCCGCGCCGAGTCAGCGAGCCACTGGCAGCCTCCAAGGGATCTGGCGTGGTCCACACATTCTGCCCACAGGCGACCGCACCGGCTGTCGCCCACACTGCGCGTTGCCCGTGCGCGGCACTCACGCAAGAAGGTGACCGATGCCTGATCCGCTCGCTCCGCTGTTCGAGGCGCTGGAGTCCATCAACAACGAACTCACCGCCTTCGCCGCTCGGCTCGCCCGCCTCGAGAACTCGGGATCGATCCCTGGCGGGTCCAGGAAAGACGGCGGTGACGCTGCAGGTGCAGTTGAGGGCCACCGGGTCGCCGGCGCCCCGGTGGTGTGGCACCGCATCGAAGACGAGGAGGTTCGGGCCGCCCTGTGGGCGGAGTTCACCTCCTGGGTGATCCAGATGGCCGACACCTACGAGCTCACCACGGAGCAGCTGCCTCACTCCTGCTGGTGGGAGCACGGTTCCGTGGTCGCCGAGCTGACCGCACTGTGGACGGGGTGGGAGTCCTCGTACGGCAACGAGGAGGACGCGGCGGCTGGACCGTACCTGTGGCACGACGCCTGGTCTCGGGCGGTGGAGCGGATCGGCCGCATGTGGCTCGGCGAGTGCACCAACGGGTACCACCAGCAGAAGTCCCGCACCATGTGGGGGACGGATCCTGCGTACCGCCAGAAGGTACTGCAAGCAGGTGCCCCCGGCGGCAGATCAGCTCCGGTACCGAAGGCCGCCTAGAGTCAATACCGGCAATGCAGGTGCGTTTCAGGCGTCTGCCGGTTGGGTTGGTGGGTGGTGCCAGCGTGACTCCGCGACGATATCGGCACTCACGCTGTCGATCGCACCGGCACCGACGTTGGTGTGCTGATCGTGGACGAGACCGGCTTCCTGAAACAGGGCCGGGCGTCAGCAGGCGTCCAGCGGCAGTACACCGGCACCGCAGGTCGCATCGAAACGGCCTCAAGGCCCTTTCATTGGGAACACCCCGGGCTGACCAATTAAAGATGGCGGCGAGGTGACATGCGGCGAGTCAGGTAGCTGTGGGAGCCATCGGAGCCGGGCAACTGCACGGCGGCCAAGGCATACCATCGCGGCCCCGCCGCGGAGTCGCGCTCGTCCCTTGGGCGGTGGCCGGGGAGACCGCCACTGGCGCGAACGGCGATCAGATTGTCACGGGGGCGCAGGCGGAGCCTGGGTGCAGGTGTCTGAGGTGACGGTCCGTGCGGGCGGCTCGTCCGGGCCGGAGTTGCTCCCCGGCTACCAGACGGATGGAAATGTAACAGGCGTTGGTCTAGACCTTGACAGGTCCAGACCATTGGATTTGAGTCTGGGCGAATCGACCACCCTCTCTCGAAGGAGTGATCACTTGTCCAGACAACGAGTATCGGCGTTCCTCGCGGCGCTGGCCGTCGCTGTGGGACTCGCTGTGATGGGTCCTATGACGGGCACCGCGTCGGCTGCCACCTGCGCGGCGGGCTGGAGCTCGACGGCCGTCTACACGGGAGGTATGACGGCTTCGCACGGCGGTCGAAACTGGCAGGCCAAGTGGTGGACGCAGGGCGAGACGCCGTCGACTACCGGGTCCGGGGTGTGGGCGGACCAGGGCTCGTGCACCGGCGGCTCCGGCGGCGGCGACGGCGGAACCACCGGCTGCGACCACCCCGCCTGGGTCGCCGGCCGCGCCTACACCGCCGGTGACATCGTGAAGTACACCAATGGCAACTACTACAAGGCCTCCCACGACAACCCGGGCTACGACCCGGTGATCAGCACCTGGTACTGGGCCCCCTACACCTGCACCGGTGGCGGCGGCGGGAACCCCGACCCCTCGGGCTTCGTGGTCTCCGAGGCGCAGTTCAACCAGATGTTCCCGAACCGGAACTCCTTCTACACCTACGCCGGTCTGGTCGCTGCCACCAAGAAGTACCCGGCCTTCGCGGGCACCGGCAGTGACACCGTGAAGAAGCAGGAAGCCGCAGCCTTCCTCGCCAACATCTCCCACGAGACGGGCGGGCTGGTCCACATCGTGGAGCAGAACACCGCCAACTACCCGCACTACTGCGACACAGCCCAGCCCTACGGCTGCCCGGCCGGCCAGGCCGCCTACTACGGCCGCGGGCCGATCCAGCTCTCCTGGAACTTCAACTACAAGGCCGCCGGCGACGCCCTCGGCATCGACCTCCTCAACAACCCTTGGCGCGTCGAGCAGGACCCGGCCGTCGCCATGATGACCGGTCTCTGGTACTGGAACACCCAGAACGGGCCCGGCACGATGACCGCCCACAACGCCATGGTCAACGGCGCCGGCTTCGGCCAGACCATTTGGGCGATCAACGGCTCCCTGGAGTGCAACGGCCGCAACCCGGCCCAGGTACAGAGTCGCGTCTCCAAGTACCAGCAGTTCACCCAGATCCTCGGCGTTCCCACCGGCGCCAATCTCACCTGCTGATCAGCTGTCCTCCCTGCGCTCACCCGGTCCGCGCGCGCCCACGAAATCGCGCGCGGACCGCCCTTGCGCACTCATCCCCGGCGCGAGGGCGTCGACTTGATTCGGGGCACCGGTTGCAGAAGCAGTCCGGCCAGCAGAAGGTCCATCATCACGGAATCCCCGGCATGCGTGGAGAGCATCGCCACAAGAGCGTCGGCGAACCCTTCGCTTCACCTCTGCTCGCGCAGAGGGGCACCCGCGCAAAAGAGGGGCACAGTCGTAGGAGTCGCGGTGACCTAGTTGTCGCAGCCGTACCGGACGACCAGCGCCGGGGAGCGGATCCGCGGACTCGTCCTTCGGTGTCGGTCACCACCACCCGAAGGCGAAGCAGGCCAGTGCTGGACCGACGACCACCGACACGAGTCCGCACCTCAGGAGCTGCCGGAAGAGCGGCTCACGGTCCTCGGGCTCGGCGGCGCCGAGAATCAGCCCACCGGTGATGCCCAGTGGATTGATGTCGACCAGGATAGAGGCGAGCGCGACCGCGAGGACCGCACCGACTGGTGAAGCATCGGCGACCACCGCAGGGATCAGCGGAACAGTCGTCGCGAAGACGGCGATGGAACTCGCGGCGAAGGATGTCACTCCGGCGATGTAGCAGAGCACCAGCAGGCTCAGCATCGGTGAGCCGTCGATCCGCAGCAGCTCACTGATCCGGGTGAAGGCGCCCAGCTCCTGCATCAACCCGACGTAGGTGAGGAGCCCGCCGATGAGCAGAACAATGTTCCACGGGATGCGCGAGATGATCTCGTTCGGATCCAGCCGGAGCACCAATTGCTGGACGACCGCCGCGGAGAGTCCCAGGTAGCCGATGTTGATGTCGAAACCGACTGACAGCACCACGACTACGAGCAGGGATCCGAGGGTGAGGACGCGGGTAGGAACCGGTGATCTGTATCCGGTCGCCCGGCTGTCCGCCGGATCTGTCGGGGCGTCGATGAGGGCGGGACCGCTCCCGGTCGGCGTCAGTCGGCCGCGTGGCATCGCCCCAGTGCGCAGTCCCGCCACGAGGCATCCGGCGCAGATGACGAGGCCCACCAGCAGCCCGCCGAGGAAGAAGGTGACCGGGGCGGAGCCGGGCAGGCTGAGCCCCATCTTCTCGCCCAGACGGTTGGCGCTCGTGCCGTAGACAGCGAGGGGCGAGAGCAGCCCGCTGATGATGCCGGTGATGCCCAGCACGGCCGCGATGAACGGAGGTATCCCGTACCGCTTGGCGAGCCCCAGCGCGATGGGAGCGACGATGGCGGTGGCCGCGGCAGGCAGGGTACCGATCGCGGTCAGAACAGCACCGATCAGGAACGGGACCAGGGCGACCAGCAACGCCCGGCCGCCCACCAGGCGGAGCATCCCATCGAGCAGCCAGTCGAGCGTTCCGTTGATCTGCGCGACCGCGAAAAGTGCCGTGATCCCGACGAGCAGGACGAAGAAGTCGCCGGGGAAGAAGGCCGTCACCTCGTCAGCGGTGCGGTCCGCGGCGAGCCCTACGAAGAAGGCGGCCGGCAGCGCCGTGAGGCCGATGTTGAACCTCGGAACGGCGGTCGCCGCGAAGAGAGCGACGAGAACGATGATGGAGACGTCGGCCATGGACATCGGTGGCTCCTGACTCAGATGACGCCGCGGCCGGCGAGGTCGTCGATGGCGGACGGGGACAGACCGAGCTCGGCGAGCACTGCGTGGGTGTGCTCGCCCAGACGCGGTGCGCTGCTGCCGAGCGTCTGGTCGAAGCCCGAGAACCGTCCGGCGGAGCCCTGCACCAGGCGGGTGCGCCCGTCGTGCTCGTCGGTCACCTCCACCACCGATCCGCGCGCTTTCACGTGAGGGTCGGCGCAGATGTCGGCGGCAGAGTTCACCGGCCCGCAGGCCACCCCTGCCTCTTCCAGCAGCTCGGTCAGCGGTGCGAGGTCGTGGTCGGCTACGAACGCGGCGACCCGGCCCTCGATCTCCGTACGGTGGGCGATCCGGGACGTCATCGTGTCGTACGCCGCGAGGTCCGGCGCGTCCATCGCGACGACGAGCCGCCGCCACATCTGCTCGGTCGACGCCGGCAGCGCCAGCCAGCGGCCGTCGCGGGTGCGGTAGAGGTTGTTCGGGCTGATGTGCGGATTCTCGTTGCCCTGGCGCTCGCGGGCCTTTCCGGTCGCGCCGTAGTCGACGATGAAGTCCTCCATCATCCGCAGCAGCGGCTCGTACAGGCCGATGTCGGCCAGCTGGGGTTCGCCGGTCAGATCGCGCTGGCGGAGCGCGAGCATCGCCGCGAAGGCCGCGTAGATGCCGGTGACCCCGTCCGCGACCGGATAGCCGGCGAACACCGGAGGACCGTCCGGGAAGCCCGTGCGATGGGTCAGCCCCGCGAAGGCCTCGGCGACGCGGGCGAATCCCGGGCGCTCGGCGTACGGGCCGGTACGCCCGTACGCGCTCACGTGCACCATGACCAGGTCGGGCCGGTGCGCGACGAGGTCCTCGAAGTCGATGGAGAACCGGCGCAGGGTGGCCGGCCGGAAGTTGGTGACCACCACGTCGGCCGTCGAGGCGAGCCGCCCCACCAGGGCCGACGCCTCGGGGTGGTGCAGGTCGACCGTGACGCTCGACTTGTTGCGCCCGACCACCGCCCAGCCGGCTGACACGCCGTCCTCCAGCGGCGGGTAGCTGCGGGCCGGATCCCCGGTCCCGGGCTGTTCGATCTTGATGACCTCGGCACCGAACTCGGCGAGGAGAGAGGAAGCGAGAGGTCCGGCGAGGACGGTCGAGATGTCCAGGACACGCACGCCATCGAGAGGTCCGGGCATGGAAAATCCTTTCACGGGCGATCGGCATCACGTCTGCACGTGACCCGCGTCACGATGTCGCGGGCCCTCCCGCTACGGGAAGACGCGAGCCTCTGGCTCCGGTGATAGACAGAGGCTCTAACCTGGCCCGATGCGAGTGGAACGTGCCCGGTACTTCCTCGCCGCACTGCGCACCGGATCCCTGCGGTCCGCAGCGGCAGACTGCGGCGTGAGCCAGCCCACCATCGGACAACAACTCACGGTGCTGGAAGTAGAGTTGGATGTCGTCCTGCTGACCCGCAGCCCGGGAGGCGTACGTGCGACACCTGCCGGAGAAGCCCTGATCGCCCCGTTCACTCGACTTGTCGCCGCCGAGGACGCCGTGCGTGAAGCCGCACTGGCCACCAACGGGACGTACCAGGGCCGGGTGTCCATCGGCGGTGGATCGGTGACCGTCGAGACCGTCGTCGCCCCGGTCGTGGGGCGGTTGCTCGCGGAGCATCCGGGACTGCGGTTCTCCGTGAGGGAGGGCCCGTCGGGCGACATCGAACGCTCGGTGCTCAGCGGGGACATTGGACCTCGGTGTGGTCACCACGCCCGACGAACCACCACCGGGCGGACTCGTCCGCCGCCCACTGATGACGGCACCGCTCGGCGTCCACACTCCGCCGGACCACCCGCTCACCCGGCGCCCTAAGGTCACCTGGAGCGATCTGCGTGACTGGCCGATCGTCACCATGAGGCCGGGCACCGTCCTGCACCAGCGGCTCAGCCGCCACCTGCCGGACGGCCTGGTGACGGTCGAGGCGATGTCGGCTCGGACGGTGCAGACCATGGTCGCGCAGGGGGCCGGAGTCGGGCTGCTCGCCCGCTTCGACACCCGCAGGCCCGAGGCCGGACTGACGTGGCTGCCGCTGGCGGACGCCCAGCCGGTCGAGATCAGCCTGGTTCAGCGCGCGGACAGTCAGCCGTCCCGGTCCGCCATCGTCGTACGGCGGCTCATCACCGTCCGAGCGGAGGAACTCTCGGCGCAGACCCGCCCGGCCTGAAAGGAGCGCCCGTCGTCCGTACGCCTGACGGCTGATGTGCTTGTTCGGGATCACCTCCTACACCGCGAGCCTCTACGGCCGCACCGCCCACCCCGAGCTCTTCACCATCGACCCGGCGCAGGCGTGAGGGAAGCACCGCCATCCCGGGAACCGCCGGCCCGGCTACACCTGTCGGCCCAGGAAATTGAGCAGCCTGGTCTGGGCGTCCGCATCGGCAGCCGGAGAGACCTTGGCGCCGAATGCCTTCGGCATCCGGATGTCCCCAACTTCCGGCTGCAGAATCTCAGTCGCCACGGCCACGGCTCCGGGATCCAGGACCTCGTTCTGGCCGGTCGCCCGCGCCAGGTCCCATCCGTGGATCAAGGTATCGGCGCAGGCCATCCGCCTCACGAATTCCTCGAACGTGATGGAACCGAACTCCTCTTCCAGAAGGACATGAGCCTTCACCGGATCACGCAGGGCGGCTTTGACCTCCTCAGAGGCCGCATCCCATGCCTGAGGCAGGTCCTCGCTCCGGGCAGGCGCGGAATAGCCCGATCTGTCCAGCCCGGCGATGGCCCGCCTGTGATTGGAGACCACGTGGGCCGCGACGTCCCAGGCCGTCCATCCGGGACACGGCGACGGATCCTCCCACCTATCCGGTGGGCAATTGCGGATCAATTCGCTAAAACGGTCAGCGATCCGCCCGTAAAGCTCCGGCACTGAAGACGCCACGGCGCCCCTCCTCTGCTGACCAGCCCAGCGACACGGCCATCCACCCGGAGGCACGGCCTGATTCACGCGTCACCAGCCGATGGCGCTTATGCCTCCACCGGCGTCCAGCCTTCCACAAAAGGTGCAGAGATGAGCGAACCGCAAACAGGGCACTGATCTCACGAACCCGCGTGCCCTATCCCTGAGCAACCCCTCCATAGCAGCAGGTTCCCCACAAGCTACCTCTGAGAATCCGCGAACCCGCTGGGTTCGATCCGCGAGGGCTGAGCGACTTCTTCGCACCGGGCGACGAGCCACGCTCTTCGCCGGTGGGGCCTTCGATGCGGTGCACGGGCACACCTGACGGGCCCCCAGCCGCCTCCAGCAACATCAGTCGTGCGGGCAATCACATGCAGCGCACTCGGGATTTCTAGGCCGCTGCGTGCTGCCGGCTGTCTACCGGATCCCGCGGTGCGAATACCTGTGCAGCTCTGCGTAGTGTTGATCACGGCAGTGAGACGGGGTTGCGGCGTGAGCCTCGTCCTGGGACTGCCGCGACTGGGATGCACGATGCACCAAAGCGGTCCTCTGCCTGCGGCGTTCCTCCTCCTGCTCTCGAAGTTCCCGCAATCGGTCGGTGTGCTCTTGGCTCTCCATGACTTCTCCTCTTGAGTAGTTGCGACCTCGGCGTCAGCGGAAGCCGGCGCTGATTGCCCGCCGGGTCTGCCGCGCATTCTGCTGGGCTTCGTCGACCGCCAAAGGGGTCTTGCTGGCGACGGACTTCGGCGGGCTGTGAGCAGCAGCTCGAGACTGCATCCCGTCTGTGAGGGCTCGGCTCGCCTGGAGAATCTGCTCCTGGCTGCCTTCCAGGAGCCGTGTCAGGTCTTCCCCCGCCGGGGGCCGAGCAATGGGGTCGCGAGGGGTCGCGAGGTTGCCGGAGTGCGGCCGCTCTACGCTCCGGTCTCGACGGGGCAACGCCGTCGGCGCCTGCTGCTCGCCGTCAGTGCGCCGTGGCTTGGCAGCCTGGGAGATGCTCGCGAGAACGGCATCGACTCCTTCCTGCGTGAAGGTGGGCTCCCAAGCTCCATCGGCGCCCTGGACGAGAAGCTTGCGTTCCTGCAGGGCATCCATCAGCGCCTGTCCCTCGTCAGGTGTCACGCCCAGGGTGTTCACAAAGAGCTGAGCAGAAGCGAAACGATTGGCAGCAGCGGAGACGGCTGCTCTCTTCAGCTGGTCGTCAGCAACCTGGATGACTTCGTCGTCCTGGGGCGTGGCTGATGGAGGTGGCTCGGTCGCTGGCGACTGTGCGGGCGCCTGCGGGGGGACGACCGGGCTGGGCTCGGGCCCTGTCAGGGCTGCTGGCAACTGGGCCGGGGTGGTCGCGAGCAGTTGGCGGGGCTCGAGCCCGTTGGGGGGACCTACGACGTCGAGGTTCTGCAGCTCGTGGAGAATTCGCTCGGCCTCGGCGTGGGTGAGGTTGAGCTCCGGAGCGCTGCTCAGCGCGAGGGGGGACACAACGGTCTCCCCTGCCACCAGGTGTAGTGCAGCCATCCGAAGCTGGGAGGACGTAACGGCGGTCTGCGTTGCCTCGGGGGTGAGCGTGTCCGGGCCGGCTATCTCCTTGGCAAGGCTGTCCTTGACCTGGTTGAAGAAGCTCGCGTCGCGGTGATAGGGATCGCGTTCGACACGACGCCGTAGAGCCTCAATGAGCTCGAGGCGGGCTGCCACGGGGTCATCCGCTCGCAGTCCGGCAACGTAGGGACTGGGTGGGAAGACCGGCTGTGTGCCCCATTCGAACCTGCCCATGTCGGCCGCCAGTTCCCTCTGGACGAGAAGGAACCGCATCTGCAGGTCGCTGCGGTCTTCAGAGCGGAGGTACTGGGCTTTGAGCTCGTCGATGACAGTTCGGTTCTCGTCGAGGAGTGCGTCCAGGTAGCGGTCGGGTGGGTCGACTTCGTAGTGCCCGAACTCCCGGTACTCATCAGGCTCGATGGCGCCGCGGATACGTTCGAGGCGCTGCTCGGCGTAGTGGAATATGGTCGCGGCGATGATGCGGCGGCCGGCGCTCTGCCATCCGAGATGGTCGTAGCGCTTCATCAGCCTGCGGGCGATCCCTGAGATCATCTCGTAGCCGCGGATCTGCAAGGACTCGATCATGCCGTGGAGGCGAATGTCGAGGACTGCCCGTTGCCCGACACGTCGCGCACGGGCGCTGATGTCACTCAGGGCGGCACCGAGCTCGGCGGCCTCGGCGAGGCCGCGGTCGTACAGGGCGCCGAGGCTGAGGGCACTGTCCATGGCAGGGTCGTCGGGGTCGTCGAGTTGGGGGTCGGTCGGTGGTTCCGGCCGTGCGGCCTCGGCTCGTTGGACCTCTCGGTTGAGTTGGTAGGCGTGGGCGAGCAGCAGGCGGGGGGTGTCGTGCTTCTGGCTGTCGTCGATACCGGATGCCTGGGCCGCGTGTTCTTCCGCCGCTCGGGTCAGGTTGCGCATGGCCGTGGCACCGGGGGTCGTGGACTGGTTCCAGGTGTCGAGGTAGCTGCCGATCTGGGCTGCGTGCCGGGCGATCAGGCTGGCGGCGAGTGAGGTGATGCGAGCGGCCTGCACGGCTGCTTGCGGGGTGCGCTCCGCCCGTGCGTTGAGTTCGTGCAGGGCTTCGGACGCACGCTGGTGGATCTCGTTGATGGTGCTCCAGCCGGGCTGGTGGAAGAAGTAGGCCTGGGCCGCGTTCGCGCCGGCCATGGCGGTCGCGAGACCGGCAAGGTCCCGGGGGCCGACAGGGGGTGGCTCCTCGAGGGCGCTGGCGCGGCGCAGGCCAATCCCGAGGTTGTGCAGGCGGGCGTGTCGCTCGAATTCCGCTTCTGTCTCCGCCGCGGTGGCTCCCTGAGGGATGGTGAGTCGGAGCATGTCTGGAGTGGTCTGGGAGAAGGCTGGAGTTGTCATCGGGTCTCCGCGTCAGAGCTGGCTCGGGCTGAGCTGGGTCGTCTGCCTGGTGCTGAGCGCGTTGGCCTGGGCCTCGTGGCGCGCACGGGGCCGGCTCGCCGGGGCAGCCTGGTCGGTCAGGTCGTCCGGCTGGCCCGCGGTTCGCGCAGCTTGCTCGGCAAGAAACTTGGTGACGACCCCGTCGATGTCTGCCCTGCGGTCGTTGAGGTCTGTCGTGCTGGCTTCCTGTGCCTCCATGGGGGGTGTGCTCGGCAGCGGCACTGCCGCAGACGGACGGGATGCGACAGGGCGGTGCGGTCGGGTCAGAAGGGCGTCGATGTCGCCGCTGTCGGCCAGGACGGTTCGCGTTGCGTCCGGCCTGTAGGGGCCGAGGACCTGCTGTGCCTCCAGCCGGTCGAGGAGGCGATCGGCCCGCTCTGCCGAGACGCCCATGGCACGCCGCAGCGTCAGCGGGGAAGCCTCCCGGCGGGCCGTGACGACCAGCGCCGCCTGGCGAAGCTGCTCAGGGGGTGCGGGGCCTTCCGGGTCGGGGCCGGCGGGGACGCCGCCGATCAAACGTTGCTGGTAAGCCCAGGCCACTCCGGTGAGCAGGTCTGCGGTGGGGTTCCAGGGGTCGCTCATCTCCCCGGTGTGGGGGTCGACGTCGCGTTCCTCGGCTACTCGGTTGCGGAGGCGGGTGATCAGCAGGTCGTGACCGGTAACGGGGTTGGGGATGGGTGGCGCACCGGCGATCAGTCCGTTGTCGGGCAGGAAGTTCGTCGAGGGTGCCTGGCCGGTAATCTGTTCGTACCGTGCGCGCCATCGGGCCCGGTTGATGATCCACTGCTCCTGCAGTTCGCCGATGGCGTGCATCGTGGTCCCGGGTGTGGCCATGCGGCGTTCCAGGTCGCGCTCGGTGTGGCTGAGGTCCTGCAAGCGGCGGTCGGCGCGGACGGCTCTCTCCGCCTGGGGCTGGCCGTTCTGTCCTCGCAGGCGAACTACGGCGCGTTCCAGCCGGTCTGCCAGCCCGCTCAAGCGGATCTTGTCCGCCACGGTCGCGAGTCCTTCCAGGGCACGCACCAGGCTGGTCTTGACCCGCCCCATGAGCCGCGCGCCATCGGATCCGCGCAGCCTGCGGGCCGCCGGCACGCAGGAGTCCATCTGAGCGACGAGGTCGGTGATCCGTTCATAGACCGTTCCGGGCAGGCCGATGGAGAAGGGACGCAGGACCGCCATGGCTTCGTGTGCGCTGTGGTGGGCGAGGGTGAGGTCGGCTGCGACCGGCGGTTCCGCCGCCGTCGGTTCGCTGAAGGGGAGGTCGGCCGCTTCCTGACGGAGCTGCCTCAAGACGTCCGCTTCCTGGGCAAGGCCCTCGCTGACGTCATCCCAGCTGGGCTGGGCTACGACGGGTATCTGCGCCCACCTGCCGTCGTTGCCCAGCGCCCAGGTGTGACCGCCGGTCGCCAGGTGGTCCAAGGCCAAGTCCGGATACCCGGCGGTGTAGACGTCTACGGCCTGTCGGGCGCGGCGCCGCGTCTCGCGGGTGCGGCCTTCGGCTGATGCGGCGATGGTGTCGAGGAGGGCGGCGAAACCGGCGGCGTTCGGGGTGTGCGGGAGGGAGCGGGGCAGGATCGTGCGCACGGCTTCGCGCCAGGTGCGGCTCAGCGGCGCGCCGATGCCACCGGCGGCGACTGCGGCGCGCCATTCGACAGCGGCAAGGAATTCCGTCGGGGTCATGGCCGTGAAGCGGCCGTAGGACAGGCGCACGGAGTCGCTGCCGAGCCACACCACGATGCTGGGGTCTTCGGTCCGCTGGTCGGCGCCTGACGTGGCCAGGGGAACCCCGTGCAGGCTGCCGAGAGGCAGCGGCTTGGCGAGGTGTCCCGGGCTCTCGTCCTCGGTCGCGTGGTGGCCGAGGCGGTCGTAGACGGCTACGTGGAGGCTGTAGGCGGCGGCGGTGCGGTCGGTGGTCTCGGTCAGGGTGGCGGAGGGTTCGGGGCCCTGGAGGCTCATGGTGAATGCTGCGGGCCCAACAGTCCGCGTGGCGGAAGCGGGTACGGCGGCGGCGGGCCTGTTGGTGCCGGCAGGCCACTGGCCGGTCCCGGTTGCTCCGGCGGTCGAGGCCGAGCCGCGGGCCGTCGGTGTGGTCGGCTGGTGTAGGGCGGAGAGGATGGCGGAGCTGCGCGACAGGACGTACTGGTCGTCCGCGAAGTAGGCGTCGGGGTCGGCGGCCAGCAGGTCGAGTGCCTGCTCGTAGACGGCGTTGTGGTGGTCGTCGTCGTGGGTGCCGGGGCCGAGCAGGACGGCGGTGGCAATCAGGTGACCGGGCAGTTGCCAAGACTGATGAAGCCGTTTCGCCCAGGTGAGAGCTGCCCGCTGGAGTTCGTGGTCATCTCGAGGCGCGCGGTGCTGCGCATCGGCGTGGATGAGGTGGGCCGCCAAGGCGGCTGCCGCACGACTGCGGGCGTTGAAGGCGCCTGCCGCGAACGTGTGATGGGCGCGTTCCGTGGCGTCGGCGAAGTCCATCAGCTGGGCTTCGACAGCCGCATCGAGGAGAGGCTGCCGCTGTTCCAGAGCGCGGAGGACCGGCTCGGCCCCGCCGGTGCCAGCCATGACACCCGCTTCCCACAGATCGGCGGCGTCCTTCGCGTCCGCGGCCCGAGTAACCTCGGTCGTTCCCGGCGTCGTCAGCAGGAGGTCCCAGTTGTTGAGGAGGACGCGCTGGCCGGAGGCGTCGTTGTCGCTGAACAGCAGGTGAGTGTGCGGCGTCCCGTCCTGGATTCCGCGCAGAGCGCTCAGCTGGGCCTCGGTCAGGGCGGTACCCATGGGTGCGCCGGCGACAGGCCGCTGCTCCAGCGGGCGGGTTTCGGCCGCTCGCGCCGTCGCGATGACGTCCAGGTAGCCCTCCACGCCGACCCGCGGTCCGATGCTCGCCTGAAGTGCCTCCGCTTGGGCCGGGTGGTAGAGGCCGAACACGAGCTCGCCCTTGTGGAAGATCGCGGTCTCCCGGGTGTTGAGGTACTTCGGGCCGCCTCGGTCCCTGGACTGGCTTTCGGTCTCGCCGGGCCGGTCGATACGGCGGCCGCCGAACCCGACGATCTCCCCAACCTGGTTATGGATGGGAAACATGATCCGGTCGGCGAACGCGTCGTAGAGGGTCTCTTTGCTTGAGCGTTTGGCCAGCCCGGACTCTACGATGTCGTCCTCGGAGAATCCGGCGCGCAACAGCTCCCGTGCCAATACGTCCCACCGGCCGGCGTTCCGGTCCGACGGCGCATACCCGACACCCCACGTTGCCTGAATCTCAGGAGGGAGCTGCCGTCCCTGAATTCCAGCGGCCACGTCGCCTTCATGCAGGTAGGTCCGGGCGAGCTCGGCGTTCGGGTCCGTCCGCAGGCGGGCGGCGAAGATCCGTGCGGCTTCCGCGGTGACGGCGATCAGCCGTGCGCGCGGTACAGCCGCGTCGACGGCGCTGGTGGCGGAGCCATTCGCGGGCAGGAGGGTCTGGCCCGTGTGCGCATGCTGCACCTCGACACGAAGCCGGTCCAGGCTTCGGTCGGGCTGGCGCGTTATCGCGGCGTGCAGGGCCTGCTCCAAGCCCGCCGACAGGTAGTGGTCTCGGCCGGAATCACCGGTTGCCTCCACGGTGACGAGCACATGGTCGGGCGCCGCCATCGTTGCGGTGACTTCCCGGCTGGAGCCCAGGGACGCGAGCGCCTGGCGGGCGAGGCCGGCAAGCCGGTCGGCGGCTCCGAGCTCCTCCTGCCGCACCGGAACAGCCGCCGGGGCGGCAACCGCAGGAGGCCGTGGGACAGCGACCGGAGCCCGTGGGGCGGTGATGAGCTGGTGCTCGTCACCCTCGGCAGAGCGAGCGACCGAACGCGTGACTGTCGTCGGACCGCCAGCTACGCGGGCCATCGACTGTGGCCGACGCGACGGATCAGGGTCAGGCTCAGACGTGGTCATCGGCGCTGTGCCTTTCCCGGACAGTGGCAGGGACCCGGCGGCGGGCATCAGCTCGACCGGCGTCTGGGCAGACTCCGGCTGAACAGCGTCGGCGGCCGGCGACATGGGATCCGGGGGGACGCTGGACAGAGGCGCCGGGGTTTCTGCAGCCACCGGCCCAGGCGCCTCCTGAACGCCTCCCATGCCCTGCTCGTAGTCGAGCAGCGGCCTGGCGCCATCGTCGTCAGCGGCCATCCACACGGTCATCGCGGCCATGAACCGGGCGGGCTCCAACGCCGCGAGCTCCTCGGCCGAGATGTGCACGGTACGTGCGTCAGCGCCCGTGCTTTGGCCGAGCAGCAGAGCCCTCAGTCCGGGGAGCGTTGCGTCAGCTGGTTCGGTGACCATCACGTAGACGGGTCGGCCGTCGAGGTAGGCGAGCTCGCCGCTCGTTCCAGGCGGGGAGCGGACCAGCTCCACCGCGCGCGCATGCAGGTGCGGTGCTGCTTCGGCGTGGCTGAAGAACACACCTGCTCCGGCGGGAAGCTCGAGCGCTGGCAGACCCACCTCGTCGCCTTCATCCACAGTCACGTCCTCCTCCACCGTCTCTGCTCCCACCTCCCCTGTGTCCGCGGGTCCCGTGGACTGCTCCTTGATCTGGTCGGCGCGGTGTTCGAGGTACTGCCCAACCTCCATCTCCCCGGCGGCAGTGGCCTGCCTGAAGCCGATGAACTGACCTTCGAAGGCGACGACGTGCAGCTCTCGAAGGCGAGCGAGGTCCGTGGTCCGGGTCGCCTGACCCACGACGATCTTGGACATGGTCAGCTGAGTGCACCGGATGTGGTGCCGAAGTTGCTCGGCCAAGGCAGCGTGCGCCTCTCCACGCCCCTCTGCGGAGCGGGCTGCGACATCGAGAGCCAAGAGCGCAGTCAGCGCAGGGAGTGCCACTCCCCTGGTGGTGAGCAGTGCGTCTGCCGCCGCTGCTGCTGCGGCTTCCTCGGTGAGCCAGTCCCTGTGCTCGTCAAGGGAGGCAAGGAGTGCCTCGTACGCTCCCTCGTAGACCGCCTGGTTGGCGTACGCCCCGACTTCGCCAAGAGACCGCACTACCGCATCCGCGTCGAGAGGGCCGGCGTCCGCCTGCTCAGCCGCCTCCGGTGCCGTCAGCTCTGCTGCTGAGCCCTCGACGCTGTCCGTCTGGACGGCATGGGGCGGTGAGGGCTTGGCCGCTGCTGCAGGTTCCCCGATGGGGCTCTGCCGATCCTCATCACCTGTCGGCGCTGCCGCCTCCCGCGAGGTGTCGTCCCTCACGGGCTCAGGACCACCGGGCGCTTCAGGGCGCGCCTCATCGCGCTGCACTCCCACGTCGTCTTGGGCTTCGAATCCTGATCGGGATGGGGCTTGAGCCTGCCGGCGAGAACCAGGCGTGGTTACGGCAGGAGGGAGACTGGTGCCGTCGAACCGAGCGCTCTCTTCGACGGCATCTCCTCCCGGGGAGGCGGTCCCCAGGTCGTCACGAGCGGCTGGCGCGGCCGGCTGCGCCATCGGAGTCTCAACAGGGCCCTCGGGCCCGTTCTGCGGCGCGGTGTAGGTTCCTTCTCCGACTCGCTCTCCATCAGGCTCCACCAGGTCGAAGAGTGCTTCAGGGTCCTTCCCACTGGGTGCGGCTACGTCCGGCGTTGCAGTCTCCGCCGAGCTGAGGTGCCCGACGGTGACTGCCCTGTCGGCATCCGTGTCAGGGCTGACGTCCCGTTCGGGATCATCCGCCAGGACTTCGGGGGAAGAGACGGCAGCGGTCGGCTTCGCCGCCTGATGGGCGGAGTGGTCGCGCACGAGAGCCAGCATCTGCGGCCACTTTCTCTCGTATCGCTCGGTGGTGACTCCCACCAGCTGTCCCTCGTGGCGTACCTCGAGACTGCCCGCACGAGTCGCTGCCTCGTAGCGGACCTCATAGACGTCGCCTTCACCACTCGTGAGCTCCCAGGACCCGTCCGGCCGGTACACGAGGTACTCGTCTTTTCCCACAGCGGGCAGAAGCCAAAGGCCGGAGGCGTAGTAGTCCTGTTGTGCCTCGGCGCGGTGGTTGCCCGTCTGCGCCCGTGTCCAGTGCGCGGAGATGTACTCGGCCGCCCCTTTCAGTGTGGTGGCCAATCCCAGTGCCCAGACCTGTCCCTCCTCGTCCTGGCCGTCGGCGAACCCATGGGCGTAGTGGACGCGGTAGGTCGTGTGGTCCGGGATGCCGTTTCTGACTTTGCCCTGGCAGTCCCCGGTAACGGAGTACGTGCCCTCGTGGCCTCCGGCGACCGTGGCCGTCCATGTGTAGGAGAACTGGTGGAAGCGGCCGGCTGGGACGGGATCCTGTGTGAGGGTCACATCGGAGGAGCCGCCGAGCGGGTCGGGCGCAACAGACGGATGCGTCCCAGGAAGTGTCACCGGCATCGTCTTCGCAGTTGAGGGCGCTGCGGGAGGACGGGGAGCTTCGCTGGGCTGCTCGGGAGCAGCGGGTGCCGGTGCGCTCGTCGCCGACTGCGAATCGGCAGCGGGCACTTCCGGCCTCCCATCTCGGGTCGGCTCGGCGCTCTCCGAGAGGAGAGCGCGTTGACCGTCTTCCCGGGGAGAGGTGAGCGCTGCTGTCTCCTCTGTGCGGGGCGGCACATCTGCGCCGGGCCAGTGCGCGACGTACTGGTCGATTCGCTCGGAGAGGCGACGGATCCACGTGTTCGCCTCCTCTGCCCGAGGGTCACCCTCGATCGAGGCGGCGTACCGTTCCGCGAGCGCGCGGGCGGCCCTGAGGTCCGTGGCGGCTCCACCACGGTCCTGGCCCACCTTCTGCTCGGCTGCGGTCAGTCGGTTGCCGATCCCGGCCAGGTCCCTCGGTTTGATGCCGGGCTTCCACAGACGCGTCACCACCGCATCAAGGTCTCTGTAGGCAACGACGGCGAGCGCGAAGACTGCGTCGGCGTGCTCGGACTCGGACAGGCGTTGCGGTCGCCGATCCTCGGGCCACCTCATCGCCCACCGCTCCAGAGGGGGCAGCCTTCGTGCCACGCCTTTGTTCTCGTCGCTGCTACGCCAAGGCCGCCGTGACGCCTTCAACCGCGCCTCGTAGGCCGCGGTGTCATCCGCGTGGAGGCCGTCGGGGTACAGGTCCGCAAGGAACAGGGCCTGATCGCCCTGAACCGTGGGACGAACCTCGCCCTCAGAGGACTCACCCCCGGGCAGCGTCAGGAAGGAAGCCTCCTTGAGGAGCTGCACTCGCGCATTGCTTACTCGTCTGCCGGCCCCGCCCCCTGTTGGGCGCTGCCGGAAGACTCCGTCGCCGTCCACGATGAGCCGGCCGTCGACTGCTATGCGCATGACGTCGGCAAGCTGGCGAGACCACCCGAGCGGTGGCACGACCATGCTCGCGTGGACCCTGACGAGCTCCAGCCTCTCGCGGTTGTCGGCGTCCATCCCGGTCTCGGCCCGGAGCTCGGTCTCGACGCGGACGTCGATGTCAGCCCGAAGAGCCGTCATGTCGCCGGCAACGCGGACGGCCTCCCAAAGTTCTTTGCTGCCGCCGCCTTCGCTGTCCCACACCTCGACTGCGCCAGGATCGGTGAAGGCCGCGGCGCTCGGAGACTTGTCGCGGCGGTCTCGCGCCTGGTGCTCCGCTTTGGATTCATCAGCATTCTGTGCAGCCGGTGCCGGATCCCCGCGAGCATCGCCGTCCGTGCCATCCGGTCGGCCATTCATCGGGGCACGGCGCGCCTCCCCCGGCCGCCAGGAACGAGTAGCGGTCGCTTGCACCTCCTGAGGTGCGGCAGCGTCATCTGCCGGATGTCCTTCCGGGCCGGCGAGAACGCGCGCAGCCACTTGCGGTCGCTGTGGCTTGGCCTTCCCGGGCAAGCCAAGGCCAGACGGGAGACCGGCTGCTGCCCTCCACGCAGCGGGAATCGACTCGAATGCTGCTGGGGCCTCCTCCTCCCATGCCTGAACCAGCTGCAGCTCCTGAGCACCTTCTGCTGCTGGGACCTCGCGGAAGCCGTCCGCAGTCCGCACCGACGGGAGGCTGCCCGTCTGAGCGGCAGACCCCGGCAGTCCCGAGGGGAGTCGGTCGAATCCGGTCCACGGAAGAGTTGCCTCGGCGAGGGCCGGAGGAGCTTCCTCTGCGTTCCATGCAGAGGCCCACTGCGCCGGCTGCGTCTCGCTGCCTGCCTCGCGCCCGCTGCGGCCTGCGGCATCTGCAGGGGCGGCCTCCGACTCCGCGCCTCCGCTCTCCAGGACGGTGCCCGGCGTCCGGGGCGTGTCGACCGGGCCGAGGGCCGACGGCAGGCCGTCAGCCACCCAGCCGCCGATCGTTTCCTCCGGTGATGCGGACGGCGCTTCATTCGGGGTGAACGTGGCATGGGCCGAGTGGAGGGCGGAAGTGACGTCCACGGCCTCCCAGATGGGCACCACCCCCACGGTGCCGGAAGCCGAGCCCGAGGTGGCAAGGGCATCGGTTTCAGTGACGCCCGAGGCGGGGCTCGGGAGGCTCGCAGGACCGGCATCGCCCATGGCCGGAGGAACATCTGCCAGCAGCCAGGCCCGCGTGGAGGGAGCGTTGCCGAGTGCCGCCGGAGCCTCATCTGCCCAGGCGGTTGCCCCGCTTCCGCTGTGCTCCTGGCCTTCTTCGGGCGACGCACCCCCGGTGCCCGGCTCCGGATCCAAGAGCCCGGACGTGAGGTGAACACCGTCCCACGTAGCGGGGAGGTGCAGAGGACGCGGCGGTTCATCCACGGACGTCCAGCCTGCCGTCTGCTCGGCGCCGTCGCTTGCTGTGGCAGCAGGGTCGGCCAGGCCGGAGGTCAGCCTGTGGCCGCCCCAGCCGGTAGCAGGCTCGCCCCATGCCGGGGGATCACCGTCAGTCTGCTCCCAGGGCCCGGCAGACTCACCGGGGTAGCCCTCCTCGCGGTCAGTGGTCACGTCGTCACCTCAATGGTCGCGGGCGGCGGCTGCTCACCGTCATCCCGAACTGGGCAGATAGCGCTCCGACGCTACGAAGCAGTGGCGATGGCCAGATGCGGATCCGTGCTGCCTCCCGCCGTGCGGGAGGCAGCGCCCGTTTTCCAGCCGCAGGGTCCCTCAGCGGGGACCGGCTTCAGGTCGTCGTCCTTCCCACGGTGGCGGTCTGCCGCAGGTACTCGCGTGCCGCTTCTCCTGCGTGACGGTCGGCGCGCACCGTGGGTGGCCCCGCCTGCCGAGCCTGAGCTCCGGCCCGCAGCTGCTTGAGGATGTCGAGCGACTGCAACGCGGCCTGGACGTGTGCTTCTCCGTAGCGCTGCACCCCTGCGGCCACATTGTCGCTGGACGTGTTGAGCAGCTCGTCCCGTGTGAACCGGGCCACGGGGGCGCTGGGGTCGAACCCGAAGGCCACGACCTGCCCATGTTCAGGGTCTGGCGCCACGGCCGTGTACAGACGAAGCGCGCCGCCCATGGTTCCGTGCAGGACGGGCTGCCCGTTCCGAGCGTCGGGGTTGTCCAGGAGCTGCAAGAAGTCCTCTCTCAGACGCTCTGGAGCCACCTGGCCAGGCCCGACCGGCATGGCGGCGCCGGGTCGGCGCGACAGGACGGCGCCCAAGACCTGGTCCCCCGTGGCGCCCTCAAGGTCGGCGCGTGTGAACTGCGCAGCGGCTCGCGGTGCCTGGGGGTCGAATCCGAACTGCAGCACGCGGCCGTTCGTGGGGCTGGTTTTGACGCCGACGTACAGCGGCATGCCGTCGATGGAGGTGAGTTCAGTCGGCGTCGAGGGCGCGTTCGCGTCGTCCAGCACGGCGATCAGGTCCAGCCTCAACGCCTCGCCGTGTTCCACGTCGGCCCGCTCATCCGGTGCCGTGTCGCGCACCGGCTCCGACGCCTCGGACACTTCGGAGGCCTCGGTCGGGCCCCGGTGAACGACGCTGGGCAGGGGCCGCGGAACGGGGGGCGCCGAGCTCGCGGGCTGCGGTGCGAGGGCGGCTCGAGCAGAGAGCCGGTAGACCGTCTCAGGCAGTTCGAACGCGGTGACCAGAACCCTTGTCGGCGCCGGGCTGACGCCCCCAACGGTCACCAGGGTGGCGTCGAGGAGGTAGACCCGTTCCCCTCCGCCGTGGGGGTGCTGGTGCGTCGCCCTTACCCGACCCCGGACACGCGTAGCTCCAGCGGACGGCTCCCCCACGGGCCCTGCGGGGGCCGCAGGGCTGAGGCCGTCGTCCACGTCGAACTCGATGACGTCGTCGTCACGGACCCAAGCCCGGTCCAGGCGCATGCCGATCGGCTGCTCCGCGGAGTCCCGAACAATCGCGCCCCCCGGGTGCTCGACGGGAAGGTTCCGCGGGACGTGCCAGGTGCCGTCCTCCAATGTGATCAATGCTGTGCCGTAGTCGGTCTGCGTCGCGGCAAGGATCTCTCGGGGCCCGTCGTTGGTGGAGAGCCAGGCCCAGTCCCCCGCCTTCAGCTGGTCAGCCCACTGGTGGTCGCTGTCGGGCTCGGGCGCGCGGTCGGTCCGGGCCTCGAACAGCTGCCACATGGCGTCGCTGGGAGACCCGGGACGTCCGTGTTCGCGGTCGAGCAATGCCCGCTCACGCAGCAACTGGTGTCCCATATGGACGATGCCTGCACTGGTCAGCTGCTGGGCGAGAGCGGGGTCGCTCCAGTCGACCGGTGCGCCAGTGCTGTCGGTGAGACCGCTGACCCGCTCGGCGAAGACGTGGGCCTGCTCCAGCGTCGGCAGGGATTGAAGAGGCTGCGGTGTGAGGGCCAAGCCGTCGCGCACGCGGCGGGTCAGATAAAGGTCGGGCAGTACGCCGGTGAAGCTGAGTCCACTGCCGGCCGGGATCACCTCGAAGGTCTCGCCGCTGCGGCGGATCGCGAACTGCCCGTCAGCGGTGAGCTCGACCAGTTCCCGGTCCTTGGCCAACCTGCGCAGCTCGCTGCGACGCGCCCCGGCGATACCCTTGAGGGTCGCCGGCCCCACGAAGTGGGAACGTACCTGGCCCACGCTGCTGAAGCGCTGCCCGGCGCTGCGGCGCCTGCCCTCATCGGCAAGGTCCCGTGGTGCGGCAACCAGGACGTGGCTGGTGGAGCGGACGTTGTCCAGGTGTTCGCCGGTGTCGGCATCCAGCACTTTCAACCATCCGATGCTGGCGCCCTTCTCGTCGTCGGACTCCTCGACGCGTACGCGCACCGCGGTCTTAAGGGGCAGCCGGTTGGCGCGGGGCCCCGCGCCCTGGTGGGGGTTGTTGACCTCTCCCTTCCACCAGAAGGATCCGTCAGGTCCGGAAACCTCGGCAATCTTCTTGACGATCGTGCGGAAGAAGGCGTCGTCCGCCGGCATGGCCGCGTCCCGCTCGGCGGGGCTGGGCGCGGTCTCGGCGGGTGCGGGAAGGCTGAGGGCTTCCACTTGCTGCCCTGTCCGCTTCTCGTAGGCCTGTGCGTACCGTCCGTCGGTCTCGTCGAGGCCGCGTTGAACGAGTGCGTGGAGTATGGCGCTGACCAGGTCGTTGCCATGCCAGTCGCGGAACTGCAGGGCGCGCGAGACAGTCGGCGGTTGGTCCCAGAGGAAAGGGCGGCCCTGCTCGTCGCGGATGCTCTCCAGGGCGGCCGCGATCTCGTTCGCGCGTTCGCGGCTGTGGATCCTGCTGCCCCAGGGCCCACCGACCCCGGTGAGGCGATCGGGCGCTCTTACCTCATAGTGCTCCGCACCGATCGTGAGGATGGCGAGCCGGCCCCCGGCGCTGAGATGCGTTCCTGCGTGCTCCGTGCCGTGCTTGTGGCAGAACTCCGTCTGCTTGCGCTGGCCGAGTTGGTCGGCAGCCTTCGGGTCGAGGCGCACGCTGCGCAGGTGGGCTTTCAACAGCATGTTGGGGCTTGCGTCCGATCCGTCCTCGGCTGTAACGAGGAAACGCGGTGCTGGTACCGCCGGAGCCTTCTTGGGCTTCCGCGCTTGCCGAGCCGGAGTCTGGTCAGGGATCTGGGCCTGCGCGGCAAGGTGGCGTGCAAGGGCAACGGCTGCGCCTTGTGGGCTGTCGTGGAGGGTGCCGTCGGCGGTGCGGGCTCCGGCGGGGAGGAAGCGGTATCCGTCGGCGTCGAGGGTCACCGTGCCCAGCGGCGTGCCGTCGCGCGAGACGTCGTGTGTGCCGGTCAGGTCGACCGGTTCCAGGGTGAGGTCGGCGAGTTCGTCACTGAAGGCGTCCCAGTCGCCGGCCTTGGCGGCGTCCGCTTCCTTGTCGCGTCGCTGCGCGAGTTCGGCCCGGATCTCGTCGCGCTGCTGGACAGCGCGGACGCTCAGCCTGGTGTTTCTGCCGGCGGTGTGTGCGTCGAGCCACGCGTTGAGGGCGTTGGCCCGTTCCTCCAGCTCTTCGACCAGCATGCTCTGCACCGGCCGGGAGATGAGCGGCGGCCGCGACACCGGCTGCGCGGGCGTGCTCGGTGCCGCACTCTGCACGACCGCGTTCTGGGCTTCTGCGCCCGGCTGCTTCGGCTGGTCCAGCAGCGTGGCCAGTCGAGTGCCGTCGCGCCAGGCCAGAACGTCTTCAAGGCCGTGGAAGCGGCCACGGCTGTCGCGGACATTGTGCTGGTTGCTTACGGCGACCTGGTCCCATTCCCCGGTGCGTAGCAGAATTTCGACGCGGCGGTCTGACTGGGGCTGGAGGTCGATGGGGGCCCACCGGGTGGAGCGCTGGGCGTAGGGGAGCTTGCGGAGCCGGGCCAGTAGCTCAGCCGGCACGTCGAGTGCTTGGGCTGTCTGCTCCGCCGCCGGCGCGGGAGTGGCGGTCGCGCTGCTTGCTGGGGCCGCAGAGACGTCGCGGGCCGCTGTCGCGCGGCGCAGGCGCGTGTCGGCGGCGTCCTGGCCCTCGACTGTGCCGCCTTCGACAGGCGTCTCGAGGCGCCCGTTGAAGGTGGCCGGCTCACCCAGGGTTCCGGAGACGTACACGCTCTGGCCGGCCTCCACGAGGTCGGCTCCGGCGGGGTTCCACAGCGTGACGATCCGCTGGGTGCCGTCGCGCAGCTCGACCTTGACCCACTGGCTGTGGTCGTGGACCACCTTGGCGGTGACCTGGCCGAGAGTGGCAGGGAGAACCTCTCCGCGGCGACGATCCCCGGCTGCGGCCGGGCGCTGGTCGGGGGCGTCGACCCGTAGTTCCGGCGCCAGGGCCAGGGCATCGCGCATGTTCTCGGCGTCGGCCCTGACATCGTAGGCGCACTCCAGTGCCTGGCCGTCCTTGTGGACCCACACCACTTCCCGGGTGGCAGCGTCAAGGACGGCCCACCGGCGGCCGCCGACCTCAGGCCGGGCTTCGACCTTGAACACCGGGGCAGCCGGCGCCGACACGGTTGCGGACTCACCTCCGGGCTGCTCCGCCGCTGGGGAGCTCGCCGGAGCCTGGGCCTCGTGAGGGGCGCCGCTGTTCTGGGGCGGGCCGGACGTCGCCGGTGCGGCGAAGAACGGCGTTCCCGTGCGCATGCTGGTCACGTGCGTGCCCGTGTCCGCGTCCTTCACGTCGACAACGCCACGCTGCCCGATCTCGATGCGGACGAGGATCGGCTTCTTGAGTGCCTTCTCGCGGCCGGCTCCCCGCCCTCCCCACCACAGCGTGCCGTCCGCGGTGGCCAGTTTCTGGGCTTCCACGGCCTTGAGGACCTGGAAGGCGCCCGGGGCCGGAGGAGCACCGGTCGGGGCGCCAGCGTCGCTGGCCGGAGCGGGCGTGGCGACAAGAGTTGGGGCAGCAGGAGCCTGTGTCGTCGCTGGCTGCGGTGCCACTCCCGTGCGGGCGGCGTAGACCTCGTCAGCCAGCGCACGCAGTTCTTCGACGTAGGCAAGCGAGCCCAGGTCCAGCTCTCTCATGCCGCGAGTGGCGGTGACGTAGGCCAGACGCAGTTCCTCGTCCGAGGGCAGGACGGTGGGCTGTCCGGGCTCAAGACTGGCCTTGGGGCCGCGGAAGTCGGTGCCGACCTGGACGAGCCCCCACTCCAGACCCTTGGACTTGTGGGCGGTGGCCACGATGAGATCGGCGTCGGTCGCGTCCTCGGTGAGCTGGCCGACCATCTCGATCAGTGTGTCGGCGCCGTGCTCGTCGACCAGCCGAACGAAGACCTCAAGCTGCTTGGCGCTGTCGTGCTTGTCGACGTACTGCCGCACCTGCTTCCACGAGCGGAAGGGAACGAGTTCGGGGTGCTTGCGGGTGCGGCCCTTCTCCTGGAGCTCCTTGGCGCCTTCTGCCATCCGCTTCAGTTCGTCGCCGCCGCCGACCATGTGAACCGTGCGGCCCTCTTCCAGCGCGGCCAGCACGGCGGAGACCACGCCGGCGTTGCTGCGTCCCAGTACCGCCTCGGGGGTTGCTATCGGACCGATGGCCGTACTGGTGCCGTCGTTGCCCTCCATGAGATACGGGGCGCGGAGCAGCTTGAGGAAGATGTTAGCGATGTCAGCGACTTCCGGGCCGAACCGCCAGGACTTGTTGAGGGGCAGTTCGATGTCGGCGGGCCAGTCTTCGAGTGCGTTCTCGGCGCCGCGGAAGGCGTAGATCGACTGGTTGGGGTCGCCGACGATGACGACCTGGGCGGGCGGCCCCGATGTGGGGCGCATGTTGTCCAGGACGACCTTGCGCAGGACGGGGTTGATGTCCTGGGCCTCGTCGAAGATGACCGTGTCGGCGTGGATCCTTGGGCGGGACAGAGCCCAGATTTTCAGGTAGTCGTCGTGGTGGAAATGCAGAGCCCGGGACGCAGGGTTGATCTTGTCCTGCCAGGCGTCCCGTGCGTGTTCGAGGACCGCGCGCCGCAGTGCCTGTGGCCGGGCTGCCTGGTCCACCAGGGGGTGCTCGGGGTCAGGGACGTGGATCAGGTCGATGGCTGCGGAGTCGCTGTTGCGGAAATTCCCGATCGTTTCCTTGATCAGGACGACGATGTCCTCCGCCGTCAGGTCCTCGCCCCGGTCCGCCGCTGGGACGGGCTGCACGCCGAGGATGTCGGCCCACTCGGCATTCGCGTTGGTGCCGGTTCCCCCGTCCTGCTGGCCTTCGGTGACTTTGTCGGCCAGGTCGGTGACCATCAGGTCGCGGGCGGCCAGAGAGTGTGCCGTGGAGACGCTGACGTGTCGAAGCCCGGCGAACTTCAGCCTTGCGTCTGCCGCGTTGGCGGAGTTGAAAGCGAGGTAGGTGATGCGCCGGTTCGGCATTCGTCGGGCCAGGGCGACCATGGTGCTGGTCTTCCCGGTACCGGCGAGAGCTTGCACGGCGACGTTGAGGCCGTCCTGTGCCGCGTCGATGATGGCCCGCTGCTGTTCGGTCAGCGGGAAGTTCTCGCGGTCGCGTGCCTTCTGCTCGTACTCGGCCCGCAGCTCAGGGGTGAGTGCCTGGCCGATGCGGTTGCGGATCTGCCGCCACTGCTCGTCCAGCGTTGCGATGAAGGCGTTGGCCTGCTTCTCGAGGTTGGAAGCGAAGACCGCTGCCTTGGGGTGGGGGCGGCGCCAGTCGTCCTTGTTGGAATCCCAGCGCCCGTCGCTCGTCGCCGGCACGAAGCTGAAGTGCTTGGACTTCAGCCATTCGCGCAGTGTGGCGTCCTCCTCGCCCGGTCCCACCCCGGTGACGAGAACGTGTGTCCGCTCGCGAGAGACCGTCAACCGTGTCGAGGGGCGAGGGTTGGACGCCTCCCACCGTCCCTGGGCCTCGGTGTCGGCGACGGGCACGCCGAGGGGCGATGCCGGTACGGCTGGGGTAGCAGCTGCGGGCGCCGCCGAAGCCTCGCCGGTCGGGGCCGGGCCGGCAGTGTCGGCTTCGGGCGATGCGGTCGGGACGGCGGCTGTGCGCCGGTTCTCGTGCGCATCGCGTGCGGCATGGGCATAGGCCGAGACGGCTTCCTTCCAGGTGGCTCCTCTTCCTTCGACGTCTCCGTTGTGAGCGCGGAACCCGTCGCCCGCTCGCGTCAGCGTGCACAGGGTGGATCTGCCGGAGGTCTGGTGCTGGAAGACTGCCCAGCCACCGCTGGCCAGGGGCTCGCGCTCGTAGGTGCGCGGTCGGCCCTGTGCGTCGGGCCCGGCATGATGAACGTCGTGATCCAGCGATCGGCGAACCGTGCCAGCCTCAAGTTGTGAGGGGAGCTCGTGCTCCTCCAGCTCGGCGACTTCCGGCGTAGGCACCTCACGTATTTCCCGACTGAGGTAGTCCTCGCCGGGGGACGGAGCGGGCCGAATCTCCTGCTGGATAAACGTGGGCCGGGGCGCGTCTTCGAATAGGGCCTCCCATGAGGGGGATGTGACGGTGGCCCGCCACCGGCCCCGCAGCTCCTCCCCCGCGCTTGTGGCCGCGGTCAGGGCCCGGGTCGCGTCCTGCGGAAGATCCCTTCGCGGCCACGCCCCGCTCACCGCCGCCACGGCGGCCGTGAGCCGCTCGATGGCATGGTGAAAGCCATTGGGCTCGTCCATCGACGCGGCGGTATACGCGGCGAAGGCATCACGCAGCTCGGCCTCCACGCCCCCGTCGTCGCTGCGCTGCCGGAAAAAGGCGGTCCTGGTCAGCTCTCGGACCGCGTTGCCGAGGGCGCGCCGAGGCGCGCTGATCTGCCGCCGCCTCGTGAACGCCGGCCAGACAGCATCCTCGTCGGCATCCGAACCAGGTACGGCAGCCGGCTCCGGCCGAGGCTGCTCCGGTTCGTCGTTGCCGCCCGGCGCGGGAGGCCGGGTCTGGTCGTTCCCGCCGCTTCCGCCGGCATCTGGAGCGCCGGCGGCGGCATCCTGCGCAGCTCCCTTGCCCGCCGGGCCCGCGTTCTGCCCGGTACCGGGCGTGGGGGCTGTCGTACGGACGACGGTGGGCACGGCGGCCCGGGCGGTCGCCAAGTCGGTGCCTTCCGGGGCGGCACCGTCGGGAGTTTGGATGAGTGCGGCGTAGCGGTCCCAGACACTGCGACCGTCCGGGTCCGACCCGGTGCGAGCAAGTTCGAGGCGCGCGGACTCGGTCTGGCCGCTGCCGTAGTCGTGGAGCAATTCGCGCAAGGTGGCCGCGCGGGCCCGGATGAGCCGATCCGCGCCCGGCCCGTACAAGGCGGCAACCTGTTGGTTGGCGTCGCTGGACTGGCCGACGTAGCCGTTCTGCAGCCAGGTCAGGATGTGGTGGATCCGGGTGGCGTTGACAGCCTCGCGACGTGCGGAGAATCCGAGGGCCCCGGGCGGGTTGGTGTCCAGAGGATGCGTCGCGTCCACGGCAGCCAGCTCGTCCCATATTCCCTGGAGCTCAGTGATGTCGAAGCGGGCGGGGTGACGGTCGTGGACAAGCGTCAGCAGGTCGGTGAGCTGCGCGTGCAGTGGGCGCATCGCCGCGGCCACGGTGTGCAGCCGGACGGATGCCGGGCGGGCGGCCGCGGCAGGCGTGAACGTGCCGATGGGGACGGCCCCCTCCGGGCGGGTCACAACGAAACGGGCGCCCTCCAGGCGCTCGGTGGTGTAGCCCGCCTGCTGCAGGTGGTCCTCCTTACCGCGAACGATCACCGCGGTGGTGGTGTTGCCACCGGCAAAGTGCCGCTCGGTGGCTGGCCTCACGTCGAAGGTCTGGGTGGGGTCCAAGCGGCGGCGGTGGGCTTCCAGAATGCTGCGTACTTCCGAGGCGAGCTGCCACTGCTCTGCCTGCCGGCCGCGGGGAAGGTCCACGACTAGGTGAAGGGACTCCCCGCGGCTCGAACCCGGGTAGCCGCCCTGCGTCGACTGGACCGACCAGCCGAGGGATTCCAGCTGCCCGGTGCGCCGGGCGCGCCAGCCGTCGGCATCCATGGGCGTGCGGGTGAGGAGGATCGCCGTGGTGCCGTCAACGCGGCTTTCAAGCTGGTAACCGCCGCCTCCCCATGCGGCGGGCTCCATCACCCGGTCCAAGGCCCGGGAGATCACCCGCTCGGCGTCGGTGACGGAGCCACCTGGTGCTGTCGACGGGGAAGGCGGGCACAGCGGCACGTCTTCCCCTCGGAGGAACAGGCGGGCCCGGGCATCGGAGTCGGCGCCGGAGGCCACCCAGTCGGCCGCCATGCTCTGCGCGGAGGCGTGCAGGTCGGCGATGGCCTCTTGATCAGTTGCGGGCAGGTCCGCCCGGTAGGCCTGCTCGGCCAGGTGACGGGTGGCGCGGGCCAGGGTCAGGGAGCCTCGGTACGCGCGGGAGCGCTGCTTGAGCGCGTCGTCGGCCAGGAAGTCCGCCGCCTGGCGCACCACGACTGCGCCGAGTTCGTCCAGGTGAGGGCTCGACAGGCGCTCCCGCACTGCGGGAAGGGCGAGCACGTGGGCCACCTGGGCCATGAGCGGGGTGCGGCGGTTCCGGAAGGCCGTGATCGACTTGCGGACCGCGCCCTGGGGGAACTCGGCGGCCAGGGCTGCCGTGATGGCACTGGGCCGTGCCGCGCGGATCTTGTCCCACGTGGCCGCGAGGATGCCGTCGCCCAGCCCCGGGCCGGTGCGAGCGATCACGGCCTGCAGCAGTGCGAGTTGATCGTCGCCCATGCCGTCCTGCCAGACGGAGCCAGCGAGCCAGGCTCGGAAAGCGCGCTGGGACTCTGCGGGTTCGGCACCGGACTCGGCATGCGCCATCAGCTGCGGATCCGCCTCGGCGCGCCGCTGGAGTTTCAGCACGGCCAGGCGCAGAGCCGGTTCGGAGTCGCGGGCCGCCTCAGCCAGGATTGCCGCGTGACTGCGGGCGGCGTGAGCTGCCGCCGCGAAACTCTCACTGCGGCCGCCGCGGTGACGGCGGGCTTCCACAGCTTCGCGGAGCTCTTCGGCGAAGGCGTGCAGGGCGATGTGGTCGCTGTAGACGATGCCGCGGTCCTGGGCGTCGAGCAGGGCGGCCAGAACCACCGGGGCCAGGCCGATGCGGTGGGGCCCGTCGTCCCCAGCGACTGCCTGGCGGACGACTTGAAGGAGTTCGCTCTGCGCCCTCTCAGCCTGCGGGTAAGCAGCGGCCGTGGGGGCTTGCGCAATGGTCGCCGTCCCCTGTGGAACGCGTGAGGGGGCTTGCTGCCCTTCGTCGATGGACCATGCCAGGTGGCGGGCGATCCGGTCGGTGTGGTGGCGCGCGGCGTCGTGCAGATTCCGTGCCCAGTCAGCCCGGCTGCCGCTGCTGGCCTCGGCAAGGGCTTCGGCCGCGTCGGCGACAAGCCTGTGCCGGTGCAGCTCGCCGGCGAACTCACCGACTCCGTGGTGACCGTCGCGGAGGCGTAACGCATCCACCAGCCGGCGGGTCTGCTCAACCGGCGCGGTGTCAGGATGAGGAAGGTGCTGCAGCAGGTAGGCGAGGGCGGTGATCTGCTGCTGATCGCGCAGGAATGCGGTCTCGGAGTACTGCCTGCCGGATCGGGCGTGGGGAAGGTGCGGCAGGACTGTGCTGCTGAAACTGTCGGCGGAACTCGCCAGCAGGGTCAGCGCGTGGTGGGCCGGTACGGCAGCGTGCCGGGCGCTGGGCCGTCCGAGAGCGTCCTCCAACTCCTGCCGCACCCGGCGGGCGGCGTCGGCAAGACGCTCTGCGCTGACGGCCTGTTCCTGCCAGCCGTCGTAGCCGCCGCCGATGTCGGAGAGCCGCTCCTCGACCGTCTGGAACTGCTGCCGGTTCGGGAAGTGGCCCCGCAGATGCGACAGAGTGCCTGCCCGAAGCACCTCCAGCGCCGCTGCGGCAGCGCTGGTCTCCGCGTCAGTGGCGAGCGGTCCACTGAGGGCGCCGTCGACAGCCTTGGCGAGCTCTTGGAGCGTCGGCCCGAGGGGAATGGGGCGGGGCAGAGTCATTGACTCGCTCTCACCGACGGGCTCCAGAGCAAGCCTGTGATCGTCACCGAGGGCGAGGGTGAGGCCGCCCCGTTCCCATTCAGGCACCGCAGTGCCGGGCCGGCTGGCCAGAGCGTAGATCTCCGGCGAGGTGTAGGTGGCTGCCGCATCCCATGCGTCTGCGCCGGTGCGGCGCAGCAGCTGTGAGGCGGGCATCTGCAGGTCGATGGACAGGGCGAGCTCGCGGGCCTGCTGCTGCTCGCCGGTTTCGGTGCCTGGCGGCCAGGTTCGGTCTGCCAGGGCCACGGTCGTGGCGTGCATGCGGGCGGCGTGGTCGTATGCCGCGTCGGCCAACCGGAAAACGCTCGTGTGGTTGCGGGAGTCCTCTTCCAGGTCCAGAAGGAGCTCACTGGCGAGGTCGGCTACTTGCCGGGTCAGGTGCGCCGCTTCGGCGTGGATGCCGATCTGACCGGTGAGGGCGTCGGCCCACAGGGCGGCGGCAGCTCCGTCGGCGATCTCCTTGATCGTCCTCTCCACCTGGTACTGAGCACCGCTCCAGGTCCGGGTCCACTCCCCCAGCGCCGTGATGACTGCCAGGGCTCCTTCGCGGGCGGCTGCCTGGTCGGGATACGGGTCTTCGCTCTCGCCCATGCCCCGCGGATCGGACAGGCGCCAAGCGGTCAGTTCCGCGCCGGGAGTGGCGGCCGCGATCTGCAGCTCGGCTGCCGTCGGTTCCATGGGCTGGGCTGCGGCGAGACGAGCGGTGAGCTCGCTGCGCAGGTACGCGTGCAGCATGTCGCTGGGGGCGGAGTTCTCGTCGAAGTACTGCGCGAGCATGGTGGCGGGCCCGGTGTCCTGGGCGTCGTGCTCGGTCCAGGTGGCGATGAGATCGTTCGGGTTCTCACCGTGGCCGGCCCCGAGCCGCAGCCTCAGGTCGGTGTCGCGGTTGGCGGCATCGGCCAGCGCAGCCAACTCGTCCGGCCACGGGGCCCATGCGTCCGGCACCAGTGTTCCCGTTTCGGGCAGAGGGTCAGGGGCGCTGCCGGTGGTCGGTGGGGCGTCGAGCTGAGTGCTCTCCTCGGTGATCAGGGTGCGGAAGGCATCTTCGTCTCCCCGCCTGATGGCCTCGATGATCGGCTGGTTGTTGGCCGCCCACTCCCGGATGAACATCTCCATCTCGGCCCGAGACCAGGCTTCGACCCGGTGGGCGATGTCGTTCTCGGCGTCCCTCAGGGACAGGGTGGCGCGGGTTCGGCCGAGGAACTCCCGGGTCAGTTCAGCGAAGGCGTGCAGCGGCTCCTGCAGGGGCGTGCGGTCACGGCCCTTGAGAGTGCGCAGCAGTAGCTCCGCTTCCTCCAGCGATCCGGTCAGGGCTGCTTCAGCGTCGGGGAAGTCGTGGTCCTTGTGTGCGGCAATCGCGGCATACAGCATGTGACGCAGGCCCTCGAGAGCTGCAGGGACGCTGAAGGGGGCCCAGATGTGGTGGGACGCCGCAGTCAGGGTGATCTCCGCGGCTTCGACCACGTGAAGCGCACGAGTCCATTCCCGCTGGCTGAGGAACGGGGCCGGCGGGTGGAGGGCGGGCATCGGGTCGGGTGTGGTGGTTGTCCGGGCGGCGATGAGCTCCGGCCCACTCTGAGGCCGGTGCTCCCGCCAGTACTGCTCCGCGATCCGCCGGTACTGATTCACTCCACCACTCCCCACGTCCCATGGGCAGCGCAGCGCGATCAGACGTCGTACGGAATCCTTCCTGCGCTACCAGAGCCGATGGTTGAAGGTGAAGACAGCCCAGAACGCGCCGGAGCAGCCACGTGCCGCTGCACGGGAGGAACTAGCCGATGAGCTTCGTCGCCTTCCCTCACGGCGACTCCTCCGCCTCGTAGCCGGGGGCGTTCGCTCTGCCGGCTTGGCGCAGCGACGGACCAGCCCGGCCCGTAGAACATTTCTTGCTCCGACCTCGTCGGAGCAGCCGTGCCGTCTCAGCAATCGCCACACCGTCGCCACCGAAAGGCTTCTCCAGACGACGGCCGATTAGCGGCTGGACTCGGACCAGCGTCCAGCGTTCGTCCTCGTTAGCGTGCCGAGGGGCCTTTGCGGGGTTCCTCCTCGAGGGCGGCGAACTGGGCGTCGGTGACGGGCGGGGCGTTCGCTGGGGCGCCCAGAGCAAGCCATGCAATCCGCCCTCGCGTCAGGCACGGCGCCAGCGTTCCACCGACCGCACACGCATGCGCTGTTCCTTCGCGATGCCTGCGGTTTTCTCACCCGATGTGGACGGCATCTCGGCCTGAAGCCGGGTTCCGTCACGAACGCCCGACGGTCAGCTGTCAGACCCGCGCCCTCCGGATACGGCACCCCACCGGCGCACCGCAGGGATCGTGATCCGTTACCACCCGACGACAGAGCGAAATGTTCAGTAGCTGACGAAGGCTTCGATGTCGTGCCAGACCCAGCGACTGTCACGGGCCACGTACAGGTCCTCATGCGCCTCGCCGGTCGAGGGGTTGAGGGGGACCCCGTCGGCGTTGAGGTACTCCGGCCGCGCCTCAGCAGGATGAAGGTGTCCGACGCTCGCCGTGGCACGCCGCTCGGCGAGGCGCTGCCGCTCGCGAACCCAGCTCGCCCTGTGCGCATCGTGCATGCGGCGACGGCGCTCGGCTGTGCCGGCCGTGCCCAGTCTGTCCGCGGCCGCTGCCCATCTGCTCACGTGCTCCGGGCAAACGGGCGTGGGGGTACCGATGCCTCCGACCGCGTCCGGGGAGAGTCCGTAGATCTCACCTTCTCTCAGGACGAGTCCCAGTTCCGTAAGCCTCCGCAGCTGCCGATACGCCGTCGGTCGTGAAATGGACGCTGTCCCTTGGAGCTCCTGAACGGTCTGCCCTCCCCTTTCCGCCAATGCGGCGATGATGGCTAAGCCGCTTCCTCCCAGCCCGAAGTGGGCGAAGGCATCGAGGTGCATGAGCTGCGCTGCGGCCAGTGAGCTGATATCTGCTTCAGACATAGCGCGTATCAACGTTGAACCACTCATGGCCCCCCCAGCCTTCGGCCCTTGGGGGGTGGTCCGGGGATGAGACGAGTTGTGCAAGGGAGATATCAACATCCAGCGTGCTCCCTCGGTCGCGGAGCCGCGATCGATCCGGCGCAGCAGCCGCGCGGTGAGAAGCCGCTGATTGCTGCTTCGTGCGGTTGTCCGGCTGCATCCCATCCGCTCTGCAAGCTCGCGTTCAGAGACGGTATGGTCCCAGCCACCGGAGCGGGTGCAGATATCCATTCGGGCGATCAGGTTGCGAAGGTCTGTCTTGCCGGCGAGGCCCCTCCAAGGAGTGCGCTCAACTCGGCTGCGAAAGCTGGCGAGAGCGGCATGGAAGCTCTGGCGCGAGGAAATGCGATCGGTGCCCCGAACGTACTCACGGGCGCCGTCCCAGGCCCTTCGGACCCACTCAGCGGCCCTGTCGTAGCCACGGCGGTGCTGGATAGTCCGTGCGTGGTGTCCGGCCTTGTACGGGCCATCGACGAGGACCTGGACGAAGGAGGCGCGGTCCCAACCGACTCGGACAGCGTCGGCTGCCAGTGCCCGAGTCATGGCCCAAGCGTGGTCGGAGGCCGCAGTGTTCTTGCCGCCGCGCTGGTTGGTGCTTGAGGAGTAGACCGAGTCCTGGTCGCCATGGACCAGGAGCTTGTGCATGCGTAGAGAGAGGGGCGGGAGCGCAGCAAGCATCCCGGTGCGTTCCTGGGTAGAGGCCAGGGCATGGCCGGGGCGGCACCCTGATTCTGTGGCCGCCCCGTCGCTGCGGGCATCCGTACGCTTCCTCACGTGTACCGGCGGTTGTGACCCGAACTCAGTCACGGGGCTCTGCGGCATCGTGCTGGTAGTTGAGCTCATGCCGACCTCCTCACGACTCCTGCGGCCGCGCGGACCACCCTGTACGGCCAGTGGTGACCTGCTCGGTTGAGAGCGCTCGGGCCGGGTCCCACGCGTGGGCAATTAGGCAGGGGTAAGTGACAAGCGGCAGCGCGCTGCTGCATCATGAACGTGATCCGTTCCCCGTGTTGATTGAACGACGAAGCCCCTTGGCAAGGGCTCGTGCTCCGAGGTTGGAGTGATGTCGCCCGACCTGTTGTGCTGAGGGCCGGGGCTCGTTCGACTGGAAGATCGAGCGATGACGGGGCCTGCTGGTGCGGAGGTGGCACACCGCACCAGACCCATGGCCGTGGCGGGTGCGCCTGGGGCCGAGCAGGGGGTGGGTTACGTCATGGGCCCCCTGCTCCCGAGGAGAGCCTTGCCAAAGCTTCGGGACAGTTGACCCGTGGGGCGCATGGCTTCCGAGGCTCGACGGCTGCACGTGTGAGCACCAGCAGGCCGTCTGTTGCCTCCTGAGTCGAGGTGACCAAGCATCCTCATGCGACGCAAGCGGGTGCGGCGGCGTGCCGCGAGATGACGACTGATGATTCGGTGGCTACGCGGACGAGGTTGTGCATGAGCCGGCCGTAGGCCACGACGTGAGCACCGTGCGAAGGTTCCGGGGCCAGGACGCTGACCGAGGCGACAACGCCAGGCTCGGCGCCGGGAGTGGCAGGAGCGCCTGGCAGCCGCTTCAAGGGAACCGAAAGCAGGGACCAACCGGGGATCGACGAGGGCGAGTGTGCCAGCTGCATCGCCTTGATTCGACGCAGGTCCTCCCGCACGGGCGCCTCGCTGGCTACCAGGTTGGCCAGCATGACCAGCCCTGGGGCGTCCAGATCAAGAGGTGCCTGGCGTAGTGCGTCCACCGCGCCGGATGCCATCGCGAGCTCGCGGCGGAGGGGAAGGCTCGTCTCGCCAGCGGCTCCGATGCACAAGCGTTCGCCTGTGAGGGGTGAGTGCGTGTGGAGCAGCACCACCTGGTCCGTGCGGTGGTGCAGGGCGTCCAACAGACGCTGGGCGTCCAGCAAGGGCGTCGCGTTGCGGTGGAACAGCCCCGAAGTTCTGGAGATGGAGGTCGTCGCCTCGCAAAGCTCGTAGTAGCCCCGCGTCGTCCGAGTGGCAAGGCCGGCATGGACCAGCTGGTCGAGACGACGATGGACCGTCGCATCGCCCAGTCCGGCGCGGGCAGCGATGGTCCGGAACTTGTGGATGCCGGGACCCAGGTTCAGTAGCGCGTTGAGTACCGCGAATGTGCGGTCCCGGTTCGCGCGGGTGCCGGCCATGTCGATGCGAGTGTCCACTGGTCCTCTCAAGTGAAGCCAAATCGGCTGTGCTGCCGCGGCAGCTGATGCCGGCGACGTTTCGCATGATCTCTACCTGGCACATCAGGCGTTGGCCAGGAAGATTCCCTTCCTGTAAGAGGCTCCTCCTGTCACGGTTCGGAGGCGCGGGTGGGTGGCCTGAGCTTGAACGCGCAAAACTCCATCAAATGTCACTGCGTTCCGCAGCAGCATGGACGTCCTCTCGTCGCGCTTCTGGCGATTGTCGACAGATCGTCGTGAACGGCGGCGCCTGGACTCCCGCGCAGTGCAGCCACGGGACGGTGTAGAACAGATAGTCCCGGCAAACGGGTTGCTGACGGGAGCCGGCCGCAGCCAGCGGATTGCCACGCCCTGACCGGGCCGTCGCCCGAGGTCCTGCAGCCAACCAGGCGCCGACGGCCGCTAGTCGCTCCCGCACGCGCAGCTGCCGCCCTGGGGCGGTGCGGTCGGGAGCCGTCGGCAGAACCGGGAGCCACCCGCACCTACACGCCGTCAGGAACAAGATGACCAGGCCCCCAACCCTCTGACGATCAAGATCGTTGAGCACAAGCCCCACTCTCATCTCATCCTGAACGAGCGGACATAGTGAGGACCCGACAGGCGGTCAAGCACTCATCCGCATGGCGCCGCTGGCCAGTTCGCAGCGGGCGCTCAAACGCGCGGCGCAAGCCAAGGCCGCGGCGGCGTACTCACGCCGGTTTCGCTCCATCTGCGGGCGCAGGCCCATCACAACCAGGGAGCCGTAGACCGTTGACCCACGCCACAGCGGTACGCCGATCATCTTCCAGTCCGGCAGAGAGGACTGAGTCATGACGTAGCCCTCAGACCGGATCTCCCGCATCAGATGGCTCTGTGGAGCCCCGTCCAGGTGAGAGAGAATCGCAAGACCCGCCGCGTCAGCCGTGAGCGGGGCATGCCGCAGGGCTACCTTGGCATCGATATCGGCATGGTTGAAAGCGGCCTGAAAGTCGCTGCGGCGCCCGTAAGTGTGCTCGACCATGAGCCGCCCAGGAGTGTCGTCAATCATCACAGCGCTGAAGGCCATCGCCACCTGGGCCGTCTGGCGCTGCAATGCCGTGGTCTCGCGGTCCAGGGCGCTGTCGTGTGCAAGATTGAGGTGCACGCTAGCGTCGGGACGGTGGTGAGCGACGTCAGTCGCGACCCCGTACCGGCCGGGCGACCTGTAAATCAGGTGTTTCGCAGCGACGCCGGCGCGCAGGATGCGGTGCACGGTGCTCTTCGTAACGCCCGACTCGTCGATGATCCGCCGCAGCGGGTGCAGCCCGGGCCCCATGCTGTTCAGCGTCTGCAGGACGTGGAAAACTCTTCCGTGAGCCGTCATTCCTTCGTCCGCGCTATCCGCGACGTCGGCTGCGTCGTGAGAGCCGGAGTCGATCACTGACGTTCCTCCCCGTAGACGTGGCCGGGACTTTCCCGCCTCACGGGCCCCGACAGGCACATCTCTACCGGGGAAGCGCAAGATTGTGGAGGAACTCCCCATTCCTGGAAGCACCTCTTCCGCCCTCCACCGAGCACCTCGCTCATGGCCGGAGTCGGGGCCGCGTCAACTCAAAAGCGCAGGTCACGACGATCCGGAGCCCTAGACCGCTCCTCAGAAACCCCAGTCAACCAACAGCCGCAGCAGGAAGCGGCAACGAGCCCGTCCTAGATGCCGACAGTTCGAATGGTCGCTGACCTGCAAAAACGACAAGGCTCCTCATGACCTGGACCGCATCCGCCAGTGCCCACGACCAATGCAAGTTCCGTCCCGCTCCGTGGCACGGATCTGACGAAGGTCATCACATCCAGGGACCCGGAGGCCATACCGTTGACGCTCCAGACTCACACCGTGAAAGTGATCAGCAATGGTCTCACCGCCGACGGCCGCACTCTTGCCAAGCACGCTGACTGCTCAGTCCGCCTCGGGACCGGCCGAGTCCGGCCGCTTTCGCACCGCGCTCGGCGACGCCGACGGGCGGCCGTGTCGTCGATGGTGGGGCGCAGATTCCGCCCGGTGTCGCTGATGGCGCGCAGCCGGTTAGCGGCGGGGCTAAGGTCGACGCCGAAGTGGCGGCCAGCGAGAGCAATCGCGAGCTGGCAGACCTTGGCAGCCCGGGCGCAGCTGTCGAGGGTGCAGATGCCGCCTTCGTCGGCCCCTCGCCGTCAGCCGCAGCGGGCCGAGTCGGTCAGTGGTCGAAGAAGTCGCCCAGCGCGGCGCCGAGCGGGCCGGGGGCTTCCTCGGCCACGTGGTGGCCGGCGTCGATGCCGTGACCGTTGACGTCATCGGCCCAGTCGCGCCAAATGGCGCGCGGGTCGCCGTACAGGTCCTCCAGGTCGTCCCGAAGCGACCACAGCACTAGGACGGGGCAGGCGATCCGTGCGCCGCGACCCCGGTCCGCCTCCTCGTGGCGGCGGTCCACGGTGAGCCCGGCACGGTAGTCCTCCAGCATGGCGCGGACGACGTCCGGGTTCCTGGTGGCGGCCCGCCACTCGTCGTAGTTCTCCTGCCCCATGGTCTCGGGATCCCCGCGGTACCAGGCGTCGGGGTCGGCGTTGATGACGCGCTCGGGGATGTCGGGCTGGGCGAAGAAAAACCAGTGCCACCACGCGGTAGCGAACCGGGCGTCGGCGCGGGCCAGGTGCTCGCTCACGGGCAGGCCGTCCAGGAAAGCCACCCGGGTCACCGCCGAGGGATGGTCCAGCACCAGTCGGAGCGCCACGGCGGCCCCGCGATCGTGGCCGGCGAGCCCGAAGCGCTCGTGGCCGAGCGCACGCATGACCTCGACCATCTCCCCGGCCACGGCACGCTTGGAGTGCGGGACATGCTCGGGAGCCGGCGCCGGGCCCCGGGAGCGCCCGTAGCCGCGCAGGTCGGGACAGACGACGGTGAAACCCCGCCGCACCAGGAGGGGCGCGACCCGGTGCCAGGTCGCCGAGGTCCGAGGATGGCCGTGCAGCAACAGAACAGGCGGGCCCTCGCCCCCGTACCGGACGAAGACGGACGCCTCACCGGTACGCACCGTGCTGGTCGTGAATCCCTCGAACACGTCTTGCCCCTTCCCGCTCCGCGGCCCTTTTCCGCCGTGCTCCCCCGTGTGCCCGGCATCGACCCCGGCAGCGCGTGCGGTGAGGCTTCGGTTCAGCGGGTGTCCGGGCCGGCCTGCGCAGGAAGAGGTCGAGGACGACGCCGGCCAGGTGGCCGGCGGCGGCAGGGGCGTGTTCGTCCTTGCACGGGATGACCAAATTGGCGCGACCACCGCACCCGTGGCGGGTGAGTAGTCACGGCGGACGCCCCCTACCGGCGCTCGGTGAAGCCGGTTACGAACCTTTCGTCCCCGTGACTGGTGTGGACGAGCAGGTGCAGAAGATCGCTCAGCAGCGCGAGGAAGTGCCCTGCATGATCGGAGTCGGCTGGTCCTGGCGACGGAACAGTGAGCTGGGGTCGACGAAGATCAGCAGAAGGAGCGGGCATCCTCAGCCGGAAATGTGTTCCAGACAGACACGTGTCCCTCGGCACAGTTGTCGCCGCGACACGTACTGACTCACGAGCCCTGACCGCGGAGCACGATAGACACCTGAACGACCGGCAACCTCATACCGCAGAAGACACGTCCGTCAGCCGTCTTGAGCCGCTGAGGCAGGTGGTCCGATCAGGCCGACCGGTGTCATACGTGGGCAGGGGAATCAGGGTCGTCTGCGGCAGTCGGGAGCTCGTTGTGCCCTTCTGACCAGTGATTCACCCAACCACACAGAGAGCAGGCATATCGGCCGTTGACCCCGCGGATCGAGGTGCCGCAACGTCGGCACTCAGTCCGCGTGATCTCCGACGTGACGGGACCCGCTCCGCTCGGCGTCTCCATGTTTCTCACCCCATACTCCTTCAGGAGTGGCCGAAGACCACCCGCACAGCCGACTGCACACCCAGCGCCCATTCTGCTGCAAGGCACCTGCTCCGCACCGCTGACAGTTCACCTTCTTCTCCTCCCGGAGGCTGCAGCGGCACCTACCCACCGCCGGTCTGGTTCACCCGCCCGCGCGGCCCCGGTTCCAGCACTGGGCCGGAAGAGGGGCGCTGCGGGCTTGCAGTGCAGGCGTCCACCGCGAAACGACGGCGCCAGCATGACCGTGTCGAGGCGGTGGTGCTACACAGACCATCGCGGAGCAGCGGCTGAAGGGTACGGGGTGCTTGCAAGACGCCTCAGTGGCGGCGGGGCTTGAAGGTGCCGATGGAGGCGGTGCCTCGTTCTACTCCTGCATGGGCAGAGCATCGGCCTTGGGTCTCGCCGGAGCTGCGAGGATGGCCGGACGGGCTGGGCGCCATCGCTCACGGTGACCGTTCGGAGCGTCTCAGCACAGGAGCTCGTCCGCCGAGCGAATCGCCGCCCCCATGTTCCGCTCCATCATCCGCAGCGCCGCATCCGCCAGGTCCTCGTGGATGTGCGCCACCCCGTCGTGCGCAACCGTCACCCCCAGATGACGGATGTGGGCGTCCAGCGCCGAGTACAGCACGCACTGCTCGGTGACCTGGCCGCACAGGATCACCTGCTCGATGCCCAATGTGCTCAGCAGATAGGTGAGCGGCGTCTCGTAGAAGATCGAATGCCGAGCCTTGACCACGAACAGCGAATCGTCCGTCGGCCGCAGCGGCTCCACGAGATGCGCGTGGGGCCCGGAAAGCGCCGTGTCCACGATCTCTCCGTGATGCGAACGCCACTCCCCGAAGTTGTCATTGACGTAGATGACCGGGACACCGCGTTCCCGCGCCCGCGCCAGCAGCCGCACGATCGCAGGCACGACCTTCTCTGCTGACGAGAGCAGCAGGCCGGCGTCCGGATGGTCGTAGGTGTTGATCATGTCGATTACGATGACTGCGCATTTCACCACGGGTCCATGCTGTCACCGTGAGGGTGCTGCCACAGGCAGCCGCGCGCCGGGGGCGAAACGTAGCCGGGCGAGGATGCCGTCCGTCGGCAGCCAGGAGGCCAGTGCGTAGTTCCGCTCAGGCTCCCTGCCCGCCACGCGACATCGCCTGACGCGCGCCGCCGCTGGTATCGAGGAGGCCTGCCAGGCCTTTGCCACTCACTAGCGCCACCAAACCAAGCCCGACGCCCCGGTCCCCTTTCCGTTGCTCCTGGAGCAACGGAAAGCACAGCCCCAGTCGCTCAGTGCCTGCGGTGTCCGTCGGCGGCTCGTGACCAAGAGTGCATCGTGTCCCGTCGAAGGTGATGCCGACCGTCTCGCGCACCGGTCAGGTCCGGCACCCCCGGGGGATGGGGCGCCGGACCTCTAGAGTGCCGCCTTCCCTCTCGTGGTCGACCCATACCTCACTCACTGCAGGCTGGTGGGGCCTGGCGGCCGAACTGCTTTTAGGCTGGCTGCCGACCGCCTATCCCTCCGCCTGGACTCTGCGCGCGCTCAGGAGCAGGTGATGTCGGCCACGGCCCCCGGACGGGGGCGGATGCTCACGTACGACAAAGTGGCGGCGGTTTGCGTGGTCGGCGCCCACAAGGTCAGCGCCGACCCGTTCCAGGCCCTCGACGATCTAGGCTTCTCCCTCGCTCCGAACGCCGTCAGCCACTTGGGCCGCGAGGCGATGCACGAGACCGACTACCAGGACTACGCCGCCACCCCCGAGGCGAGCGCGGTCGCCACCGCGACACTGGCCACCAACACCGTCCACCTCGTCCGCCACCTCAAGACGAACTCCTACTCGGCTTCGTGAATACCGAGTGAGGACAGGCCGGCATGAGGCGGTGTTCGCTGCACAGTCTGTTGCGGATCTGCGGCGTCCGCGGAACGAATACTTCCTCGTCGCAGATGGGTCCGCAGGAGTGTCTCGCAGCCGCGGGGCAGGGTGACAGCACGACGCAATGCACGAGACGACGGTGTGAGGGAGTGGTGTCCGATGCTCATGGCGCATCCGGCAGTATTGGAGAATCTGGTCGAGCAGTACGACACACTGCGCATCCTGCACGCCGAGAACGGCGGCGAAGCGGTACAGCAGCGTATGCAGGATCTCGCCTACACCCTGTGCGTGTCCACGGGCACGCGCGATGTCGACTCAGCCCTCGTCGCGGCTCGCCACCAGTTGCCCGGAGCCCGTCCCATGGACGACTCCGTGCTCACCGTCTGACCCGCTCCTTGCCTACAGGCTGCCTTCGTCCGCGGGCCGGGACTGGGGGCGAAGGCAGTGGGTGGGCAGAGACCGTAAGTGCAAGCCCGAAGAACCAGTTCTGGCGGATGGACTGTCGGGTCGTCGCCAGCCGCGCCCGGGCAGGCTGGGTACCGCGGACACCGCAAAGGGAGATGCCGACGAGATGCGCAGTGTGGGTGTGGAAGAGGAACTGTTGCTCGTGGACACGCACAGCGGAGTACCCAGAGCAGTCTCCACGTCGATCTTGGCCGCCGCCGACCGTCGGGCGGGACGGGCGGACGGGACACCACCGGACCATCCGTTCGAGGCGGAGCTGCAGAGGGAGCAGCTGGAGTTCGCGACGGATCCGGCGACGGAGATGGGGCAGCTCCTGGAGGAGATCCGCCACTGCCGCGGCGAGGCGGCCCGGCACGCCGGTGAGGTGGATGCGGTGGTGGCCGCGCTGGCGACTTCCCCTCTGCCGGCGGAGCCCTCGCTCACCGCCGGCTCTCGCTATCGCTGGATGGGCGAGCAGTTCGGCATCACAGCTCAGGAGCAGCTCACCTGCGGCTGCCATGTCCATGTGTCGGTGGATTCGGACGAGGAGGGCGTCGCCGTCCTGGACCGGATGCGGCCCTGGCTGCCGGTGCTGACGGCGATAAGCGCCAACTCCCCCTTCTGGCAGGGGCAGGACACCGAGTACGCGAGTTATCGCAGCCGGGTGTGGAACCGGTGGCCGTCCGCTGGGCCGGTCGACGTCTTCGGCTCCGCCGACCGCTACCACGAGCAGGTGGACGCCATGGTGAAGACCGGCGTCCTGCGCGACGAGGGCATGATCTATTTCGACGCCCGGCTCTCCGCCACCTACCCCACCGTCGAGATCCGGGTCGCGGACGTGTGCCTGGACGCCACAACCCCGGTCCTGCTCGCCGCCCTCGCCCGCGCCCTCGTGGACACCTCCGCCCGGGCCTGGCAGGACGGGACGCCGCCGCCCAGGATCGGCACCGGGCTGCTGCGCCTCGCCTCCTGGCGGGCCGGCCGCTCGGGCCTCGACGGCCCCCTGCTCCACCCGGAGACTATGGGCGAGACCCCGGCCGAGGACGCAGTCCACGCCCTCTACCGGCACGTCCGCGAATCGCTGACCGACAACGGGGACGACGATCTGGTGCGCGAGGCCCTCCCCCGCCTGCTGCACGAGGGGAACGGCGCCCGCGTCCAGCGACGGCTGTATGACGAGACGAAGGACCTCGCGCAGGTCGTCAGGGGTTGCGCCCAACGCACCACCAGCAGCTGACGGGTCACCGGCCTGCCAGCAGAGCTTCCTTACCGAACGAGCTCGTCGGGGTCCGCTTCACCGTTAGAGATCGGTCCTATTCCCGTCACGGTGCGTGCGGGGCTGCAACGCCGCCTGCGAGCGCGTCCAAGGTGGGGCGGCGACGCCTGCGGTAGCCGAACTGCGGCACCCTCTGAGTGACCGGGAGGGACCGCGCGACATCGCGGGCTGCGTCCGTTGCACGGTGTGCGGCCGCCGGCCAGGAAACGTCATACGGTGCCCGCATGCTGACCCTCCGAACACGTAGGTTCAGTCTTCACGGTGCGCCTTGTGCGGGCGGGCTCGACGGGCTGCGTTCGACGAGAGACACGGTGGCAACCGTGGTCTTGAACAGCGGCTGCTTGGAGGCGGGGTCCCATCGTGTGGGTGTGGTCTCGTTGGCGGCTCGGCCGGGCCGGCCCGCCCGGGGCCCTGAGAGGCCGGGGGTGTCCCAGTAGCCGTAGTGGAAGGGCACGAAGAGCACACCTGGGCGCAGTGCAGTGATCCGCAGCCGCCCATGCAGCGCGCCGCGTGGTGTGCGGACTTCGACCAGGTCACCTTCTCCGAGTTCGAGGCGTGTGGCGTCCGTGTCTGCCATCTCGACCCACACGTCGGGGGCGGCGGAGTTGAGCTGCGGCGCCCGGCCGGTCTTGGTGCGGGTGTGGAAGTGGTAGATCGTGCGTCCGCTGGTGAGCTGGAAGGGGTACGCAGCGGTCGGGGTCTCATCCGGAGGGAGGTAGGGCGCGGGCCTGATGATCGCCCGGCCGTCGGTGGCGAGCGCGCGATAGGCGGCTTCGTCGTACGGCTCTCCGGTTGTCAGGTCTTTGCCGTAGGACTCGCACTGCCCCGGGGCCGACCAGGAGAAGCGGTCACCGTAGAGGCGCTCGGTGCCCTGGGGTGATTGTTCGTCGACCGGCCACTGGAGTCCGCTGCCTCCGCGCAGCGCGGTGTAGGTCAGGCCGGTGTAGTCGCAGGGCCTTCCTTTGCTGCATTTTTTCCATGCTTCGAACGCGCTCTCGGGGTCGCGCCACGTGATCAGTGGTTCGTCGTCCTTGTCGCGAAAGTTCATGCGCGCCGCGTAGTCGAGGAAGATGTCGAGGTCCGCTCGTGCTTGGCCGGGTGGTTCGACGGCCTTGTCGGACAGGTGCACTGTGCGGTCGGCGTTGGTGAAGGTGCCTGTCTTCTCTCCCCAGGTCGCCGCGGGCAGGACGAGGTCGGCCAGGTGGGCGGTCTCTGTGAGATAGAGGTCTTGGACCACGACGAAGAGGCGTTCCTGCGTGAGCAGGGAGCGGATGCGGGAGAGGTCGGGCAGGGAGACGGCGGGGTTGGTTCCGCTGATCCACAGCATGCGGATCGTTCCTTCTTCGGCCAGGCGGAACATTTTCATCGCGTGCGTGGGGGGCGCATCATGCGGAATGGCCGAGGGGGTGACATTCCAGACGGAGGCCAGATCGGCTACGTGGGCGGGGTTCTGCCAGTTCCGGAAGCCGGGCAGGTCTCCGTTAGCGCCGCATTCGCGGGTGTTCTGGGCGGTTGGCTGTCCATTCATCTGCAGGACACCGGCTCCCGGGCGCCCGATCATCCCTCGGATCAGGTGCAGGTTGTTCACCTGCACGGCGGCGGCGGTGGCCTGGTGCGACTGGTACACGCCTTGGAGCACGGTCGACATCAGCCGGTCCGTCGTGCCGATCAGTTCGGCTGCCTCCTCGATGCGCGCAGCGGGAACGTCACAGATGCCGGCGGCCCACCGCGGGGTGCAGGAACGGACCTGCGCGACAAGGTTCTCGAAGCCCACCGTGCGGGTGTCGATGAAGGGATGATCCACTCGGTCGGTGCGGATGATCTCGTGGAGCAGCGCGTTGAGCAGGGCCATGTTGGTGCCCAGGCGCGGGGCGAGGTGGACTCGGGCGCGCCGTGCGACGGGGGTGGGCCGGGGGTCGACGCAGATGAGTGAGGGTGGTTGGGCGCCGTCGAGCCGGTCGAGGATGCGCATCCACTGCACGGGCTGAGTTTCGGCGAGGTTGTGGCCGAAGAGTGCGATCACGTCCGCATGATCGAAGTCGGCGTAGGTTCCGGGTTGTCCGTCGCAGCCGAAGGACTCCTTGAGTGCCTCGGCGGCGGTGGCGGTGCACAGGCGGGTGTTGCCGTCCAGGTGATTGGTGCCCAGTCCGGCCCGTCCGATGACGGCGAGAGTGTAGTACTCCTCCAGGAACAGCTGGCCGCTGGTGTAGAGGCCGATCGCATCCGGTCCCCGGGTCTTCAGCAGGTCACGAGAGCGGGAGACCAGCGTGTCCATGGCGGTGTCCCAGTCGCAGGGGACGAGGTGTCCGTCGCGCCTGACGAGCGGACTGGTCAGGCGGTCGGGTGAGGCGTTGGCCTGCCAGCCATAGAGGTCCTTCGGGCCCAGGCGCCCCCTGTTTACCCGGTCGACGGCGCGACCGCGAACTCCTGCGATCTGGCCGTCGACGACGGCGATGTCCATGGCGTCGCCGTCGGAATGGAGGATGGAGGCGGCCTGCGACCACGTGTCCACTGTTTCGGGCCGCACGCCGTCCCGCAGGAAGGTGTCGATCCGTACCGGCCACTCACTGTCGCGTCCGTACGGCGTGCGGTCGCCCCACGGGTCGTCGATCCGGTCCACGCCTGTGCTCATATCGCTGCCCAGTCCTTTCGCCGCCGCATAGGTGGGAATCGTGTGTCACGGGAGACGGATCCGCATGCCGCTGCGCGGGAGGGTCGGCACCCGGGAGAGCGGGATGCGCAGGTCCTGGTGCGGCACCGTGTGGCCGAGGGAGGCCAGTTCGGTGGAGAGTGCGGCGAGCACCGTGACGGTGATGTCCTCGCCCGGGCAGCGGTGCCCGGTCGCAGGGTCGCCGCCGCCCTGGGGGATCAGGCGGTGTACGGCGCCCGGCTCTCGGAGGAACCTGTCGGGGTCGAAGCGGCGGGGGTGGTCCCACTGTGCGGGGTCGCGGTGGTGTCCGAAGATATCGAGCAGCACCATCGTGCCGGCCTTGATCCGCTGTCCGCGCCACGCCGCATCGCGCCAGGCGAGACCGCCGACGAACGGTGCGAACGGGTAGAAGCGCCGCACCTCGTGGGCGAACGCCCGGGCCCGGCTGCCGTCCTCGTCCGTCAGCAGCGCTATGCGCTGGTCCGGCCAGCGGTGCAGGGCGTGAGCGGCGAAGGCGACGAACCAGGCAATGGCCACGGTGGGCCGGACGACGTTGAGAATTTCCACGGCGACGGTGTGCGGGGCGAGAGGCAGCCCTGCCGCGTCACGGTGCCGAGCGAGAACCGCCACCGCCGAACCGTCGGCCAACCCCGGCCGGCCGGTCCTGGCGTGCTCCACCACCGGCAGCAGGGACGCCTCCTGCTCGCGTCGGGCACGGCGCGCACGGAAGTGCCGGGGCCCCGGGGTGGCGAAGCCGTCGACCATAGCGACGCAGTCGCGCGCCGTCCCTGCCGCCGATGCATCCGAGCACGGCAGACCTGCCCACTCGGACACCGCCGCGGCAAGGACCTCCGCCACACCATCGAACAGGACCACCTCCTCGCCACTGTGCCGCGCGGTCCACTCCCGCCATCCGGCCACGACACGCCCTTGCAGGTCAGCGACCCCCCTCTCGTCCATCAGCAGGCCGAGGAAGATGCCCTTGCGCACGCGATGGGATTCTCCGTCCAGCGTATGGACCGCTCCTCTACCGAAAAGCGTGTCGAGCACCGGACCGGGCAGCGCCTCGCGGCGCACGACATGATCCTCGTCGTAGACAAAGTCCACCGCTTCAGGTCCTCGCAGGAAGATCGCCGGCTGGCCCAGCACACGCGTGCGCAGCACGCCGCCACCGTGCACGTCGGACATCCGGTCGGGAAGCCAGGAGTAGCCCCGTACCGCCAGGGGCAGCGTGCTGTCAGGCAGGGAGCGCAGAAATCTCGCGACGGTCGACATGGCGCACGAGTACCCATGCCGTGCGGCCGCATGCGCCCCGACGCGGCAGGTGGGGCCGTTCGCGCGATCGACCGCCTGGCCGCGCAATCCGTGCGGCTGAGCTGCGTTCTTCTGGCCATCCGGGCACCCACCGATACCCATACGCACGCCCGTTCCAGCGAGCGGCAACGAGCGGCAGCGAGCCAGCGTGCGTGTGTGCCACAGTCCGCATGTGTGGGGCCACGTATCGCGGGACACCCGACGCTGTGCAGACATGTGACGACGCGGTTCGATCATCGTGAGTGGCGCACTCGCGCCTCCGTCACGTGCGGCGCAAGCTGAAGAGTGCACCCGAGGAAGGAAGGGCCTGATGGGTGAGACCCCGCAGAACCCGAGGACCAAGCACCCGCAGCCGGAATTCGCACAGCAGGACCAAGAGCCGCCGGGCTGGACCGGCCCAATGGACCCACGCCCTGACCACGGCGAGGACTCCTACCGAGGGAGCGGGCTGCTGCAGAACCGGGCAGCGGTGGTGACCGGCGGTGACTCCGGTATCGGGCGGGCAGTCGCTTTGGCCTACGCACGCGAGGGCGCGGACGTGCTGTTCACGTACCTGCCCGAAGAGGCGGAGGACGCCAAGGAGACGGCCCGCCTCATCGAGCGGGCGGGTCGCCGCGGCCTGGGCGTGCCGTGCGACATCCGGGAGGAAGAGCAGTGCCGTCGCCTCGTCGAGCGGGCCGTGGCGGAGTTCGGGCGTATCGATGTATTGGTGAACAACGCGGCGTATCAGATGTCGCAGCCTGAGGGCATCGCGGAGATCTCCACGGAGCAGTTCGACCGCGTGGTGCGCACGAACCTGTACGGCATGTTCTGGCTGTGCAAGATGGCAGTTCCTCACATTCCTTCGGGCGGATCGATCATCAACACCACGTCGGTGCAGGCTTACAAGCCGAGCCCTCACTTGCTCGACTACGCCATGACCAAGGGCGCCATCGTGACGTTCACCCAAGGGCTCGCGCAGATGCTGGTCGAGGACGGAATTCGAGTCAACGCCGTGGCTCCCGGCCCGGTGTGGACGCCGCTGATTCCGGCCACGCTGCCGGACACCAAAGAGTTCGGCAAGCAGGCGCCGATGGGTCGCCCTGCGCAGCCGGCGGAGATGGCGCCGGCGTATGTGTTCCTGGCTTCTGAGCACGCGAGCTTCATCACCGCGGAGATCATGAACGCCACCGGAGGTACTCCGCTTCCGTGATCTGGCGGGGAAGCAGGGGCGGGGGCGGCATGAGCACTGGAGTGAAGGGGAGAGCGGTGCGGTTGGGCCGGACGTTGAGCAACGGCCCGGGCGATCAAGGTCACCGTCCAGGCGGCCGAGGATGCAACATCGACGAACCCGACGAGCCGCACACCCGTGGACGGTGAACGACCCCGGCAACAGCAACAAGAGGAGATCCGATGCGTGCACTCACCTGGCACGGCAAGCGTGATGTCCGTGTGGAAACAGTCCCCGACCCTGTGCTCAAGGATCCGACCGATGTCATCGTGCGGGTAACGTCCACGGGTGTCTGCGGTTCCGATCTGCATCTGTACGAGGTCCTGGGGCCCTACCTCGAGCCCGGCGACATCCTCGGGCACGAACCTATGGGAATCGTCGAGGAGGTCGGCCGCGGAGTCACTGAGCTGTCGACGGGAGACCGAGTGGTGGTGCCCTTCAACGTCTCCTGCGGCCAATGCTTCATGTGTGATCGTGGCCTGCATTCGCAGTGTGAGACCACCCAGGTCAGGGAGCGCGGCACAGGTGCGGCGCTGTTCGGGTTCAGTAAGCTCTACGGCCAAGTGCCCGGAGGACAAGCAGAGTTCCTGCGGGTTCCGTTCGGCAACACCTTGCCCATCCAGGTGCCGGAAGGCCCTGCGGACGATCGTTTCGTTTTCCTCTCCGACGTCCTGCCGACCGCCTGGCAGGCTGTGGAGTACGCCGACATTCCGCCCGGCGGGACGGTGACCATCCTGGGGCTCGGACCCATTGGCGCAATGGCCGCGCGGATGGCGCTGCACCGGGGAGCCAGCCTCGTCGTGGGAGTGGACCTGGTGCCCGAGCGGCTGAGCCGCGCACAAACGGATGGCGTCAAGGCCATTGACCTGCGCCAGTACGGCAAGGACGTGGGCGACAGGATTCGCGACCTGACCGACGGGCGTGGCACGGACTCCGTCATTGATGCCGTGGGCATGGAGGCACATGGGGCGCCTCTGGCCAAGGCAGCTCAGTGGGGCGTGGGCCTCCTGCCCGGTGCCGTGGCCGAGAAAATAATGGACCGGGCCGGCATCGACCGGCTCAACGCCCTCTACGCGGCGATCGACATCGTTCAGCGCGGGGGCACCATCTCAGTAGTCGGCGTCTACGGCGGCGCCCTCGACCCGATGCCGCTGCTGACCATGTTCGACAAGCAGATTCAGCTGCGCATGGGACAAGCCAATGTGAAGCACTGGGTGGATGACCTCCTGCCGCTGCTCTCCGACTCGGACCCGCTAGGAGTCGACAGCTTCGCCACCCACCACATGACCTTGGAGGACGGGCCCAAGGCCTACCAAATGTTCCAGGACAAGGAAGATGGGATGATCAAGACGCTGCTTTCGCCCTGAGCCTACAGGCCGAGGATCTTACGGCGCCGCGGTCATTCGCTGCGGTGGTGGACGTCTTCCTGGGCGTCCTCGTTCGGGGACAGCGCATCGGACGCCTCGCCATCGTCACTGCTCCGCTCCCCGTCGCTGGTCACGCTCGTCTCGGCCTCCTCCGCCTCGTGCAGAATCTCTTCGCCAGCTGTGGACGGGCTCTCCTTGACCTGTTTGGCCTCGCGCTTGGGATGGTGAGTGCTCATAGGTCTCCTTGGTTATGCGGTACCCCTAAGGCACGCCTGGGTCTTGTAGACGTTGTAGCTCCCGGTCAGCGGCCGAGGGCCTTGGCCAGTTGCTGTTTGTTCATGGACAACCGGCCGTCGATGTTGCGCTTCTTGGCCTCCGCGTACAGCTGGTCCTTTGTCGGCCCCTGAGAGCCAGTGTGGGAGCGCTCGCCGCCACGCTGCGAGGCGGACTTCTTGTCCCGTGTGGAAGTCTTGCTGGCCGTTTTTGACTCGCCGGAGCGGGCTCGTTCCTTGTTCACGGTGCGCGCCGCGATCTCCTTCGCACGGCCCTTGGAGGTGCCGCGCTTCTCCGCGCTTTCCTTGATGTGTTCGTACTGACGCTCACGCTTCTTGCTGGAACCCTGCGGCATGACGTACTCCTTGCAGTCCGGGTGCGGTCCACCGGGCGGGGTGCCCGACGACCCTCCGCGTACCCTCCGGTGGGCCTCTCATCCAGGATCCGGAGTGGTCTCATCAGATGCGGAGTCCTGGTAGGTGTGCGAGCAGACTGCGACCAAACGGATGAGTAGGGCCCGGCCGGCCGCAGGGAGGTTGTAGGCATACAGTGCGGTGCGGGCGGCGTCGGTCCTGGCGCGCTATGCGCTCCGTCGCCGGGGCAGGAGTGCGCGGAGGCGGGGTAGAGGCCGGTCAGCGAGCATCTTCGGAGAGACAGTGCCCGCGATGGGAGGGGCGCGCAGAGCGCCTCTTCGGGCAGACGCTGGCAGCTTGCACGACGCGGTACGAATTCATCCTCAGCCCCCGGCCACGACAGTTCACCCGGGATGCCACGCTCCGCCGTCGAAGGGCAGGCCCGGTGAAGCGCGGCTCTCATGCAGGTGGACGCCGCTCATCCCGCTCGCCAGGCGATGCCTGGCGGCGGTCAGAGCAGAGTGGCCTGCTCACACTTCCGGAGCCGGCCAGCATTGCGCGGACCGGTCCCGTCGCGACAGCGCTGGAGGTCGCCGACTCGACACGGTCCCCTGGCGGCACGACGCGGTGGTCCGGCTCCGGCGCTACGCTGCTATGCCGTGACGCAGACTCGGCTCGACCTCGCCCGCATACGGCAAGCCCGCCATGTCGTCGATCCCGTCTTCCTCAACACGCCGCTCTACCGCTGCGAGGCGCTGGAACCGGTTCTGGGGTGCGCGGTGAGCATCAAGCTGGAGACGGCCAACCCGGTGCGCAGTTTCAAGGGTCGTGGCACCGAGCTGGTCGCGAGTCTGCTCGCCGGCAGCGCTGCGCCGGCGGCGGTGTGCGCGAGCGCAGGCAATCTCGGTCAGGCCCTGGCGTGGTCCGGGCGCACTCGGGGAATCGATATCACCGTCGTGGCGCCTCGTCGCGCTGCACGGGTCAAGCTCGACCGCATCCGCTCCCTGGGCGCCCGGTTAGAGCTGGTGGACGGTGACCACGAGGTGGCACGTGAGCGGGCGGCCGCCATCGCTCGGCACGAAGGTATCCGGCTGGTGGAGGACAGCCTCGATATCGAGACGTGCGAGGGCGCGGCAACCATTGGTCTGGAACTCGTCCGCAGCACGCCGACGTTCGACACGGTACTCATCGCGCTCGGTGGCGGGGCCCTGGCCACCGGTGTCGGGCATGTGGTGAGGGCGCTGGCGCCCGGGATGGAGGTGGTTTGCGTTCAGCCGCACGGCGCACCGGCCATGACATTGTCGTGGCACGCCCGCCGGGTGATCACCACCGACTCGGCGGACACCATCGCCGACGGCGTCGCCGGCCGGCGGCCCATCCCGGCGGTTCTGGACGACCTCCTCCTGGTTGCGGACGACGCCGTCCTCGTCCAGGAGGCGTCAATCACCGCCGGGATGCGTCTGCTTCTCGACCACGCGGGTCTCGTCGTCGAGCCGTCAGCCGCGCTCGGTATCGCCGCGATCCTGGAGGACCGGGACCGTTTCGCCGGTCGGCACATCGTCACCATCGTGTGCGGGAGCAATATCGACATGGACGCTTACAGGCGTTTGGTCGGCACGAGCGGTGTCCGGATCTGACCGCCTACCCGGCTTACCCGCTCCATTGACGAGACGTCCGGCACCGGCAGATTAGGCCTCGGCGCGAGTAGGTCCTGGCATCGGGTGCTTGGGTCTCGATGTCAGAGTGCACGTGCCCGCGCGGCCGACTCCAGCGCCGACGTCAGGAAGCGTGCACCGTTTCCAACTCGCCGACCTCGAATTCCTCCGCGGTCGTCATGAGTTCGCCCATCACCGGCCAGAAATAGGCCCACCCAAGTTCCGCCGCCTTCTCCTCCACATCCAACAGGACGCGTCGCCGGTCGACCGTGTCCCGGGTGCGCCGGACGAGTCCGAGCGCTCAAGCCGGTCCACCAGGGAGTGGCCCCGGGTGAGTTGCACGGCTTCATCGGCGTCGACCTCGGCATCGGGAACATCGCCACCACATCCACCGGCTTCTCGCTGCCGGCCGGAAACTGAACCGGTACCGCAAGCGGCAGCTCGACCTGCGCAAGAAGCTGCAAGGCAAAGGGACCAAGTCCGCCAAGCGCCTGCTCAAGAAGCGTTCCCGCAAGGAATCCCGCCGCACGCGGGACATCAACCACTGCATCTCCAAGACGATCGTGACCGAGGCCAAGCGCACCGGACGCGGCATAGCCCTCGAAGACCTCACGGGCATCCGCGCACGGGTACGGCATCGCAAACCCCAGCGGGTCACGCTGCACTCCTGGGCCTTCGCCCAGCTCGGGCAGTTCCTCGTCTACAAGGCGCAGCGCGACGGCGTCCCACTGGTCCACGTCGACGCTGCCTACACCTCGCAGACGTGCTGCGAGTGCGGCCACACGGACAAGAAGAACCGTGTGGACCAAGGTCGTTTCAACTGCCGGGGCTGCGGCGTCGTTGCGCACGCGGACCGGAACGCTTCCCACAACATCGCCCAGCGCGGCGTAACCGTGTGGGACGAGGGGCGGCAGTCACCCGTGGTGCCACTCGATTAGCATGATCATGGCGTCATCGGTGAGTTGTCCTTCGTGGTGTTCGAGGATGGCGTGGATGAGGCGGCGCAGGGATTCGTGGGCGGGTTCGCCGGCGGCGGTGGCGCGGATGAGGAATTCGGTGAAGGTGTCGAGTCCGAAGCGGGTACCGGCCGGTGTCCGTGCCTCGGTGATGCCGTCGGTGTAGAGCAGGACCTGGTCGCCAGGCTTCAGTTGTTCGCGGTGGACGGTCGGTGGCTGGTCGTTCAGCCGGTTCCAGCCCAGCGGCAGTTCCGGTTCGCGTTCCAAGGCGCCAGGGACGACACGTTGCGCACGGATCAGCAGCGGGGGCAGGTGTCCCTGATTCGTCCAGGTCAGCAGACCGGTACGGGTGTCGATGTGCAGAAAGATCCCGGTGCAATATCGCTCGGGGAAGGCGTCGGCGATGGCGCGGTCGACGGGGCAGGTGAGTTCGTCGAGGTCTGCGCCGTCGCGCCGAGCGTTGCGGCAGCCGGCGAGTGCCACTGCGGAGGTAAGGCCGGCGCGCAAGTCGTGGCCCATGGCGTCCAGGATCGCGGCGTGAAAGGTCTCGTCGATCAAGGTGTGATCGAACGCGTCGCCGCCGATGCGGTAGGCGGGTTCCATCATTGCCGAGGACGTGACGTCCGGAGTCTTGAGCGTACGGGGCGGCAGGAACGCCCAGACCATCTCGGCGGGCAGATCCATCGGTCGGGTGCGCTGGAGACGGACGAACGTGTCGCTGTGCGCGCCCTTCGACAGGACGATGAGCGTGAGGAGAAGGGCCAGGGCCCGGCAGAAGCGCAGCCGGGGCGCATCCACGCTGGCACAGCGCACCCCGAGTACCCCGACGCGTTCAATGCCGTCCTGCATGGGCACCCAGACATCCATGCCGCCGGACTCGGCCTCCACGACCCGCGGCGAACTCGTGCGGTAGGCCCACCCGGGCATGCTGTGATCGATCGGGAACACCGGCTGCTCTGCCGTGGTGGCGTCCGGCAGCGGTATCAGTACCTCCTGCTGCACATCGGCCAGGTACAGCGTCACATTCTCGATCCCCAGCCTTGCTGCCACTTCGCCCACCAGCTCGGGCAGCCCGCTGGGTGAGGCTGTCTCGGCCTGGCGCAGGATTGTTTCCAACGCCCGGTGCTCCTCGACACGCATGGTGTCCATCGGGCTCCTCCAGCCCGCCCAGGGACGGCAAACGATCGCGAATCGCCAGCTCGCGGGGCGGCGCCCTGGGGGCGGAGAGCGGAGCGGACGGTCGGGGCGTTCCGCGCCCCGCCCCTGCGGTGCGCCGTTGCAACGCAAGCGGATCGGCACGCCAAACGGTGTACCCATATGCAGGCACCGAAAACCGCCTCGGGCACTCGGCTCTTCGCCACTCCAGGGCGGGCTTTGCTCTGCCGCTTGGCCTTGCGCACGGCAGTCGGGTGAAGCACCGTGCCCCTGACGCGGTGCGGGCGTTTATCAAAATGGCACTGCTTTCGCCCTACGGCATTGCCCGGGCCCCGCTTCTTGCTGCCACGCGGGCGGGGCCCGCAACTCGGCTCCCCCGGCATGCCACACATCGTCGGCGGTCACTTTCGGAGGTGCTGCTCGACGGACAGGCAAGAGCGGCAACTCGCTCGAAGCCTCGTCCCAGCAGGGCAGGGTGTGGACTCAGCCGACAGGACCTTTGGCGCCTTGGACTGAAAACCGGGCTGTGCTGTCGAGCCTAGAGCTCGCACCGACACGTAGCGACACAAGCCCAGGCTGGAGCGCGACGCGAACGTGGGTATCGCGAGTTGCGGCTCTATGCTCGCTGCTGATCAACGGGTGCCGAGTGCAATGGCGTAGGCGAGGAAGAACAGGGCGCAGACGACAACGAGCGCCCAGATGATGATCAAGGGTCCTTTGCCCCAGCCCCGCCGGGGCGGCCGGCGCGGACCGGTGGACGTACTCATACCGGCCTCCGCAGGCGGCGTCTCGCCGGGCGGCACACCACCCCCATTGTCGAGTCCGGAAGTTGTCCTGGGGTCCGGGTCGGGATTACTGGGTGTATTCACGCGCCGCTCCTTCCGCTCGTTGACGTGATGGTGGCGGGCCCACGCCCGACGTCGGCGGCAACGCGAAGTCGATAGGAAGAAGCGCTGCCTGTCGCAGTTGCAGCGGGGCGAAGCGATCCGGTCGACTCCTGCGCGATTCCGCAAGGCTTCCTGGTCTCACCCCGCCAGACGATGGGAGCACCCGACACGGCGCCCTATTCCTTTACGTCGGTTGGGAGAGACGCAGCGGCTCGGCAGAGGCGGCTCCGGCCCGGTCCGAGCACGCCTGGCTTGTGGCCGCGAGCGCGACGTCCATCCGGGGGTGGATGACCATGCGGTGCCGTGCGGCAGCCTCTCCTGCTTGCAGGAGCCGTCTGACCGGCGCGCTGTGTGTCACCACGGAGAGCAGCTCGTTCCGATCGCGGCCGCGTCGGTGGGCGCGTCGCACCGCGGTGGCTGTTGAGGCGCTGCATGCGGCGTCCGCGATCACGACAACAACTGGTGCGGGGTGATGAGCGCGCATCAGTTCGGCGAGTCGCCGTGCCAGGTCTGCCCGTTCGTCGTGGGCCGGGTCGTCATGGATCGTGATCACCAGGATGCCGTGCTGGTATCGCTGCGACAGCATCGCCGTGTTCACCACTGTGCTCTACCTCCCGGGTCGTTCCAACTTCTCTCCCTGCGTCTTTCCATCAACGCGGCCGGTACCGTCGCATCGGCCGATGGTTCGTCGTGCGTCAGGAGCGGTTCGTTCCGCGGACAGGCGGAGCGGGAGTCGTGGGCTCTTCATGGTCGGCCGGACCGGCGTTCGTCTCGTCGTTGTCGAGCGCTTCCCTCATCGCGGTTCCTGCGGCGTCGGCCGTGCTCGCCCCGATGCGGCGCAGGTGCGCCCTGCGTTGCGCGGCCCGCAGAGTGTTGGCGTGCGCGTCCTTCGGGGGACGGCCTTCGTCAGGTTGGGTCATGGCGGTCCACTCCCGGGGATACCCGCCCGTGCTGTGAGCGGGGGCGGCTGCTCGGTTTGGAGTGATTCTGCGGTCTGATCAGGGCCGGCGCGCAGGGTGGCCGAGGGCGAGACGCCGTAGGCGGCGCGGTAGGCGGCGGCGAACCGTCCCTGATGGTTGAAGCCCCACCGGGCAGCGATGGTGATCACGCTCGCGCCGTGCGGGGTTGCGGCGACGAGGTCGGTGTGGGCGTGGAAAAGCCGCACGCGCCGCAGGTAGCCGAGTGGGGTGGTGTCGGCATGGCGGCTGAACGCGTACTGGACAGCGCGGGGGGTGACGAAGACGGCGGCCGCGATGTCGGCGAGACCGATGTCGCGGTGGGCGTTGTCCTCGATGAACGCCGTCGCCCGGCGCAGCGTCTCAGGTCCTGCATCGTGGTTGCCGGGCCAGCCCAGTCCGTCGTCCATTGTCGTGTTAGGCAGGGCGGATAGGGTGACGGCTGCTAGATGCCGCACGGCGGTCTCCACCACCAGGTTGTTCCCGTCGGGACCGGCCAAGACGTGATCACGCAGGAAGGAGACCGTCACCCCCAGGCTCCGGTTGGCTGCCGCGTCGACGGGCTGCTGGCCGGTGAAGCGCACCGGGCCGCCGCTGGGTACTGCGCCCTCCGCGACCTGGTCGAGCAGACCGGGGTCGAACAGGGTGACCGTGCACCGTGCGGCACACAGCTCACCGGTGCAGGGGCGGTCGGGCTGGGCGAGCAGGAATGTCTCCCCCGGCCCGTGAACAACTCGGCGCCCTGTGGTGGTGTCGGCGACCGCACCGTGGTGGACGGTGATCAGGCAAACCCTTCCGAGGGCGGCCGCGTCGTAGGACAGAGTGGAGTCGACATCGAGACGGTCCATGCTCAGGCCGTCCGACGAAATCCGCTCCACCTGTACCCCCACCGCATGCCCATGGTTCCCGAGCCGTATGGGTGCATAGGCCCAGGACAGGAACTCCTGCACCTCCGCCAGTCTGTGGCTGCGGAACTCCAGCGATCTCATGATCACATCCCGTCCCCGGCGAGCCCCGGCACACTCGCGACGCTACGCCTGCTGCCCAGAAAGCGAAACCCGCGCCACGCAGAGATTTGCCGTTCGCCCCGCCATGGCTTCCGCGTGTTCGGCTGATCAAGGGTCGTCCGTGCCCGGTCGTCTTCGCTCCACGGTCCGGGGCGGGGTCGCAGCGTCCCCATAGCGAACACTTGATCGTCGTGGACCGGTGCGCAGGCGTACTGCCCGGCCAAGGGGCATGGTGACAGCACCACAACAATGGACGAACGCAGTGTGCGAGGGAGTGGTGTCCAATGCTTATGGCGCATCCGGCGGTACTGGCGAATCTCATGGAGCAGTACGACACGCTGCGCATCCTGCATGCAGAGAACGGCGACAAGGAAGTACAGCAGCGCATGCAGGACATCGCCTACACCTTGTGCGTCTCCACCGGCACGCGTGACATCGACTCCGCGCTTGTCGCCGCCCGTCACCAGCTGCCTGGAGCCCGCCCCCTGGACGACTCCGTCCTCAGCACCTAGTTCGACCGAGCGCCGCCGCCGTCCGCAGGTCTGAAATGCGGACGGCGGCGGTCTGTCCGCACTCTGATTCGCGCCTGCCCACATGGATGACGTCACCTTTCCGTCGCCGTTCCTATCAGGCCACCCTGATGTCGGTGCTCTCCTGGCTGCGTCTCACGAAGGACCGTCAAGTCCTTGCCGCCGCCAACTGGCGAGAGGGCCGTTTCGTGGCCGGGGACTTCCATGCGGCACCGCAGCCCGGAGCCCTGCAGCCGTCGGCGCTGCGTCGGGCCGTCGCCCTCATCGACGACAACGCCGGGCGTCCGATCCCCCTGGCGGACATCGCCGCCGCCGCGGGCACCACCACAAGGGCCACGTAGTACGCCCTCCGTCGTCACTTCAACACGCCTCCGATCGGCTACCTGCGCACCGGGTACGCCTGAAGCGCGCCCGTGCCGAGTTGCTCACAGTCCAGCCCGGGGATGGCACGCGGGTGCGGGGGGCGCACGCTCCTGGGAGTTCGCCACGCCCGGGGGGCGGTTCTCAGTCCACTGCCGGCAGCCGTAGGGTCACTCCCCCGGTTGACGTAGGCCGCTGACGGCGCCGTGGCATCTCGGCGGCGACAGGCGGGCCTGCGCGCGGATGCCCATGACGGTGCCTTCTGCCGTGATGGGCACGGCGATCGCGGTGGGCAAGATCATCAACACACACGCCCAGACGGCCGCTTCCCCCTGCATCGCCAGCAGCACGCACGAGTCGGCCCGAAGGCCGTGTGCACCGCCGGAGGGCGCTGTGAGGAGGACGAGAGCGGTGACGAGGGCCCTGGCCACCCCGCCGAAACAGCGGCGACCTGGCCCGGCACCCAGGACATCGCCGAGGATGGAGAAATACAGCAGCCGGGAGTAGCTCTCGGCGGAGCGCCCGGGCGCCGTCCCAGGGCCGGCAGCGGCATCGAGTGTTCGCATGCGCCGTCGCCCACCAGCACCCCCGTCAGGCTCTCTACCCCGCTCTTGGCGACCGGTCGGCGGAAAGTGGCCCCGTCCAGTGGCGACGGCGAGGGGATGCGGTCGTGGTCGTTGCCTCGGCGCAGCTGTACGACTGCCGGGGTGGCCAGTTCCACGGACGACATCGGTTGCGCCCACGGGGCGGGGTTCGACACTGTCACCGCCCTACAGGGTCGCCGAGCGCGGTCGCTCCCCCCACCGCGGCCGGTGCACGGGGCACGGGCCGCGGCACGGGCCGGAGCGTCAGACCCCGCTCGGGAAACGTTCCCAGACCCGGTGGGCCGCGAGCAGTTCCATCACGGGCCGCACGCCCTGGGAGTCGTCCGCGACGACGACACCGGAGTCGTCGGCGGAGACGCCGACCGCTTCGAAGAGTGCCCGGGCACCGCCCCAGCCGGCGAGGGCCTTACCGTGCCGGTACGCCTC